>NC_007776.1:2715288-3046682 GCF_000013225.1 Synechococcus sp. JA-2-3B'a(2-13)
CCAGCAGAGAGGGGGTGTGGATCAGAACCGGCTGATCGCGGCGCTGGGTTTGCGCATAGGCCGGGGGAAGGCCCGCCACCGGCTCGATCACCTCCTCCGGCAACTCCGCCATTCGGGATCCCACAGGGGCCAACACCCGCACTTGGGATCCCATCTGGAGTAAGACACGAGTCAGGTTCGCAAGATTGAGCTCCACACCACCACCGGCCCCGGATCCCAGAGGTCCAACAGGGGTGGAGAGGAACAGATAGCGGTAGGGACGAGCCATAGGGAGAGCCTCGGTAGCTCAGCCCATTGTCTTCTCAATCCGGATACCCGACTCCTTCTGCCTGGCCTCAAAGCCCACAGCCTGCCCAGAACTTTATGAGGCTTTGGCTACAAAAATTTCTCCCTTCTCCACCTTGACCTTGTAGATGGCCAGGTCTGCATTGGCCGGGCCACGGGTACGGCTGCCATCGGCAGCAAAAGCCGAGCCATGACAGGGGCAGACAAAGTTCTCCCCCCGCCAGTTCACATCACACCCCGCATGGGGACAGGCGGCATCCAAAGCCAGCAGAGAATCTTCTTTTTGCGGATCCCCGACCAGCCAGAGGGTGGCGGTGTTTTTCCCAAAGGCGTTTTCCACCTTGAAGGGGCCATCTTTGAGATCGGCCAGGGTGGCAACTTTCACAAACTCAGGCTCAGAAGCCTTGGAGCCAGAAGCAGTTCCCTGGGCCAGGGCAAAACGGCGCCGGGCAAACCCAGGTAACCAACCCACCAACGAGCCCAAACCGAGAGCCAGCCAGCGAAGAAAACCGCGACGATTGTTGTACATGGCCATGTGTCCTTGGAGGTGTGCAAAATGTGCGTCATGAGCCAGCAAAAGCCTGACCCCTTCGGAAGGGATCCCAGTGCAAATGCTGCCCTTAACATCTTGTTACACCAGAACGGTTTCGGCCAGGGCCAAGCCGCACTTTTTCCGGCTAGAGTACGCAGCAGCAGGCATCTTGGTTGCTTCATTGATTTGGCCGATGGGATGGGATGGGATCCCTTTCGGCTGTTGTACGCCTGGAGCCTAGGGTCGGGAGGTAAACAGCTCAGCAACCGTGCAGACAAAGCCGGGCAACAGGGGAGAAGACAACGCATCCTGAGCCAACAGCGTTTCTACCAAGACCAACTGGGCCTGTTGTCTGCGATACACCTCTACTCTCTGAGCCAGCCGATCGACGATCCAGTACTCTTGCACCCCATACACAGAGTAGAGTTTCCGTTTTGCCAAGCGGTCTCGATCCTCATGAACTTTTCCAGGTGATAGGACTTCAACCACCAGCTCAGGGGCACCCCGAAAATGTCCTGCTTCATCTTGAATCTGTGATAGCCGCTCATAACTAACCCAAACAACATCGGGAGACACATTATCAAATTCGGAAAAGAGGATCCCTGGCATGATTGAGGGTTCTCCCAATCCTGTTTCTAGCGACCACCGATGCAGTGCGGAGAACAAACACCCGATAATGTGCTGATGTTTGTGATGAGGAGAGCGAGTCACCAGCAGTTCTCCGTCGATGATCTCGTAGCGGATCCATTCATTCTCTGGAAGAGCCTCGATATCCCGAGTGGTCCAGCGTACTTCTGTAGCAGTCATTAGCTATCCCTATAGCAATAAATGGTGCTATGCCCAGGGCACCCTGCTGCTGTACCTACGACACTGGGCCGACAACTGCAACGCTGTCGCAACAGCGGGAACCGCACTTGGCGTAGCCAAATCTTAGCCCAGGATCCCGTTCACAGAAGCGAGACGGAGTCCTTCCTCTCTAACCACGACGGCTCAATGGGTAGAGCTTCTACGGAGCTGAACTATCGGTTGAGCTATCGTGTGGGGCTAGTTGGGATAGATGCGCAAGCGGCGGTTGGGCTCTTCGCCAAAGCTTTGGGCCCGCAGGTGGTAATGTTCCACCAACTGGTGTTGGAGCTTGCGGATCAGAGGCGAACGGGGCAAAAGTTCCACCGGCTGAGACTTGGGAATGACGATTTGCTCCACCGCCAGGCGGGCTTCTTCCAGAGCTTCGGTTTCATCGCCTGAGCTGGCGCGAATGAACAGCTCCAGGTCGGAATCGGATCCCTCTTCGCTTTCAATGTTGAGAATATGGCGCAGGGCGCGAGCCAGGGCAATCAGAGTATTGGCCTTAACGGTGTGAATCGGGATCTGGCGGGAGTGGGCCATCTGCTGGATCTTGGAACGGCTGCGCACCTGGGATCGCAAGGCCAAGACAATGTCTGCCTCGTCTAGATCTTTGGTGACATCCGCCGACAGTTTCAGGGTTTGGATCACCTGCTCCAGGTAGAAGCGGCTCACTCCGTAGGGGTAGATCATCAGCGGCCCATCCGGATTCTGCTGCCGTCCTGTCGGGGCTAGGGCGGATCCCTCCCAGTCCAAATCTTCTTCTTCGTCAGAGCCGAATTCCGCTTTGGATTCGGCCACCACCTGAGCGGCAGGACGGGATCCCGCTGGCGTTAGCGGGACGGAGTCCTCTCGCCTCTCCAGGAGCAAACCCGATTCTCCTTGCTGCTGCGAGCGACTTTCAAGCGGCTCTGAAGGCAGAGCTTCCATCCGTCCAGAGCGTTGCCATCCTCCCCGCTCCCGTGCTGCGGAGATTGTGCTGCCGGCAGGGGGCCATTGGGGGCCAGATAGAGCCGGGCGCCCGTTTGCGCCAGCGGTGCTCCGCACTATCACCACCTGGCCGTGTTCGTCTAAACTGCGGGTTTGGGTCAGCGGCTCGCGGTTGCGCAAGAGACGATCCACAGTGGCGGCCACATCTTCGTGGATGACCCAGCGGGATCGCTCCAGCATCTCTATGGCAATCTCAAACGTGGGGGGGGCTTTGCGCTCCAACACACTCTTCTGAGAGCCGCGCCGCCGCGCCTCTTCATCTCCCAGGGTGACCGATTGGATCCCGCCCACCAAGTCGGAGAGGGTGGGATTTTTGATCAGGTTGTCGATGCGGTTGCCATGGGCAGTGGCCACCAGTTGTACCCCCCGCTCGGCAATGGTACGAGAGGCCAAAGCTTCCAGTTCAGTGCCGATCTCGTCGATGACCACCACTTCGGGCATGTGGTTCTCCACCGCCTCAATCATCACCTTGTGCTGCAGCTCTGGGCTGGCCACCTGCATCCGTCTGGCCCGGCCAATGCCCGGGTGGGGCACATCGCCATCGCCGGCAATCTCGTTGGAAGTGTCGATAATAACCACTCGTTTGCCCAGCTCATCCGCCAGCACACGGGCAATTTCCCGCAGGGCCGTGGTTTTGCCCACCCCCGGTCGGCCCAGCAACAGCATGGAGCGCCCCTGTTCCACCAAGTCGCGGATCATGCTGATCACTCCGATAACGCAGCGACCCACCCGACAGGTAAGGCCGATGATCGTGCCTTGGCGGTTGCGAATGGCACTGATCCGGTGCAGGGTAGAGGCAATGCCTGCGCGGTTGTCACTGCTGAACTCTCCAACTCGGCTGATCACCTGATCCAAGTCAGCCCGGGTGATGACGTCCTCTAAGAGATAATCGGCAAAACCGGGGAAGCGGGCTTCGGGGCGGCGGCCCAAATCCAGCACCACCTCCACCAACCGATCCAGGTGGGGATGCTGTTCTAGGCGCTCGCGAATCGGAGCAGGCAGGATATCCAAAAGTTTGCTCAGGTCGTCGCTGTATTGAACCTGGCCGGGAAAGCCGGTACGTTCGTGCAAGCGGTGTGGAGCACTTTCCAGATCCGCCGACGGGTTGAAGGGCTGTACGGGGAAACTCATGGCTGAGCAACGTCGTTAAACGCAGGAAAAACGGGTTTGTTTAAAGGCAACGGATCGCCGCTTCACTTGCTGCACCAACTGCTTGGCCAACGGGATCCCTGCCACCAATCCAGGATTCCATCCTGACTCCGATGAGCTGTGGGCTGGCTCTTCCAGATAGGCTGACACCAACTGTCGCGCGTAGCTGCCGAAGGCTACCCCCGCCACCGGCCACCGGGGATCCAACAGCGGCACCGTTTGGGCATTGGTTCCTCCCGCCAATTGCACATAGCCCGGCAGGCCCATGTTCAGCACCTTCTCGGCCAATTTCAGGGTGGCTTTGCCGGTGCCAGCTCCGATATCGCCACTCATAGGCCGGCCATCCACCTGCCAGATCAACACTTCCGGCAAGGGATCCATGAGGGCCAGCAGATCCCTCAAATAAGCCTCTAGGCCCGGACCATCGTTAAAGCTAATCGAGATTGCCTGGAGCTGAGGTAGCCAGGGCTTCAGGGATCCCCACAATTGCTCGAATGACCTCTGGCGACCAATGCAGGTGTGGATCTCCACCGCTTGAATGCCCAGCTCGACCAAAGGCGGCAAAACTTCTGACAAAGCGACCTGGTAGCCGAAGGTGGCAATGCGCCGGTGGGGGCAAACCGGCTCACAGCGCCCACAGCCGTAGCACAGCTCTGTCTGGATGTGGACTTGAGCAGGAAGGGCTGCCTGGGTCAAAGCATGAGGGGGACAAACTGCCAGACAAGGCTGAGGACAGTCGGCAGGACAGACGGGAGCCGTCAGCACCGCCTTGCGGAAATGCACGTCTTCGCCGTCATTGACGCTGACCATCAACCAAGGGGATCCCGCCTGGGGATCTTCGGCTTGTGCCCGTTGGATCCCTTCTTGAGCAGCCCGCACAATGGCCGGATCGGCAGCAACATCAATGCAATCTGCCCCGGCCAGCGTGTAAAGGAAAGCCAGCTCCCGAACCGAGGGCAAGTGGTGGAAACTTGCGCCGCAGATCAGCTTAAACCAAGTACCCTGTTGCAGCGAGGCGGTTGGCAAGGTCACAGGCACGAGAAACCGCTAGCAGGATGGGGATCTGAGCCGCAGGCCATCTACTTGAGATGGTAGCAAAGAAATTTCCAGGATCCCGAAGAGAGGTTCAGGCGCTCTGCAGAGGTTGCCAACGAATTGACCGTTCTCGGCCCAGTTCCACCACAAACTTCACTCCCTTGTCTTCCCGACTCAGCTTCACCAGGTAGGAGAGTTCCTGTTGGCTGAACACATGCCCTTCGTAAAACCAGAACACCAACCCCTTAGCTTTTGGGGGCAAGGTGGCCCGATACTGCTCGATCAACGCGGGAAAGAAATAGGTGCGCCGCTCCGATTTGCCCAGCGTGGCAGGCCGTACCCCATGAATGCGCGTCAAATAGCTGGCCAGGTCCCCGATTCCCTTACTGGAGAGGGTGACCACCTCATACCCAGCTCCGCGCAGCCGCCGCAGGTAGTGCCCTTCGGATCCCCCCTCTGGGGTTACATAGATGGCCAAAGCTCCAGCTTGCTCCAGTTGCTGTACAAACTTTGCACCTGAGCCGACCAGCAGCATAGGAAAAACTCCATGACTCGTCTAGGGTTGGACAAGCAGCCCACCTGCGCTCATTGTAACGGGATGGCGACTGAAGCTGGGGATAGAAGCTGCCAATGGAACCCATAGAATACTGGCTATCTCCCTGTTTTGCAGAAGGGAGCGTAAAGAAGGGTTAAGATACGGGTAACCTGCTTGCAGGTCTCAACCCACAGGTGGCGGACAAAGGCGGATGGATCCCCCTAGTAGGGATGGCCTCCCCGCCACTTACACAGCGACAACAGATGAACCTCATCATGCGACGACGCGAGCTGTTGACCTCGGCGGTGGCCGGGTTGATTACAGCACCCCTCAGCTTAGCAGGAGAGCAAAGAGCAATGGCCCAACAGACTTATCCCTTCACCAAAACCGACGCCGAGTGGCGGCAACTGCTCACCGAAGAGCAATACTATGTGCTGCGCCAAGAGGGCACTGAGCCCCCCTTCCGCAACGCTTACTACGACAACAAGGCCCCAGGTATCTATGTCTGTGCCGGCTGTGGTCAGGAGCTGTTTTCCTCGGCGGCCAAGTACGACAGTGGCACCGGTTGGCCCAGCTTTTGGGAGCCGATTGCTCCCCATGTGATCGGTACCAAGACGGACTGGAAATTGTTTGTGCCCCGCACAGAAGTCCACTGCTCCAACTGCGGCGGGCATTTGGGGCACGTGTTTCGGGATGGCCCCCCGCCCACGGGCTTGCGCTACTGCATCAATTCTGCTGCCCTCAAGTTCATCCCAGCCACCGCCTAGAAATCCTCTTGGCTCCAGCTAAAACTGAGCCGCCTGTCTGGGTGAGCCTATGTCGGACTACACGTTCCTGGATGCTGCTTCGATTCTGCTGCGGGAGGGCCTGGAAGCTCTCTTGGTGCTGGTGGCACTGCTGGCCCTTATGAGCAAGAGCGGGCAATCGGCTCAGAAGCGCTGGGTGTGGATAGGGGGATCCGCGGGCTTGCTGGCAGCGGTGATGCTCGGTCTGCTGGTGAAGCTGTTTTTCCAGCAGATGCTCACCCACACGCGACAAGAGGTGCTGGAAGGGATCACCGGGCTGGTGGCAGCAGGTTTGTTGTTCTCGGTCAGCCTTTGGTTGCACCGCCGGGCTGCAGTGGCTTCTTGGCAAACCTTTGTGCGGGAACAGGCGCAGGCGGCACTGGCCACGGGTCAGGTTTTTTCCTTGGCTTTTCTGGCCTTTGTGGCGGTGTTTCGCGAGGGGGCGGAAACGGTGCTGTTTTATGTGGGGTTGGCCCCTTCCCTCTCGGCAAAAGATTTTTGGGCGGGGATCGGCCTGGGATCCCTGGTGTTGGTGGCACTGGCGATCTTGCTGCTGCAGGTGGGGCTGAAATTGCCGCTGGGAGTTTTTTTCCGGGGTCTAAGTCTGCTGGTTTTCTACTTGGGCTTTAAGTTTTTGGGCAGTGGCCTGCACGCTCTGCAGGTGGCGGACTGGCTGCCCATCACCCCCCTGGTCGGGATCCCAAAGCTGCGCTGGCTGGGCATATATCCCACTTGGCAGACGCTGCTCCCCCAACTGCTGCTGCTGGGAATAGCTTTCGCCTTGTGGGTGAGGCAATGGCTGCGGGCTGATTCTGCTCAGAGGCTTTCTTCGTGAAAAACGCTCTCCACCGGCACTGGGGATCCCATAAGCCATAAGTTTGATGAATCCCTGTCCTGGTTTTGATGGATGGCAATGATGCAGGTCACAATTTCATAGTCGTTTCAGGTTGGGACAAGGCGACCGAGGTACTGGGAAAAGCCTTCTGGCCCTGTGCATCTAACGTTTTAAGTGCGGGTGCAGTGTCCTGGTTTGAATCAAAATGACCCTAAAAAGAAAGCGCTCTGTACGTCGCGCCTGAAACCGCACCCAGTCAAGCCTTCCAGTCCAAGAAAGCAAAGCCTACCGGCAGGGATCCGGCAGGCCGCTGGATTTTGTCGGAGATCCCCAGTAGGAAACCCTGTCGATCGCTACGGAATCGACAGAGAGCATCCACTCTGTGGGGTTCCCGAGAATCAGGTATCGTAGACCCGGCATTCAACAGCATCTGGGTTTTCAGCGCAGTGCTGCTCTAGGCTGCTGGGAGTCCTCGGCTGGTGGCTGCGAGCTGCCAGCACTTCTTCAACCGCATCCCAGGCCGCACGGCAGTGGGGATCCCCTTCGCCGTACTCAGAGCAGACGTTGCGAGCATTTTCCAGCTCTTTGGCGATCACTTCAGACAGTCCCATGTTCTCAAGCTCCTTTAGACTAGATGGGGCCGGTGGCCCGCTGATGTAACCGGTTGACGCAGAACCTGTAGGGATTCGGTGTAACCGAGGATCAACAGGTAAAAACCAGCCGATCCAGATGAGGAATGAGTCCAGGATAATGACCTTGTGCCAACCGAATTGATCAACCGGATACATTACCCATTCTAAACAGTGACGGCAGGGGGGTGCAGCTGCGCTTTCGCGATCTCTTTGGGATCAGGATGCGCAGGGATCCCTCAGGCCCCAAACAGTTGTTCAATCCGTTGCCGCACCTGCTCTGGGGATCCCTGTTGACGCACTTGACCTTCCGAGAGCAAAATCGCCCCATCTGCCCATTCCAGTTCCGCCAGCCGATGGGTTACCCAGAGGGCGGTGATGCCTTCTTGATCCACCAGTTGCCGGATGCACCGCAGCAAATCTGCCTGGCTGTCGGGATCCAACAGGGCTGTGGGCTCGTCCAAAAGCAGCACCTCGCTGCGCCGGGCCAAAGCCCCTGCCACTGCCACTCGTTGCTTCTGTCCGCCGCTGAGGCCGTGGATGGGCCGACGGATCAGGTGCTTTAATCCGACTTGCTCCAAGGCTGTTTCCACCCGCTGGTGAATTTCCGCCAAGGTCAGAGCCTCTGCTCCCAAGCCAAAGGCCACATCGGCTCCCACCGTGGGCATGAACAGTTGGTGATCCGGGTTTTGAAACACATAGCCCAGCCGACCGCGAATCTCCAGGCGGCCCGAAAGGGGCTGGGGATGGGTCAGGGATCCGGACAACAACTGCAACAGGGTGGACTTACCGCTGCCATTGGGCCCCAAGAGCATCCACAACTGGCCCTTGGGAATGACAAAACTGCACGCCTGCAAAACCGGCGGACGCTCCGGCCAAGCAAAGGTCAGGCTCTCCACCCGAATGGCCACCTCAGACATGGGGATCCCTTAGCGGCAGAGAGAAAAGGGCTGTCCTCAGCTTTGCAACTGGGCCAAAAAACCGGGACGGGTTCCCATGGGGCTGGCGCTGCCCGACTTAGAAGTCATTTGCACGCCACACAACTCACCGGTGAGCAGAAACACCTTTTTGCCGGTGCGGTCGCAGGTCAGCTCCAAACTCTGAGGGGATCCACTCTGCAGAGCATTGACGATGCTTTGGTAGGCCCGGTTGGCCGCTTCTTCCTCTTTTTGGTGGACAACGATGGGGGCAGGGTTCCCTTTCAGGAGCAGTTCCAGAGTGTACATGGCTGACCGTTGCGTAGTGGGCCGTGGGACAAAAGAGAGGCACCCAGAGGACGCCGTTGGCGACAGCAGGACGAAGTCCTTTTCCAGTATCGCAGGTTGGGCCAGGGTACCGGCAGGCTCAACAAATGACGGGGGAGTTTCTCTCGCCAGATTAGGCCAGGCCGGTGCCGAGAAAAGGCAGCAGGCTAATCAGCAACAGGCCCAACGTGGCCAGGGATCCCGCCAAGAAGGAGAGGGATCGCCCAATGGGAATATCGGCAATGTAGAAAAAGTTGTAGAGCAGCCGCGCCAGCAGAAACACCCCACACAGCACGGCTACCCCTTCGTCTCCGCTGAGGCCAAAATACCAGGGATCCGAGTGAGGGCCGGTGATGTAGGCGATCAACGCTGCTGCCGCAAACATCCCAAAGGTCTCAAACCCGTTGGCGTGGGCCCAGGTGGCCCGTTGCCCGTAGGGAGGTAGCCTATCGAACATAGCCCGAGGGGCATGCAGGTCGTAGCCGACGCGGGCACGGGCATAGCCCACCACCCCCATGGGCAGATAGACCAAGAGCATGGCTGCCGCAATAGAGAACAGGGGGATGGCTACGAGAGGAGGATTTGGCAACATAAGATAGGCAAAAGGGCGGTGCACAATGACAGAGGAGAGAAAAGAGCCCAGCTTGGGTGGGAACTATTGCCGGGAAAATCAACACCAGAACCATTATCCATCTATCGGGCTGTCTATCCAGGCAGATGCTTGCGTCAGGAAATCTTGCGGATTTGCCGGCGGCGCTCCTCATATTCAGCGCGGGTGATCAAGCCCTGTTTCAACAGGCTTTCCAACTGCTGTTCGGGATCCCGGGCTTCTCGCCCTTCCACACTGGTCCATTCCAGCTCGATCAACTCTCGGTTGAATCGAAAATCGAAATCGGCATTGCTCATGGTCAGGATCCACAGCCCTTCCAGCAAACAAAGGGCGCGTACCCCGTAGCTGAGGATCTGCAGCGGGATGGAAGGAACGAACACCATCAGCCCCGCCACCAAGTAGCCCCAGCCCCAGCGTTGGTGCCCCATATAGAAGCGCTGCAACCCTGGGATCAGCACCCCCAGCATCGCCAGCCAACCGGCCACCTCTCGGATTAACCGCCGACGATCCTGTGGGGGCGTATCAGGATCCCTGCTCTCGGCCATAGACTGCACCAGCTAGATGTGCCATTAAGCTAGCTCAGTTTTGGCCGCACAGGGCTCAGGAACTTGGATCCAACCTTAGAAGATTTTTGAGCAGCATCCCGCCGCCTATACTTGATGGGGGCGGTTCGGGGAAGGAACATGGCAGAGCGGGAACTATCGGTAGCGATCTTGGCAGCGGGCAAAGGTACCCGGATGCGGTCGCAGTTGCCCAAGGTGCTGCACAAACTGGGATCCCTGTCTTTGATCGAGCGGCTGCTGCGCACGGTGCTGACGTTAAAGCCCCACCGCTGTCTGGTGGTCGTGGGTTATGAACAAGAGCAGGTGCGCCAAGCCCTGCGGGAGTACCCGGTTGAATTTGTGGAGCAGGCCCAGCAATTGGGCACCGGACACGCCGTTCAACAGCTGTTGCCCGTCCTGGGCGGTTTTCAGGGGGATCTGCTGGTGATCAACGGGGATGTGCCCCTGCTGCGGGCAGAAACCCTGCAAGCTCTGGTGGAGCGCCACCGCCAGGTGAACCCAGAGGTAACCTTGCTCTCGGCTCAGGTGGCGGATCCCTATGGCTATGGACGGGTGTTCTGCGATGCCCAACAGCGAGTGCTGGAACTGGTGGAAGAGCGAGACTGCACCCCAGCCCAACGGCAAAATCGCCGCATCAACAGTGGGGTGTATTGTTTTCACTGGCCGGCTCTGGCTCAGGTTTTGCCCCATCTCAATCGCAACAACGCACAGCAGGAGTACTACCTAACAGATGCCGTCAAGCGGGTGGGCAAAGCCATCGCTCTGGATGTTGCCGATCCGCAAGAAATTGTGGGCGTCAACGACCGCCGCCAACTGGCCCAGGCGTACCAGATTTTGCAGGATCGCCTCAAAGAAGCCTGGATGGAAGCCGGGGTCACCTTTGTGGATCCCGACAGCAGCAGCCTCGAGGAAACGGTGGAATTGGCCCCCGATGTGGTGATCGAGCCCCAAACCCATCTGCGAGGGGTGTGCCGCATTGGGCCGGGAACCCGCCTGGGGCCGGGCAGTTGGATCGAGTCCAGCGAGATTGGATCTGGGTGTCACATTCTCTACTCGGTGGTCAGCCACAGCCGCATCGGCAACCACGTCTGGATAGGCCCCTACGCCCACGTGCGCCCCCACAGCCAGATCGGGGATCACTGCCGCATCGGCAACTTTGTGGAAACCAAAAATGCCCAGATCGGATCCCACAGCAACGCCGCCCACTTGGCCTACCTGGGCGATGCCAAGCTGGGATCCCAGGTCAACATCGGGGCGGGCACCATCATCGCCAACTACGACGGCCAGCAAAAGCACTTTACCGAAATTGGGGATCGCAGCAAAACAGGCGCCAACTCGGTTCTGGTGGCTCCTTTGCAGGTGGGATCCGATGTCACCATTGCTGCCGGCTCCACCATCCCTGCCCGCTACCCCCTGCCGGATGACTGCTTGGTGATCGCTCGCTCCCGCCCGGTGGTCAAGCCCGGTTGGCGACTTGGGATCCGCTCTTCCCGCCCCCAGGAGCCCCAGCCCATGCCGCCGGGATCCCTCAAGATTTATCCCTTGCGCCTTTTCCCCGGCCAAGATCTCAAGCAGGAACTAGAGCGATTGGCCCGGCAGCAGCCCTTGCAAGCGGGGTTTGTCCTCAGCGCTGTCGGCAGCCTCAGCCAAGCCACCCTGCGCCTGGCCGACCAAACGGGGGATCACCTGTTGTCGGAACGCCTGGAGATCCTGGCCCTGAGTGGATCCCTGTGCCCTGACGGAGTCCATCTCCATCTCACCGTTGCCGATGCCCGAGGCCAAACCTGGGGGGGACACCTGCGCCCCGGCTGCCTCATCTACACCACCGCCGAAATTGTCCTCGCCGACAGCCCGGAGTATCGCTTCTCCCGTCAACCGGATCCGGCCACCGGCTACCTGGAGTTGCACATCCAACCCGTGGCAGGGGATCCCTGCTGGCCGTCCCCACCCCCCCAACCCCAGCAAAACCAGCAGACAAAACCAGAGGCTGACAACAGCAGGCCGAAAAGCCTACAGTAGTCAACACGAGTTACCTAAAGCTAAAGGGGGCTTGTGAGCGCCAAGCCGAAAGCTTCACGGAACTCATGGACGCTTTGCGGTGTGGCGGGCATGTTACTGGGTTTTCGGACGCAACTCATTCTTAACCGCAAGCAAACAACTCTAGCCGCCCAACACGCTGGGGTAGCCCGCCACGCCTATAACTGGGGCTTAGAAGTCTGTCGGCAAGCCCTGGAGAACCAGCAAAAACTTCCCACCGCCATTGACCTGCACAAGCGCCTAGTGGCCGAGGTGAAGAAAGAACATCGCTGGTACTACCAGGTCTCCAAATGCGCCCCTCAGCATGCATTACGCAACCTGGAGCAAGCCCTTAAGCGCTGGCGGGGTGGGTTGGGGAAGTTTCCCCGCTTCAAACGCAAGGGAGTGCGAGACAGCTTTTACCTGGAAGGGAGTATTCGCACTTCTGGCAACCGCATCAAGGTACCTATCTTCGGTTGGCTGCGCTGTGCAGAGCTGCTCCCGGTGACCACACCCAAGAACGTGGTTGTTAGCTTGAGAGCATGACTCTAGTCAATAATAAGCTCAACTATACTGAAAATAATGTATAATATGTTCAGTACGGATTACTACCAGTTGATCTTTCTGTTTACTTTCGAGTCTGCCAACATGGTAGCCAAAGCAAAGCAGAAAATTGGTAGTAAGACGACACGGAAACTGCGCTTTGGGTATTCTACTCAAAGCTTTGCGGGATACCGCCATTCTGGTTGGAAACAAACAGAATGCTATCGCTGCATAGTTGAACAGTGATGTTCAGCAGTGTTCAGCGTAAATGTATCAGCCGGACATTGGTACATCTCCTTCAAGTACGAAGCTCCAACACCCCAGGTGGAGAAGACCGGAGAGGTGGTGGGAGTGGATTTGGGTATCCATCACCTGGCCACCTGCTCCGGCGGGGAAGTGTTTCCCAATCCCAAGCCCTACCGCAAGGCCCAGCGGCGTTTGGTCAGGCTGCAACGGCGGCTGAGCCGTAAGCAGAAAGGCTCTGCCAACCGCAAGAAGGCGGTGGTGCAGTTGGGGGTCGTGTTGATCTTATGTTAGGATAGAGAGAATAATTTATAGAGGAAAGAGGATGAAGTTGGTTTTTTTAGATGAAAACAAATGGCAGAAGATATTGGCTTTTTTACAGACAGAAGAGAGAGTTAACATTGGGAAAGAAGCAAACTGCAAACAGTTCATTGAAGCAGTTCTTTGGATAGCCCGTTCCGGTGCTCCTTGGCGCTACCTCCCAGAAGGATATGGCAAATGGTACACCATCTATCAAAGATTCCACCGGTGGAGTCGTTTTGGAGTGTGGGAACGGATGTTCAAGTATTTTATTGACGACCCTGATTTAGAGCATCTCATTATTGATTCAACCATGGTTCGAGCGCACTCCTGTGCTGCCGGAAAAAAGGGGAGCAAGCTTTGGGGAGAAGCCGAGGCGGATACAGCACCAAGATTCATGTGAGTGTAGATGGGTTGGGAAATCCGCTGGAATTGAGAATAACTGGCGGAGAAAAGAGCGATATTACTCAAGGGGAAGAATTGATAGAGGGCTGGCAGAGAAAGGATACCAAAGTAATTGAGGATAAAGGATATGATGCGGATAAGTTGATTGAGAAGATAGGGGAAGCTCAAGCGGTTATTCCGCCTAAAAGGAATAGAAAGACGCAGCGGCATTATGACAAGCATCTGTATCAAGAGAGGCATTTAATCGAATGCTTTTTTCATAAGTTAAAGCAGTACCGGCATCTATTTTCTCGTTTTGACAAATTGGCCAGGAACTTCTTGAGTTTTCTCTATCTCGTCAGTGCTCTCTTTTGGCTCAAATGAAAGATCAACACAACCGGCAAAGCTCACAAGCGGGTGGCAGACATAAGGACTCCGTCCCGCTATCGCGAACGGCGACAGCTAGAGTACAAGGCCCGGCTCTACGGCTGTCAGGTGGTGGTGGCGGATAAGTTTTATCCGTCCAGCCAACTGTGTTCACGGTGTGGCCACAAACAGAAGATGCCACTCAGCGAGCGGGTATTTCGCTGCCCGTGTTGTGGTCTGGGGATAGACCGCGACCGCAATGCAGCGCTGAACCTGGTGCGGTGGTATTTTGAGTGCTACTTAAAGCGCTCAACTACCCCAAGCTCTGGGGAAAGAGACGCCTGTGGAGATTCCTCTAGCGGGGTGGTAAGCCTGAAGCTTACTACCAGTCACGAGTCGTGGAAGCAGGAAGAAAGCAGAGACGCGACAGGCACTGAACACTCTGGAAGTGTTTGTTAGCGTTTCGTAGGTCTTTCGGAGCGGTCATCAGTACCCCGTTGAGCAGCCAGAAATTGTTAAGCTTAACGCACGGATGGCAGTATCCGGCCATGCCCCGAGTGACAACTGCTGACGAGCTGCTGACAGAATATGCCTCTGGCGAGCGCAACTTTCAAGAATCCAACCTGGTGGGGGTGGACTTGGTGCGCTCCAACTTGCAAGGGGTGAATCTGAGAGGGGCCAACCTCTCCTTTGGCAAGCTGAGTGGCATTAACCTGCAGGAAGCCGATTTGCGCGGCGCCGATCTCAGCTCGGCCAACTTGATGGGGGCCAACCTCCGCGGGGCCAATCTTTGGGAAGCCAACTTGATCGGCGCGGATCTCAGCTTTGCCGACTTGCGGGAAGCCAACTTGCACGGTGCCTACCTTTGGGAAGCCAAGCTAACCCGTGCACAACTGCAGGGATCCGATCTGAGCGGGGCAAAAATCGGCGGAGCAGTGCTGACCGGCGCTGACCTCAGGGGGGCCATCCTACCTGACGGGAGTGTGCTGGCTTGAGCCACCCCCCAGCAGACAAGGCAGAATGGAACTGTTGCGACGGGATCCCTGATGTTACTGCTGTTCAACTTGGTCTTGACACTGCTGCTGGCTTTGGGAGTGGCAGTCCTGGCCGGGCAAAACCCCACCACCCTGACCGTACATTTCTTAATGTGGCGCTCGGTGGAGCTGCCTTTGGGATTTCTCATTGCCGCGGCCGTCGGCTTGGGCCTGTTGACGGTGGGGCTGGGCTCTCTCCTCTGGCCTGGGCGCAGCTTTTCTGCCACCGCCCGCCAATTACAGGAACGGGTGCGCCAACTGGAAATGCAGGATCAACCGCCCCAATAACGCACAATTGCCAAAGGGATCCCTCTGCTTTCTGGCTTTGGCTCAACAGCTTCGCTCCCGCCGTTGACTTGCTGGACGATTTTGTCGGTGGCCCTGAGGAAAGCGTGCCGAAATAGCTCGCCGACTGAGACTGGGCGTAAGCTGAGAAAGGATCCCTTCGCCGTCTGCTTGATCAGTGCGTATCTCCAACCGTAACCATGCCTCATTCCCAACCCACTTCCCCGGATCCCTCTCCCCAAGACCCACGGGCCCTGCGCAAAGCCCTGCGCGGATCCAGCACCTACTTTGCCAAGGGATTTGAAGAACACAAGGATCAGGCTCAACTGGAGCTGCAAACCACCTACAAAAGCCCCCTTGTGGAGCAAATCCGTGCCCAGTCCTACCGCTATCAGCGGGGCGACATTACCATTCACCTGGCCAGGGCCTTTGGCTTTTGCTGGGGCGTGGAACGGGCGGTGGAATATGCCTATGAAGCGCGGCGACGCTTTCCGGATCGGCAACTGTGGATCACCAACGAGATCATCCACAACCCTTTGGTAAACCAGCACCTGAAGGAGATGGGGATCCGCTTTGTGGAGAAAGGCCCGGACGGCAAGAAGGACTTTTCTCAGATCCGGCCTCAAGATGTGGTGATCTGGCCTGCTTTTGGGGCGAGTGCCTCGGAAATGGCGTTTTTCCGGTCGCAGGGCAATGAGATCGTCGATACCACCTGCCCCTGGGTTTCCCGCGTGTGGAACCAAGTGGACAAGCACCGCGCGGCTCAATTCACCTCTGTGATCCACGGCAAGTACAACCACGAGGAAACCGTAGCCACCAGCTCCTTTGCCGAAAAATATCTGGTGGTGCTGAACCTGGAAGAAGCAGAATGGGTCGCTCGCTACATTTTGCAAGGCGGAGATGCGGCAGAATTTCGGCGGCGCTTTGGCAAGGCCACTTCCCCCGGTTTTGATCCGGATCGCGATCTAGAGCGGATCGGCATCGCCAACCAAACCACGATGCTGGAAGGGGAGACCCGCGCCATTGCCAAGCTGTTTGAGACCACCATGCTGCGCAAATATGGCCCCCAGGAGTTAGACAACCACTTCATGAGCTTCAACACCATCTGCAATGCCACCCAAGAGCGGCAGGACGCCATGTTCGAGCTGCTCGAGCAGCCTTTGGATGTCGTGGTGGTGATCGGGGGGTTTAATTCCTCGAATACCACCCACTTGCAGGAAATTGCCCTGGCCAAAGGCCTGCCCTCCTTCCATATCGATGGTCCTGACTGCATCCAACCCAACAACCGCATCCGCCACAAGCCCCTTCACCAAGACCCGACAGTTACCGAAGGGTGGCTACCCGATGGGCCGGTGCAAATCGGCATTACCTCCGGTGCCTCTACCCCAGACCGCGTTGTTGAAGAGGTGATTCAACGCATCTTCGCCCTGCGTGAAGAACCTCGGCGGATCCCTGCCTAGGGATCCCTTCCCTCTTCCCTTTGAGCGTGCTCAACACCCTTTTTCAGGTTTATCCTCCCTTGCTGGGCTGGACGCTGCTGGGGTTTGCTCTCCAGAAGGGGCTGCCCGGCGGCTGGAAGCGTTGGCTGGATCCCCACGCCTTGGGGCGATTCATGTTTTGGGTGGGAGTGCCCCTCAGCATTGTCGGGTTTATGCAGGGGGTGGATCTGTCGGGCCAAATCTGGGTCGCCCCTCTGATCTGTTGGCTGTCGGTGGGGCTGGGGTTTGCCTTGACCAGCGCCTGGCTGTGGTGGCAGCACCGTGGTGTGGGGGATGTCCCCAACTGTTGGAGCAGCGCACAGCAGGGCAGCTTTCACCTGACCGCCACCCTGGGGAACACCGGGTATTTGGGCTACCCCATCTGCTTGGCTGTGGCCGGAAGGGCTTACTTTGGCTGGGCCCTGTTCTACGATCTGCTGGGCACTCTCTTCATGGCCTACGGGTTTGGCGTGTGGGTGGCCAGCCGCCACGGCAGTTCCCATGCCCAACCTTGGCAGGTGGGCCTCCACATTCTGCGCACCCCTGCCCTCTGGTCGTTTGCGATGGGCCTGCTGCTGACGCGCGAACCTCTGCCGGGTTGGCTCTCTCAAGGGTTGGCGGCTTTTGCTTGGAGCATGATCCCGCTCAGCTTGATGATCCTGGGGATGCGATTGGCCCAGGTGAAGCGCTGGGGATCCTTTCTTGCCGCCGGAGTGGCCCTCTTGATCAAAATTGTGATTGTGCCGCTCTTGGTGGGAATCGGCCTTGCCTTCACCCCCTACCCGCCTCTGGCCAAGCTGGTGCTGGTCCTGCAGAGCGGTATGCCCCCCGCCATCGCCACCCTGGTGCTCACGGAAGAATACGACTTGGATCGGGAAATTACCGTAACTGCCTTGGCCGTGGGGTACTTGGCCGCCTTGCTGACCTTGCCCCTCTGGCTGGGACTCTGGGGATCCTAATAGGCCAGGTGAGACAAGGTTTGCTCGAGGTAGCTATGCACCAGTTGATCCAGCTCTGCTTCCTGAGTGGGCAACTCCCGGCCCTGGAGCCATCCCCGAAAACCCGAGCTTTCCACAATGGCCTGCCGCAATGGCTTCCAAACTGCTTGCGTGCGCAGTGCTGTATCGGAGCTGAGAGCAGGACTGATCATGAGAAGAAGGTGAGTAGGAGTGATTCACCCTCAGAATAGCTTGGATCCCAGTTGACTTTGGCTCTCTAGGATACAAATCTCCCCTCTATGCTGAGCAAGCCTTCTCTCAGTCGCTCAGGCAAAACCAATCCATCACCATCAACCAACTGGCGCAAGAGGCCCAGGGATCCCTAAACGAACAATTGGCTGCGCTGCTCGACCCGCAAAGTTGGCCCCAAGGCATTGAGAAGAGAGACGCCGTAGCTGCGGACGATAATGCGGCTATCCAAAATAGCCACCCATCGAGTGGGGGAGCTGGGGTCTTCTCCCGAATCAGAGCCTTGCCGCAGAGGCGCGACGGCCCGTTGCAACTGGGCAGCAGCCACCGGCAAAAGGTACTGACGAAACCAGTCCTGCTGGGTGCGTTGCAGATATTGCACCCGTCCGGCCACCCTTGGGTCTTCCACAGAAGGGAAGGGCAAAGTGGTGATCACCATCAGTTCCGGGCGAGGCAAGCCGGCCTTGTGGTGCAGCCAGTAGGGCCAGTCGCAGACCAAAATGCCCTTTTCGCCGGGGAACGGGCTGTTTACCCGCACCCGTGAGCCGAATTCGGCAGCCAAAGCCGCCCCCACCTGTGCCTGCAGAGGCTGATCCGACACCAACACCACCACAAAGCCCTGCGCTTGAGGGATCAGCTTTTTCAGCTCTTGCAGCAGGTGATCCTGAAATAGAGGGCTGTTGGGCAGGGGGAGGCGCGGCAAGTAAAGGGAAAGCTCCGCCCCGCCAGAACGTGGCCAACCCTCGCCTGAGGCAAACCGCAGCGGCGTCAGATCCGGCAAGCCCAACCGTCGCCGATAGGTTTCCGCCTGGCGATCCAGATCCAGCGCTTCCCCAATAATCACCACCGGCTGTGTGGCCCAAATGGGGGCCAACCAATCCTGCAGAGCCGCCGGGCTGTGGTGAAGGGTGAGGCGACCGGTTTCTCGGTCGGTTTCGGCCCACCAAATCCATTTGGAGACGGGATCCCCCTCAGAGCTGAGCTGCCGGCGGATTTGATCCCAGGGATCCGGCAGCCAGCCGGGGTAGCCTGTCACCAAAGACAGCACAGCATCCAGGTGAACCTGTTCATCCGCATGAAGCAGACAGCGGGAAAGAGGCCGCCGCAAAAGCTGCAGGGACAAATTGACCTGAACCTGGGAGAGCTGCTCCGCCTCGGCAGGGAAGATTTGCCGGAGCTGTTGCCAATGGCTGGCTTCCAGGGTCACCGTTAGCGCCTGGTAGGCCCAATCTTCTAGGTCTTCGGCTCCGTCGAGGATCAAAGGGATCCCTGTCGGCACTTGCGAGGATCCCTTTCTCAAGCGAGCTTGCAGCCAATCCAGGGGATCCACCAACAGCAACCCCTGGAAATCGGGATCCGGCCAACGGTCTTTTTGCAGGACAGGCTTATGCAACTGCAGGGTGTGCTGTAGCCAGGGGATCTCTTCCCCCAAAATTTGCGCCTGCACAGGAGCTGTAGCGCAGAGCAAGGTGGGGTTGGGCCACATCAGGGCCGGCAGCAGATAACTGAGGCGGTGCTGACCCCCAGCAGGCACCTGGATCAAGGTGCTGCGACCCAACCGCAACCCTCGCGCCACCATGCGAGCCATCGTCAACTGGTGGGGCCACAGGGCTTCGGGAGACTGCCGCAAAAGCTGCCGCAACTGTTGGTGGACTTCAACCTCAATCACAGTTCAGTACGCCGGGGGTCTGCCACAGACGGTAGGGTGAACTAGCCTATTCTAGGGTAGAGAAGAAAACCAAAGCCCATCTCTGGGGTGAGCGATGTCTCTTCTAGCTGCTGTTTCCACGGGATCCCTGCTTCTGGATCGCTCCGGGTGGGGCCGTTTGCGCATGAAGGGATCCCCAGGCTTGGACTATCTGCACAACCGAAGCACCCAAAATCTGAAGGCCCTCCAGCCAGGGCAGGGGGCCGACACGGTTTTCGTGACCCCCACCGCCGGCATCCTGGATCTGGCCACAGTGTACGCGGGAGAAGAAGACTGCTGGATCTGGACTTCGCCCCAGCGGCGCAGCCTGCTGATGCAGAGTTTGGGGCGTATGCTGCCTTTGGTGCGGGGAGCACAGTTGAAAGATGAGACGGACCAGACCTTTGGTTTTGGGTTGCTCGGCCCCCAGAGTCAGGCTCTCCTGGAGCAAGTGGTGAGCTCAGAAGAGATTCCGACCAGGCTCAATGAGCACTGCGCCGTGGAGATCCAGGGGATCCCTGTCCATCTGGCTTGTGGCACGGGTCTTGCCCAGCCGGGGTTTACCCTCTGGGGCACCATTGACCAGAAAGTCGCTCTTGAAGAATGCTTGCTCCAAGCCGGAGCCAAGCTGGCCCCACCTGAGCTGTGGGAAGTCCTCCGCCTAGAAGCGGGTCGCCCCGCCGCCGACCGAGAGCTGACCTCAGACTACAACCCCCTAGAAGCCGGCCTGTGGCGAGCTGTTTCCCTTGACAAAGGTTGCTACGTTGGCCAGGAAGTCTTGGCCAAGCAGGTAACCTACCAGCGCATTCGGCAAACTTTGTGGGGGATCCGCCTCCAAGGAGAAGCTCATCCTGGCACAGAGATTTTGCGGCAGGGGGAAAAGATTGGGCTGCTGACCAGTGCAGGCCTAACTTCCCAAGGGTACCTGGGATTGGGATACGTGCGCACCAAATTCGATCCTGCCGAGGGGCTGGAAGTTGAAGTCGGCTCAGCGCCGGGAGTCCTGACCCGAATGCCGTTTTTGAGTTTCCCGCCTATTGTCTAGCATTATTTTTGCGGCAGAAAGCTCTCCTGCTTTGTAGAGAGAAAATGGGCAAAGGATTAAGAACTTACCAGTCAAAGTGACGGCGAAAGCGGGGATCCCGTCGATCCTTTTTGCGTCGGTTACAGGTTTTGCACAACGTTTGCAGATTGCTGATGTCGTTGCTGCCCCCTTGGGCAATGGGGATGATGTGATCGATCTGAAGCTGAACCTCTGGGGGCGACTTTCCGCAACCGCGACAACGGAAGCCGTCTCTTTGGAAAACATACTCCCGCACGGCTGCTGGAATTAGAATCCTTTCGCCGGATTTTCTTTCTTTCATCGTTATTCATCCATACTGCGAAGATCGTCCAGTGGAGACTTTTCATCTAGAGGTTCTAATATCTCTTGGTCGGGTTCTTTTATCAGAAATTCAGGATTGTCAGGATAAAAGTCAATCGTAACTTCTACTCTTACTTTTACTCTACCGGTCTGCCAACCGTTAGTTTTAGGAGAAAGAATCAAGCATGGAACTCCTTTATCGAAAAAATGAACCTGATCTTCATAGGGAATACCTGTTTCTATCTGTATCTCACGCGAACTCAAGTAACTGTCTAGTCCTCTTCCCATTTGGTCAAACCTCAGGAAATAAGAATTGATAGAATCGCAAAGCTTGGAAATCATGTAGACTTCCTGCTTATTGTTCTCGTTGATAAAAGTGATAACTCCGTCTCGCAGTTGGCTAAGATTAATGGATGTTTTTGTCATCTTATCGACCTCAAGACATAGAGACAACTTGAACAGCCCGTAAATCATCCAGTATAGAATCCTCTAGTTTTCTGGGAGCGCTATCTCCAGAATCTCTATATGGGTCATCAGGAACAAACTCGAGATAAACTTTGACTGATATCTTGCCAGAGATCCACGACTTTCTGGGCTGTAAGACTCTAGATTTTATTCCATCCACGAGCATTCTAATGTCCGCATAAACCTTTCTTGATTTAAGGTAACCGTTTGTCCGGAAAGTATCTGAAAGAAGGTAATTAATAATTGCACTATGCAATCTACTTGGAAGGTAGACTTGATCACCAATTCCAACGACAGTTTCCCTATCATCTGACCTAAAAACTATCGGATCGACCACGGCATTGTCTCCTATTGCTAACAGACTTTACTGACTGACATCTCCCCGAATGTCATCCAAAGGCGATCTACTGCTCCCTGATCCCGTTTCTTCTGGCTCAAACTCAACCACTAGTCTCATCCTAACTCTACCAGCAATCCACGGTGAGCCAGGACGTAAGAGTTTAGCAGGAATTCCTTTCACGTTAGTTATTCCGTTCAAGTTGCTCCATAGAATCGAGACTCCCTTTTCGCTAAGTTTGCTGGATAAGTAGGATCTGATACTCTCATAAACAATCTCTGAGTACACCTGAGCAAACTCTTGCGAGTAGATTAGGCGTCCTCCTATATCAATGACAGTATTTTGGAAAATATCTAGCTCAACAAAGCACTCCTGAGATTGATCATTACTTGACACTTGCCCAACCCCCTCTATGTCTCTCTGGCTTAGGCTAGCTCTCACTTTCGCGAAGGTCATCCAGAGGGGATCCACTGCTGCTCTCTGAGCCTGTATCCTCTGGCTCAAACTCTACAATGATCCGCAATCTGACTCTGCCTTTTTCCCAATCCTTCTTGCCTGGCACCAAGAGCTGACAAGCAAGTCCCTGCCCAAACCACTTCGCTTCTTGCAACAATTTTTCTTCTGGCTTGGGAGCAAGAAGGCTACTGGCAATGTTGAGCAAGTCTTCCGGCGGCAGGATCCCTGAGGATCTCAAGGCCGCAATGAACAAGCGATGCAGCTCTTCTTTCTTGGTCAAGTCCTCTTGGGCTGCTTTGACCAAGTTGGCAACCTTGAAAGTTTTCTCCCTTACAGAGAGGATCCCTTCTGGGTGCTGCTGTAGAGGTATCGATTTGGATCCCATGACTTTATCTGGATCAAGTGAAAGGCCAAAAACAAAGACAAGCCGCTCTATCTCAAATCATCGAGAATGCTATCCAACTCTGGAAAACTCTCGTCTATGGGTGTAGAACGACCAAGAGCGACTGCTTCGCTTGCATTGCTGTCACCTACTTGCTGTTCAGGAAGACTTGCCAAAATCTGAACTGACTCACCAACAGAGGAAGGTTCAGGACGAGTAATCAAGGGCAGCATCTCGCGATTGAGGCCCAAAGCTTGCAAGCAGAGGTTGATCCCAGAAACAGCTTGGTTGTACTTGTCTATGCTTGCCTCCAGTTCTTTCAGCCGCTGTTGGTTAAGCGCAATTTTCTCTTCAGCCTCTTTTCTGAGAGTTGCTTCCATGAACTGCTTTGCTTCTGGGTACTTTTGCAAAATCTCATCGGCTACTTGCTTGGCAACCGGCAATAGCTGAGTTTTTAGAGTATTGTTGGTCTCTTGTCGGAAGCTAGAACGCACTGTCTGGTTAATTTTCGGCTCGAAGTCAAGCTTAAGTAATTGTCGGATTCCAGGCTCTGCGTCGCGAATAGCAGAGATGTCATAAGATTGGCTGGTTTGCTTTAGGACTTCTCGAAACTGGTAGATCGAGAATGTTCCTTCGTCGTAGAAGCGGGGACTTTCTCTGAGGTAGCGGTCGCACTCTTTTCGGGCACCATTGACAAGAGAACTCAAGGTTACCTCCTTAACCAAAAGAAGCTTTTTCTCTAAGTCCCCATCGGATCCCAGTAGGCGAAACAACTGCCTGTAGTAGCTCGAGCTGCGAACTTCATCAACAAGGCGACGAAAGAAGTTCTCTACAAGCGTGCTGGCTGATTCTACCAGGATGTCCTCTAGATGGTTGGACAAATAATAAAAGGCTTCGACCAATACAGCTAAGAATGGAGCTGTGGAGTTGCGAGGACGGATGCGAACGGCTTGACTGTAAACATTGTCCAACGAAAAAGTATCCAAAAGCTCATCTAGCCTCCGTACCATCCTAGCCTGCAATTTACGGAAATCGTTCTCAAATTCTTTGTTTTCTCCGTTAATAACTTTATTGACTACTGTCTGGATATGCTCGTCAAACTCTCGGCCAATACTGGCTAGCTGCTGATTGATCAGCGTCAGCTCATAGGAAATCATGCTGTCAATCTCTTTGGGCTGGCTATCAATGTCTCGGTAGAGATCTAGATAGGACTTCCTCATCTCGATGCAGAGAGGTTGCAAATCATCGGCCAGCGCGGAAAATAGCTGTGGCCGCTTTTCTTCCGTTAAATAACGAGTGATCCCAGCCCGAAAGTCTTCAATACCGCTATCTTTAATCATATACTCAATCAAAGGTTTTCCCCACTCCCTCAGAATCCGAACGTAGTTATTTATGGGTGTGTCGTACCCATGTACAGAAGGGCGGAACGGGGATCCAACCAACCTACCTGACGTGCAGTACTTATTAAACTCGCTGACAAACTGGGGCGTTTCTTCCTCACCACCCAATTCTTTGATGCTTTCTGAAAAGATTGTATCCAGTCCAAATCGATCCTCGGGGGTAGTTGCCTTGATCTGGGAACCATAGAAGCCGAGAAGGCCGCTTGTCTTAAATACGCGGAGTTGACGAAACTGCTGGTCGATAATGTTTTCTAGTCTATGCTTTAGTTGTGCGTTGTACCAAGTCTCATCAATCCGGTTAAACACATAGAAGACGCGATCCCTGATGCTGTCATTACCTTGAATGTGTTCAATAAGTTCTGTCTCTTCCTTGGTCAGCTCACCCGTTGCAGCACACTTGAGAACGCAAACAACTGCGGACGTATCCGGATCGGCAATTTTTCGATAAGTACGCTCTGCATCCGCTTTGACTGGAGCATCGATCCCAGGAGTATCGACAATAACGTTTCCATCTTCCAGTAAGGGGTGATGGCAGTAGTATTCGACTTTTCGCAAAACTGCGCTATTGGCACCGCGCCGGGCAAAACCCGCAGCTTCCCTTAGGTTGCCGAAGTTGAGCTGCTCCATCGAGAAGACTTTGTTCTCGGTAGGGTGAATTTTGTCCCGGTTCTGCTGGAAACCTGTAATCAACAAGCGGAGGGCATCCGCCTGCTTTGCCCGCTCTGACTTGCTTTTACCTCCCTCCTGCTGAATAATAGCCTCAGCACGCTCCTTCAGGGGATTCAGTGCAGTGTCTTCCAGCCTGCTGAGTGACGGAGCCAAGTTTAGGAAAGCGCAGAAGGCGGTCATCTGTTCTTGCACTTCCTGCTCGCTAAGAAAAGTGAGCACTACCCTCTCCGCATTTGGCTCTGCGTAGGCGATGTAGCACTCTGTCCCTGTGGCGTGCCCTTCGGCGCTGTAGAGAAGCTCTCTTTCTAAGAGGGCATTGATTAGCATAGACTTGCCAGCACTGAAAGCACCGGCAAAGACAATCTCGAAGGTTGGAGAAATAGCTTTGCTGAGGGAAGCTTGAATCCGAGTGGTATCTTGCTTGCCTGAAAAAGTGGAATCCTGATGCCAGAGTTGCAGGATAGCTTCAACCTGCTCTTTCAAGTTCTCACACTGAGGCAGGAGCTTTACAGACATAAGAGAGCAATCTCCACAGAGGCTGCCGGGATTATAACTTGCCTATGCTTGAGGTGAGGATTCCTACAACAATTTTCTTCAGTCCCGAAGCTGTGTGGCTATATGTGCATACACGTGAAGAGAGAAGAGCAGAACTCCCCAGACCGACATAGCAAAAAGGCTTAGGTCGTTGACCCAAGCCCGCCTCAGCATACTCATACCAGATGCCAGGAACCAGACTTGAACTGGTGACACGAGGATTTTCAGTCCTCTGCTCTACCAACTGAGCTATCCCGGCTCTAGACCTACTATCTTACGATGTCGAGGGGGGTTTTGACAACTGGTGGCGCCCCCAATTTAGCCAATCAATTTCTCCAAAGCCTCCATCTGGGGGATGCAGAGAACATCTCGGTTGCGATCCCGGCGGATCAGCTCCTCTTGCTCCAGCTTGGACAGGACGCGAGTGACCGTTTCCCGGGCTAGGCCACTTAGGCTGCTCAGCTCCCGATGGGGCAAGTTGGGGATCTCTACGCCACTTCGGCTAACCCGGCCACGGGATTCGGCCAAAAACAGCAGGATATCGGCAACACGGGCCGTACTACTGGCCTCGCGCAACTGCAGACGACGGTTGATCTGCCGTAAGCGGCGCGACATGAGCTGAGCAAGGCGGATGCCGGCCTGAGGATCAGAAGCCAAAAAAGCCAGGAAGTGTTGGGCCGACAGACAACTGACTTTGGTGGCTGTTAGGGCTACAACGTCGGTAGAACGAGGCGCTTCGTCCAAAGCAGCCATTTCCCCGAAGATTTCCCCTGGACCAAGAATGGTGAGGGTGATCTCCCGGCCTTCGAGATCATGGGTGCGAATCTTGACCCACCCTTCCAGGATGAAATAAACGGCGTTACCCCAGTCATTTTGTAACAAGATGGCCTGATTGACTGGGTGGGAGCGCAACGACATTTGCCCGGCCAGCGGCTCTAGCCTCTCAGGAGGAAAGCCCTCGAACAGGAGCATCAGGCGAAGGTCATCTGGAGTTACATCGCTCACTGTTGGATCCTCCTGCACGGGGTTGGTTCTGGTTGAGTGGGATGGGAAAAGGGTAGGCCTGGAAAGCCCCCCTGCTCCCCAGCCTACAGCCCGCCAGGGCGAACTGCGTAGCGATAGGGCAGGGCTTTAGACCCAATTTTGACCTCTACTTTGGAAAGGGATCCCTGCCCAAAAAAGCTGCTGCCATTCTCTAACCCAGAAACGGCAAAATCCATCTTGCTGATGTTAATTCTCTCGACTTTGTGCAGTTTGAGTCGAGATCTAGACCTGCTGAAGTTGAGATGGCCAATCTTGGCTGGTATCCAAAACCTTTAAAAAAGGCCGTTCCGAATCGGAAAAATCCTGCCAGTGGGCCTGCTGTTGGGAGAGCATCTCGGCGGTGGCATCAGCAATGTCGGCAGAGTGCTGCTGATCTCCATCGATGCAGCCGGCTGGGGCCAAGAGGGGTTGAGGAGCTGGGCTGCGGCGTTGCAGGCGCTCCCGCAAAACAGGTTCAGGGGCGTAGCAGTGGAGGATGCGCAGTGGGATCCCTTGGCGTTGGGCCTGATCAATGGCCATCCCCCGCAGGGCTTGCCGGTCAAACTTGGCGTCCAGAATCACGGTGTAGCCTTCCTGGGCCAGCTCTACTCCCAACTGCACCAAGCGGCGGTAGGTTTTATCGGTCATCTCCGGGGTATAAACCTCCGGCCCCCCCCGTTGCCGCAGAGGGATCCCGGCCAAATGCTTGCGCACCGCATCGGAGCGAATGTGAATGGCTCCCCGCTGACGGGCCAAGTGGCGGGCTACCGTGCTTTTGCCGGATCCCGACAATCCCGACATCAGGAACAACTGCCCCCGCTTGGGGAGGGTGTATTCCCAGGCAAGACGGTAATAGCGGGCGGCGGTGCTAAAGGCTGTGGCCTTGGCTTCCTCTGCTGCAGTGGGATCCTCCAGCAAAAAAGAGGTGACCTTGGCCCGCACGTAGGCCTGCCGATTGAGGTAAATAGGCAAGATCTTCAACCCTTCCCAATCTCCGGTTTCTTCCAGGTAGGTGTTCAAATAGGCGTTTCCCAGATCGGGGCGATGGCGGGCATCCAAATCCATCACCCCATAGGATATGTCGTACATGACATCCACAAAGCGGAAGGCTTCATTAAACTCGATGCAATCAAAAAGCAGGATCTTCCCTTCCCAAAAACAGATGTTGCCTAGGTGCAGGTCTCCGTGGCATTCACGAATGCGGTTTTGTTCTATTCTTTGTTGAAACAGCTCCTGCCGCTCAGCAAAAAAGCGATCGGTGTAGGCTTGGGTTTCTCGATATTGCTGAGCCGTTTGTGGGCCGCCGACGTAGCGCTGGGTTTGGGCGTAATTCTCGTCAAAGGCTTCTCGCACCCGTTCTGGCCGGCCAAAGCTGCGGATGTAATCGTTGGTCTCGGTTTGGGCGTGAAACCTCGCCACCACCCGCCCCAGCTCCTCCATCAAGGCCGGCGTTAGCTCTCCCCGCTCAAACAGGTTGCTGAACAGTTGCTCTTGGGGAAATTGCCGCATTTGCAGAGCGTATTCTATGGGCTCGCCGCTGCTGTTGAACTGAAATCGGCCATCGGTCTGGACAATGGGCAACACTTGCAGATAAAGGCCGGGAGCACCGCGCTGGTTCATGCGCAGCTCTTCTTGGCAAAAGTGGCGTCGCTTCTCCAGAGTGGTGAAGTTCAAAAAGCCAAAGTCCAAAGGCTTTTTCACTTTATAGGCATAGTCGCCTGTCAGCAGAATATAGGAAATGTGGGTTTGAATAAGCCGAATGGGATCCTGTACCGGATGAGGGTAGAAGGCGGGATCCAGCATCGCTTGGATCAAGGGGGGCAGGTGGGTATCGACCATGAAAAACGATAGAGATGGAAAAAGGGCTTGGACGGGGATCCCTATCTTCCGCCGACAGAGCAGATTGTCCTCCACCTATTCCTTAAAGGGCAAGGCGGCTTCTTGGGGGGAAAGACGGATGAGGCTGATCCCCTGCTGAATTAGCGTATCTTGAGCAGCGCTGGAAAGGGCGTAGGGCCAGACCAGATATTTGGTGTTGATGTAGTCTTGTCCGCGCTTGGCCAGGTTTACCTGTTCCGAGAGCATGCGCACGTCTGGCCCGCGGCTGATAGTGGCTTCGGCCCGGCGAATGCGCTGCATCAGTTGGCTGAACAGCTCTTGGGGCTGCTGCACAAACACCACAATGGCCAAGTCACAGGGGTTGTAATAGTTGCCGATGCCGCAGAGGAGCAGGGCTTCACTGGAGAGAACAAGGGTTTCTTGATCCCCCAGAGCCACCACCGGATACAGAAAGGTGCGCACATCTTCCAGTTGCCAGTGGTTGAAAGAACGGCTGTCCACCTCCCCCCGCACCCAAGAGGAGATGGCAGGAAAAACCGCTTCGCTCAACAGCCGATAGGCCGTTTGCGGTCGTCCCAGCCAGCAGAGGGCATTTTCGTAGAAGCTCTCGTTCTCCAGCAGGTGGGGGGTGAGAGGAGCAACCATGGGCAGATCCTCAACGGGCTTTCTCCAGCATGCCTACTCGGGGATGGTTAAGGCAATTTTGCCCAGAACGGATCCCTGCTCCAGCAACCGGTGGGCGGCAGCCGCTTCGGCCAGAGGAAAGGTGTGGCTGAGCTGGATCCGCAGTTGGCCTTGGTCGATGAGGCGGGCACATTGCCTGAGGATTTCCGCCTGATTTTGTTGGGCGTTGGTCAGGCTTTTCAGCATCGGGGTGAGCATCAGCTCAAATCCCACCCGCAAGTTGCGGTCGCGAGCCACCCGCCAGTCGATCTCTGGGGCCGGGGCCAGCAGGGTGACGATATCTCCGTACACGCGCACTGCGGGGAAGGTCTGCTCCAATAGCTTGCCGCCCAAGGTATCTAGGGCAAGATCCACCCCCTCTCCCCCTGTCCAGTCCAAAACGGCGCGCACAAAGTCTGTCTGCCGGTAGAAGATGGGCAAGCCGGCGCCTAGGGAATGGACAAACTCTGCCTTTTCCGGGGTGCTCACGGTGGTGGCCACTTTGGATCCCCGTAGACGGGCCAGTTGAATGGCCACATGGCCAACTCCACCCGCTCCCCCGTGGATGAGCACACTTTGGCCGGCCTGGAGACGCCCCCGGTCGTAAAGCGCTTCCCAGGCGGTGATCAGCACCAGCGGGGCAGCAGCAGCCTCCGCAAAGCTCAGAGTTCTGGGCTTGGGAGCCACAAAACGCTCGTCCACCACGATCAGCTCGGCGTAATTCCCCGCCTGCCTGCCCAGACCCCCGTGGCAGAAGTACACCTCGTCTCCCACTGTAAAGTGCCTAACTCCGGATCCCACGGCTTCCACAACGCCGGCACCGTCACACCCCAAAATGGCGGGCATCTCCTCTGGATAGAAGGTGCCCCGTTGCCGCAGTTTGGTGTCGATGGGGTTGACGCCGGCTGCCCTCAGACGGATGCGCAGCTCCCGCTCGCCGCGAATTTGGGGCTCAGGTACTTCTCGGAGCTGCAGAACCTCTGGCCCGCCGGGCACACTCATGACTACGGCTTTCATGCGCTCAAGTTGTCAGCTTCAGTTGGGTTGGCCCGCTCAAAGGATGCAGGGTAGAGTTTGTTCTGGTGATGAGAAGATGGGCATCTCCCCATTGGGGTGTTGCTTTGCAACCCTGCGGAGTCTTGCAGCTGCTCTCTAGCCTATTTTAGCTAAACCGCCGAGAAGCCCCGCGCTGTATGCGCAGGGTCAACATACCCACGCAAAACCGAAGCCGTCACCCCACTCCATGAAGCAATAAAAAGGCTAGTAAACTACCCGACACCCGCGCTATGCGCAGGGTGCGGGCTTTATCCCAATCCCTAGCGGCCCCAGAGGACAGCTAAGTTTCGGAATTTCAGGCGAGTTTACAGTCGCCCCAAGGAGAGAGATTACTTGAGCAGCGTTATGGTCAGCATCCCCTTCCCACCCGCAGTGTCCACACTTGAACGACTTACCATTGCGGTAGGACTTACCCCGCTCAGGGTGGATGTGCAGGCATTTGTGGCAGGTCTGACTGGTATAGGCAGGCGGAACCAGTACCACAGGCACCCCAGCAATGGCAGCCTTGTAGGCTACAAACATCCTGAGCTGGTAGAACGCCCAGTTGTTAGTCCTGCGCCGCTCAGCCTTACTTCGAGACTTCTGATTCAGGCAATCTCTGATGCCTGTCAAGTCTTCAAAAGCCAGTGCCGCACCAATAGCCTGGGCATCCCTGACCAAGGTTTTGCTGATGTTATGGTTCAGCCATGTCTGGTAGCGCCGTTCTCTCCCAGAGAGCCTTCTCAGCAGTCTCCTAGAGCTGCGAGTGCGTTTGGATTGAACCTTGGCGCGTACACGGCTGAACCGGTCACGGACGGCCTGGATGTGCTCTCCACTCCAAGAGCGTCCGTTGCTAGCGGTGGCGATATCCCGCCTGCCCAAGTCAACTCCGATTACCTTTGGAGTTTTGCCAGTCGGGGGAGTATCCAGCTCAACAGCAATGTTGATGTAGTAGTCCCCTTGCTTGGTCTTGGACAGAGTAGCGCTGGTGGGCGTTTGCCCCCGCAGGAGCGCTATCTGGTAGCCACCGATCTTGAGTTTGAGCCAGACTCGCCCGCTCAACAGAGTCACACCAACAGTCTGTTCAGACTCTCGGTACCTAAAAGTACGCGCGTCCAAAGTCAGACTGGTGGGGCGAAACTTGTGGACTTGCTTCACCGCCTTGGCATTGCTAATCACCCGACGGAGCGCCTGACAGACGTGGTTGGCTTTCAGCCCCGTTGCTGCCCTTACCGGCCGATAGACCAAGTGGTGCAGCTTAGCGGTGTTCCAGCAGTTCTTTTGTTTGGCGGTATCGAGAATCTGGTTGCAAGCATTCGCAAAGCCCTGCAAAGTGCGGTCAATTTCTTGACGCAACTCTTGTGGGACTATCAGCTTGCAACGTACGGATATAGTCTGGCTCATGGGCTTATTGTAGTTTATCCAGACTTTTGACCAGCAAACCTATATGGAGGAGGGCTTTCCTCCCGACACCACGCCTGCGGCTATGGTGCGGGCCTCCAGCCCGAAAATTTGGTGACTAGTGACTAGTCACTACGCACTACTCTACAGGGCGGTGGGGCATCCCGTCCTTTTCGCGTCAGCGGGACGTAGTCCTTAAGCTCAGGAAATGTCTGAAGCGATAGCAGGGGTCACTGAGAAGCCCGCGCTGTGTGCGTAGCAACCCTGCGGGAAGCTAGCTACAGCGTCGGGAGTATGTCACGCAGCCTGCGACTTCATGGGCTCCGAGCAGGCCAAAATGAACTGAATGAACTGGTCGATCTCCAGCAGAATGTGTTCCGCCTCGGCCAGAGAGGTCGGTACGGTTGCCAGCACCTGGGCATCTACTTCTGCAGCCTGCCCCGCTTCTCGCAAGAGGTTCATCGAGTTATGGCTGAGCAGGAGCTCCAGCTCGTTCAGGGTTACCATGGCCAGCTGCTCCTCGGCTTGATGGAGCTTATTTTGCAAAGTCTGAACTTGTTCGGTTTGCACCTTCAGCCTAGCTTCCGCCTGCTCAGCGCGAGATACAGCCAGTTGTGCAGCTTGCTGGGCCTCATCCCGCTGAGCTTTCAGGAAGGCCATCTCTTGCTCCAATTGTGCCAATCGCTCTTGCAGGCTGTAAATGTGCTGATCCCGGTCTCCCAAAGCTCGCTCCAGCTCGCGATTTCGAGCCTCCATCTGCTGACGAGCTTCGTTCGCTTGGGCCAGCTGTTCCGCCAAGTTTGCCATTTCCTCTTCCATGTTGGTGAGCCGACTCAAGCGTTCCAAAACCTGAGCATTTTCGGCTTCCAGTTTCTCAATCAGCGCTTGAGCGCTCAACAGTTCTGCTTTGGTAGAGTCCAGCTCGCCGCAGACTTGGTCGTAGTTGGCGATTAGCTCGCCAAGCCGGGCCTCTTTGGCTTGCAGTTCTTCTCGCAAGGAGTTCATCCAGCGGTCGCTCTGCTCAATCCGCTGTTGCAAGAGCGGCAGTTGAACCAGAGCTTGTTGGGCAGCACTGAAATAGCCAAGGAGTCGTTTGATGTAGTGCTGTAGGCGGCTGTGGGACTGATCCAATTTGTCGAAGGCTTCGTTGAGAGAGAGATAGGCCTCGCACAGTTTCATGTAGCGCCGAGCCACAGAATCAGGATGATCCATAGGGTTATAGAGTCCAGGTGGGGGTGCCGTGTCTATTTTATGCTGTTCATTCTATTGGCCAAGCCTGGAGAAGGAGGCATTTGATACAACAACTGGGGGCTTAATTTTACTTTAATATCCGGTGCCCCAATCTCTCTTGCGAGCCAAGGCCAAAGAGTCTGCCCAAATCCAGCTTCAGACATTGCCCACGGGCCATACGGAGACTAGAGCTTCTCCCCCAAGGCAATCATTCTCTTGACCGCAAAATGTTTATCTACACATTTAGTGTCTACAAGAGGATGCCCGCGAGTCCTAACGCTAGATACGCTGCAAAAGCAGGGCTCTTCATGGCTCAGACCGGCTGGGCATTGGGGATCCCTAGCTTCTCCAAATAGGCGGCTGCCCGCAGCAGTTTGGCTTCTTGATAGGGGGCGGCCACCAGTTGTACGCCAAAGGGCAGGGATCCGCTCTCGCGCAACGGCACTGAAAGCACCGGCAGGCCGATAAACGAGAGGGGCTGAGTGTAGAGGCCGAGGTTGGGCCGAGTGAGAACCTCTACCCCATCGATCACCATCTTCTCTTGGCCGAGCAAGGGGGCAAAGCAGGGGGTGGTGGGGGCAATGAATAGATCGATCTCCTGAAAAATGGCCTGCACCTGCTGGCGATACCAGCGGCGAAAGCGCTGCGCCTGCAAGATCCAACTGGCAGGCAACAGGGCTCCGGCCAAAAAGCGATCCCGGGTGGCCGGGTCAAAGTCGTGGGGGCGAGTTCGCAGGTTGGGCAAGTGCAGGTTGGCTCCCTCAGCAGCCGTGATCAGGAAGGCGGCGGCACGGGCGCGCTGGGCTTCCGGGATCCGCACAGTCTGGCGGGCCCCCAGGGCTTGGGCCACCTTTTCTACCCCGGCCAAGATGGGGGGCTCTGCCCCTCGGGCAAAGTAATCATCCGCCACCGCGATGCGCAAGCCCTCGATCCCCTGCCCCAATTGCCCAAAGGTGGGATCTACAGGACGCCGGGTACAGACGGGATCTTGGGGATCCGGCCCTTGCATGACATCGAAGCTGAGGGCAATATCGGCCACCGAACGGGCCAAGGGGCCCACGTGGTCAAAGCTGGCGGCAAACAGAGCCACCCCTGCCCGCGACAGACGGCCATAGGTGGGCTTGAGGCCGTAGACGCCACACAAAGAGGCCGGTACCCGAATCGAGCCGTTGGTGTCGCTGCCCAGGGCAAGGGGCACCAAACCTCCTGCCACCGCTGCTGCCGAGCCGCCGGAGGATCCCCCCGCACTGCGGTTGAGATCGTGGGGGTTGTGGGTGGGGCCGTAGTGGCTGTTTTCGGTGACGAAGCCGTAGGCGTACTCGTCCATGTTGAGGGTGCCCACCAAGATTGCCCCTGCCTGCTTGAGACGAGCCGCCACCGTTGCATCTTGGATGGCCGGGGGATTCTCGCGGTTGATCGCCGAGCCAGCCAGGGTGGTGAGGCCGGCCACGTCAAATAAGTTCTTGACGGCAAAAGGCACCCCTGCCAACGGGCCTACAGGGATCCCTTGAGCCACCTGTCGATCCACCTGCTCCGCCGCTTGTAAGGCCGATTCCTCCAAGACAGCTGTAAAGGCATTGAGCTGGGGATCCCGCCGGCGAATCCGCTCCAGACAGGCGGCCACCACCGCTTGGGCGCTCACGGATCCCTGGCGGACAGCCCTGGCAATAGAGACCGCGTCGGCGCTGCCGAGAAGATGGGGATCCCCGGTCATGGCTGAGGGTCAAAGGTGGGATCTGGCTCAACTATCGGCGGCAACGGGAACTCCAGCACCTGTTGAGCAATGGGCAGAAAGCGGGCAAAATTTTCGATCACCCCTGCTCGGTGTTCAGGATGCAGGGGCAGTTGCAGCAGTTGGGCCATTTGATCGACGTAGGTTTCGGGATCCCAGGGCTGCATGGTTTTGGGGTCAGGGAGCCGATTGCAGCAAAAATACCACCACTAGCCTCCAACAACAAGACCGTCGTCGACTAGGGAGCGGACATTTGCACAGTGTTGCCCTGCAGCGACCAGAGACGCTCGTTGGGCAAGACAGGGCGGGTTATCGCCTGCCGTTCCAGCTCATTCAAAGCAACGCGACGGCTATGTGCAGAGCGATTGGAAGCAGCGCTGGCTTGCAGGCGTTTGCGGAACAGACGCAACTGCTGCTGCTCTGCTTCGGGAGAAACATGCTGGGCAAAGAGGGGATGCAAGATTTTCTCCTCCTGATCAAACTGAGCCCGCAATTGCCGATAGAAGTGAAGGGCAGCAGAAGGATCCACCTGCTGCGGGGTGCGCTCTGATTGGTGCAAAAAGCGCGTCAGCTCTGGAATCTGATCCCGCAGATGTTGCTCCAGCCGCTCAATTTGGTCGCTAAGGTGGGGATCCCCCTGGAGAGCCGACCTGAGCAGGGGGTAGAGAACATGGCGCTCCAGTTGAATGTGGCGGGAGAGGCGCTGTCGCAACCTTTGTACACAGAGGCGTCGCTGCTCCAGATCCAACTCCGGCGCTCGAGACAGGCGAGTCAAAAACTGCAGGATGACGCGGTGCTGTTCAGCACAGAGGGCGATCAGCGTACCGGCAGAGGTTGCTCGCGTCAGCGGGAGGGACTCCTCAGAAGACATGGCAGTTGACAGCAGAGAAGTTTCATCTCAGCTTAACTTTGTCAAGAAATGATGGCCTGCGTAAGGGTACGGGAATAGCGCAGGTGTCTTGGATACACTCGGGCAGCAATCCTGGGAAAAGTTGTCCAGATCTGAACTCCGGCAACGCCACTCTCTAGGTCGTGTTGATCTTATGTTAGGATAGAGAGAATAGTTTATAGAGGAAAGAGGATGAAGTTGGTTTTTTTAGATGAAAACAAATGGCAGAAGATATTGGCTTTTTTACAGACAGAAGAGAGAGTTAACATTGGGAAAGAAGCAAACTGCAAACAGTTTATTGAAGCAGTTCTTTGGATAGCCCGTTCCGGTGCTCCTTGGCGCTACCTCCCAGAAGGATATGGCAAATGGTACACCATCTATCAAAGATTCCACCGGTGGAGTCGTTTTGGAGTGTGGGAACGGATGTTCAAGTATTTTATTGACGACCCTGATTTAGAGCATCTCATTATTGATTCAACCATGGTTCGAGCGCACTCCTGTGCTGCCGGAAAAAAGGGGAGCAAGCTTTGGGGAGAAGCCGAGGGGGATACAGCACCAAGATTCATGTGAGTGTAGATGGGTTGGGAAATCCGCTGGAATTGAGAATAACTGGCGGAGAAAAGAGCGATATTACTCAAGGGGAAGAATTGATAGAGGGCTGGCAGAGAAAGGATACCAAAGTAATTGGGGATAAAGGATATGATGCGGATAAGTTGATTGAGAAGATAGGGGAAGCTCAAGCGGTTATTCCGCCTAAAAGGAATAGAAAGACGCAGCGGCATTATGACAAGCATCTGTATAAAGAGAGGCATTTAATCGAATGCTTTTTTCATAAGTTAAAGCAGTACCGGCATCTATTTTCTCGTTTTGACAAATTGGCCAGGAACTTCTTGAGTTTTCTCTATCTCGTCAGTGCTCTCTTTTGGCTCAAATGAAAGATCAACACAACCTAGGCTTGCACAGGCCAGCGGCGTTTCCAAGCAGAAGTGGGCTCCAAAGGGGATCCCTGCTGTTCCCGTTGGCGTTGCAGACGGATTTGCGCTCTATCTCCTTTCAAGGTGGGATCCCGGTAGGGCACGGCAGCGCGAGTTTTCAGGTGCTCCCACTCCATGGGGGAAAGAGGCGGCAGGTGGTCAGGTTGGGGCGAGGCCACTGTCCCCGGCCAAGGACGACCTACCGGGGGGGTAGAGCCGATGAAAAGCCCTGCTTCCAACAGAGCCGCTCGCACCGCCGCTGCACAGGAATAGGTGGCCAAAATGCCGGTTGGTCGCATCCGTTCAGCCACGGCCCGCAGGAAATCCACCGTCCACAGCTCTGGGCAAACCGAAGGGGAGAAGGGATCCAAAAACACCGCATCTGCCCATCCCAACGGCACCTGCATTAGAGTTTGGCGGGCATCGCCCCACAGCAGCGTTCCGCGCCAGCGCTCCGATTGCCAGGATCCCTGTTCAATCCAGTGTTGCCATTCTTGCCCAAAGCTCCAGTCGGATCCCACCCCCGCCTGCCAAGCCTGGCGAGGCACTTCCGGGGATCGCTCTAGGCCGATTACTTCTACAGAACAGTGGGGCCGGATTTGCCAAATGGTTTCTAGGGCAAGGCCGGAGTTGTAGCCCAAGCCAAAGCAAATATCCAAAAGGCAAATGGGCTGGGCGGGATCCCGCTCCAAAGGCAGCCGATCCAGCCGGCAAGGGCGGACAAACTTCTCCAAAGCCTCCTGGGCGGCACCACTGACGTTGTGAAAAGCCTGTCCAAACTCTTCCGAGAAAAAGGTCAGGGATCCATCCCCTGTGGTCAGCACCTGCCACCGAGTCTCCATTGCCTGCTGTTGTCTCTATTTTCAGTTGGGCGATTCTTTGATAGCTTGAGAACGTTGAGATGTGTTTCGCAGCTCACCGGCAGGGCTCTCAACATCCCTGAGTAGGGAGGATATTTCAACAGCTATGTCTCTACTGGATTGGTTTGCGGAGCGGCGCAGACAAACCTCTCTGAACCTGACAGGTAGCAGCCCCTTCGACAAAGAGCGTCAGGTGAGAGAAATTGCCGATGGCCTCTGGCAAAAGTGTCCTGCCTGTGACACCCTGACCTACACAAAGGATCTGCAGCAAAACTGGCAAGTTTGCCCCAGCTGTGGGCATCACCACCGCATTACAGCCCCAGAGCGTCTGGAACAGCTTTTGGATCCCGGATCCTGGCAGCCCCTGGACGAACACCTGGCTCCCACGGATCCCCTGCACTTTTTCGACCAAAAGCCCTACTCCGAGCGCTTGGCCACCTACCAGGAGCGCACCCAGCTCAAGGATGCCGTCCTGACAGGGCTGGGAAGCCTGGAAGGGATCCCGGTGGCGATTGGAGTGATGGACTTTCGCTTCATGGGCGGCAGCATGGGCTCGGTGGTAGGCGAGAAGATCGCCCGCCTCACGGAACGGGCCACCTGCGATCACCTGCCCTTGATCCTCTTTTCGGCTTCGGGGGGAGCCCGCATGCAGGAAGGGATCCTCAGCCTGATGCAGATGGCCAAAACCTCAGCCGCCCTACAAAGGCACCGCGACGCCAGACAATTGTTCATCTCCGTGCTCACCCATCCCACCTATGGCGGGGTAACTGCCAGCTTTGCCATGCTGGGAGATTTGATCCTGGCCGAGCCAGGCGTGCAGGTGGGGTTTGCCGGGCCGAATGTAATCGAGCAAACCATTGGCAAGGGCAAGCTTCCCGAAGGCTTCCAAACCGCCGAATATTTGCTGGCCCAAGGGCTCATCGACGCGATTGTGCCCCGCACCGAGTTGCGCAAGCGCCTGGCCCAGTTGCTCTCCATGCACCGTCCCCGTTTGCACATGTCCCTTCCCTCCATAGACTCGGAGGCTTTAACCCTGCAGCCCATGCTGTAGGTAGATCTGGCTGGAACCTGAGATGGGTGGCCGAGGCCGGATCCCTTCCCTGCGGGGGATGGAGTTCCTGCTAAGCTCTGGGGCGGCTCTTACTTCATGGGTTTACACGGCTTCCCTCTGGCTTGTTGGGAGAGGAGCTGGGGGCGAGAGGGCAGATGTTTTTGGAGGGAGCCGCGCTGTCCCTGGGGATCTTCACAAGATTTCCTGGTGGGCGGTAGCGGATGGTGTTAAGGTGGGGCATGAGGTCTTCACTGGAAACGATGGATTTCAAGCTGCGCATCCGTACTGCTGAGACTCCGCAAGGGCAAAAACTGGCAATTGTGCCCCTGGAAGGTCGTTTTGACGCCAAGGCCGCCTCAGAAGTTCGGCAATTGCTCCAGCAGGTTTTAGATTTCGGTTACACCAATATGTTGATCGATATGTCGTCGGTCACTTTTATGGACAGCTCTGGGCTGGGGGTGTTGATCTCTGCTTTGCGCAAGTGCCGTGCTGCTGGGGGCAACCTCAGCCTCTGTTGCGTGCCGGAAAATGTGGCCCTCGTCCTCAACCTCACCTCTATGGAAAAGGTATTGACCTGCTTTAGCGACCTGGAGACCGGCATTGCCAACTTTTCCAGCGCTCCCACTGCTCGTTAGGCCGACATTAGGCCTTACTTTTGGGGATCCCCCGATGCTCTTTTCAGCCCATCAGCGAATTCTGGTGATCCCTCTAGCAATTTTCTCAACAATCTTCAGCCATGCCCCAGACCGGCCTCGATACCTTTCAGCTTCTCTACCAGCACCACCGTGGCCCCAGCTTCTGCGAGCGCATGCTGGCAACAGCTCCTGGGCGCTTTAACGAGGCGTTTTGGCAGTTCTGGCAGATGCACATCGAGCCCTGTCTGCCTCCTGCACCGCGCTTGTTGGATCTGGGAACCGGGCCGGGGTTTGCTCTGGGTCAGTGGGCGCAACGCTATCCCGGAGGACACTTCATCGGGGTGGATGTGATGCCCTACATGTTGGAGCGAGCGGCGGCAGATTTGAAGGGGATCCCTGGAATCCAGCTGCTGCAGGCCGACCTGCACGACCCTCACTTGCCGCTTGCGGCCAACAGCATCGATGCAGCTCAGGCAGTGGTGGTGTTGCACGAGATGGTGCAGCCCTTGCGCTTGTTGCAGGAGGTGTTGCGTCTGCTCAAGCCGGGGGGGCGATTTTTGCTGGTGGATTGGGTGCGCGCCCCGCTCAGCCTCTACTTCGATGCCGATACAGAGGCCCAACTCTTCCAGTCGGACACGCCTTTGGAAACGCTGCTGGATCAGTTTACCCACTTCTACGAGCACAATCGCTTCAGCGCCGAAGACCTGGCGTGGTTGTTGGAGAGGGTGGGTTTTGCGGTGGTGGCTCAGCAGCTCTACAACCAAAATCGCTTTGTGCGACTTGCAGCCGAAAAGCCTATCTCCTGAATGTCCAACTGCCCATAACGAGATGTTTTGGACTACGGAGTGCAGAATAGACCAATAAACAGAACAGTGTCCAAATCAATTCAGATTACTCTCGCTGTTTTCGTTCATGGCTGCAGGGATCCAATGGGCAGGCTGCGCCTGGGCAAACACCTGCACTTCAGTGCTCATTTTGCGCAGTTGGCGGGCCAACTTGATCGCCTTGTCACGGGGAAGGGGCGGGCTCACCACCGCCGGCAGACAGCCCAATAGGGGTTTCAGGGCCGTCTTGGGCAGGCGTGCGTAGAACGATAAAGCCGAGAGGATCTCATCTTCAAAATAGGGGTTGCGATACTCTAGGAGGCGCACCTGATACAGCTCTGGGGGAAGAGGCCGTCCTTGGGTTAAGCGAATCAGGGATCCCACCGTTCCCATCACATAGAGTTGATCGCCTTCTTTCAACAGGGTCTTGCCCTCTTTTTGCCAGATCTTGGGAAAAACACAGGGTTTCCCCGGTCGGGAGCGATGCAGCAAGATCACCAGGTCATAGTCCTGGGCCAGTTGGCGCAAGGATAGCCCCAGGTAGTGGCAATCGGCCGAGACCTCCAGCAGCGTCACCAGCAGAGTTTCCCCCTGCCAAGCCAGGGTGCCGTAGACGGATCCCACCAGTGCTGCGGTGGCAAAAGCCCGTGCCCCCAGCCCGGTAGCGCTGTAGCTGATCCCCAGGGTCTGCATGTGGCGCTGCATGCGAGCCGCCAATTCGGGATCGGTAACCCGCAAAATGGTGCGGATCCCCGGCTGCAGGCTGTGGGCCGTCAGGGCCGTCTCCAGGTTGGTGAGATCGTCAGGGGTGGTGCAGATCAGGCAGCGGCTGCCTTGAATGCGAGCCTGCTGCAGCGTGCTTGCCAGGGCATAATCCCCACGAACCACCACCGCTCCCTCCCGTTCCGCTGCCTCCAAGAGAGGGTTCTCGCTATTGGGATCCACCACCACCACCTCGTAGCCCATCTGCCGCAACAACTGCAGCACCAAATAGCTCAGCCGCCCCAACCCTGCGATCACCACATGATCCTCTTTGGGCATACGGGCAGCCCGACCCAAGCCAAAGCGACTGCTCACCAATTTGTCGGTCACCAAGCCGTAAATCAACCCCACCAGGGCAGCCCCCACCAAGGTCATCATCACCGCCAGCACCTTCACCCCCAGCGGTGTTTCCGGCTGTTGAAAAGCCTCAATATCCCCGTAGCCCCCTGTCAGCACCACGATCGTCAGCAAAAGCCCATCGATGAGGGGTTTGCCGATCATCCTGAAGTTGATCACCCCCAGCACCAGCATGGCCCCCAAGGTGAAGGTGAGGGTGCGCACGATGGGCTTGACCTGTAGGAGTCCCTGCACTCCTCTGCGCAGCCAAGACCCAAGGGATCCCCGCCCCAACGACCTGCCTTGCCGTTGTTGTCGCTTGTCCTGCATCTGGCCGCTGGCCCAGCGCTGTGCCCGTGAGGAGCCCCGTCGCCCGTTGCGTTCCAACAGTTGCAGGTAGGCTCTGGGATCGCAAATGACCAAAACGCGATCCCCCTCCAGCAGCTCTGCCTCGTGGTCAAAGTCGTCGAAAACTCGCTGTTTGGAAAAGTCAGAAAGCCCATCCACCGGGTAATGAAACAGCACCCGCGCCCCAAAAGTTTCCTCCAGCTCCGAGAGGGGCATATGCAGCAGGCGGGAGTTGTATCCGATGGTCAGCTCTACCACGTTCCAGAGGGTGGTCTCTCGGTCTGAGACAAAGTAAGCCGGATCTGCCAGCTCTGGCGGAAGCGTGGCCGGCTGGGCTTCCAGCTGGGGCAGCTCAAAGTAGCCAACAAATTCGTCGGAAACGGCCTTAAGGGCAAAAGCCGGGGCAGCCAAAGCCGCCACCGATAGGGAAAAATGCTGCGGCAAAGCCGAGTCGAGATAGCGGGCAAGGCTGTGGTTGAACAGACGGGAGACGACACGCACCTGTGGATTGAGATCTCGAATCAGCAAAGCCAGCTCAAAGTTGGCTTGGTCATCGTCCTCCAGCAGCAGCGCCACCTTGACCCGCTCGATCCCAGCCCGCTGCAACACCCCCGGCTGGCGGGGATCCGCCTGTAGGTATTGCCACTGCTCTTCCAAATGAGGGGGCAGATCGGGAGCAACTACTACAGCGCGATGTCCAAAAGCTTCTAGGGCTTGGAGAGTGAGCTCCACCAAATCGTTGTAGCCGCAGACCAGGATAGAGACACCTGGATCCCTGCTATTCTCTTGCACCTGTGCATGAGGCGATCTCGAAAGGGAGCTCACCATAGCTCTGTCATCTACCCTGCTCCCTTTATACCCGAAGCCTCTTCAGCTTTCGCGAGTGCTGTCAATACCGCTGACCGCAAAGCCCTGGGTAGAGACCCGTTGCTCAACAAGACCGGCTGCGTTGCTGGCCATCTCAGGCGCTGTCGAGGACAAGGGGAAGCCACCCAGTTTCATCCCAAAGGGTGAGAAGTGAGAACAACTCCCAAGAGCTTGACCTGGTACTTGAGATCTCCTATCATTGCCTCAAGGCAAAGTTCTTGAATAAAAGTCTCAATAAGGTTGGCCCAAGATAAGAGCCAACAGAGTGAGGCTTGCGGGGACTGTCTTTGTCCTTTGGGCTTGGCTTTCCGGTGCTTTCTCAGAGAGAGCCTGGCCGGTGGAGCTGTGTCTCTTGAGATGTTTTTGAACTTAGGAGTTGGGTATGCGCTTATCGCGACGGCAATTTGTCAGTGGAGCCACGCTGGGTTCTGCGGCTCTGGCAGCAGGGTCTCTTCTGCGTCCGGCCCATGGCGCCAATCGGGAAGTGAACCTCTACACCTCGCGACACTACAGCACAGACGAGAAATTGTACGAACTTTTCCAGCAGAAAACGGGCATTACCGTGAATTGGGTGCAGGGCAAAGCCGATGAGATCATCGAGCGCATCCGCAGCGAGGGATCCAACAGCCCCGCCGACATCTTCATGACGGTGGATGTTGCCCGGTTGTGGCGGGCTCAGAACGAGGGCTGGTTTCAACCCATCCAGTCGGAGACGCTCTCCAAAAATATTCCCGAGTCTCTGCGGGATCCAGAGGGGTACTGGTTTGGCCTCACCAAGCGGGCGCGGGTGATCATGTACAACAAAGACAAGGTGGATCCCAAGGAGTTGTCCACCTATGAGGACTTGGCAAACCCCAAATGGCGGGGCAAGGTGCTCACCCGCTCCTCCAGCAACGTTTACAGCCAATCCTTGACGGCTTCGATCATCTTGGCCCACGGGATCCCGGAAACGGAGCAATGGGCCCGAGGCTTGGTGGCCAACTTTGCCCGTCCGCCGGAAGGGGGAGACATAGATCAGATCAAGGCCGTGGCCGCCGGGGTGGGAGACGTGGCTTTGGCCAACACCTACTATTTGCCGCGTTTGATCAAATCCGACAATCCAGAAGAGCGCGCCGTAGCCGAGAAAATCGGCGTCTTCTTCCCCAACCAGCAGGATCGTGGCACCCACGTCAACATCAGCGGGGCCGGCATTCTGAAAACAGCTCCCAACAAAGAAGCGGCCATCCAATTTTTGGAGTTTCTCTCCGGGCCAGAGGCGCAGGCCATTTTTGCCCAGAGCAACAATGAGTACCCGGTACTGCCTGGGGCTGAGATCGACTCGTTGGTGGCCAGCTTTGGCACCTTTAAGGAAGATACGATCAACGCTGCCAGCATTGGCCGCGTCACCCCTGATGCCCTAAAGGTAATGGATCGGGCCGGTTGGAAGTAGATCAGGCCTCCAGGACAGGCCCTGAGTGCAGCCTTTCATTGCTTGACGCCGTGAACGTTAAGCAGCTTGACGGTTCTTGGCCAAGCGTCGATACTCTAGGACGGCGTTGCTTCCGTTCGAGGCCGCTCAGGCGTCCTGTCTTTCTTTTTCAAAAGCTTCTGGAGGTTTGCCAAATGAAACAACTGCGAACAGCAGGCTTGTTCTTGCTCCTGCTTTCTTTAGCTTCTTTCTACACCAATAGCCCGGCAAAGGCAATTGAAAACCTTCCCGAAAAGGCTCCTGTTCCAAAGCGGGATCTGCTTTTGAACACAGAAAACAAAGAAGAAGTATTTGACATTATGTCGATCCCCAATTATCCCCACGACAAGCCCGAGGGGTTGGCCATTCTCAACTCAACTACCCTAGCGATAGTTAACGACGACGACTTTGGCATCGTCTCGGAAAAGGGCGCGGTTCAAGAAAAAACTATGCCTTACCTTGGTAACAAGCAAGACGAGAACATCGTTTATTTCGTTAAGCTGCCCAAGAGCTTGTTTTGAGAGAAAACTTGGTTGGGGATCCCTGGAGGATCCCCTTTTCTTCCCCAGGAGTTGCTCAAGAGGTAGCTCCCGCCTGTTGAGATGGACAAAGAGATGAGGTTGAAGTTGTTGAGCAAATCTCTGCCGGGAAGTGGCTTCTTTCCTCTGAACGGCTGGGCGCTTCTGACTCTGACCCTCAGCGGTCTCATTCTCGTTCCTGTCCTTACGGTGTTGCTCAGCCTTTTTGCGGACGAGCGGCAGGTTTGGGAGCACCTGGCCGATACGGTCTTGGGGCTTTATGTGCGCAATAGCCTGGTGATGATGGCAGGGGTGGCGGCGGGGGTCATCCTGGTGGGCAGTGGCACTGCCTGGCTGGTGACCATGTGTCAGTTTTGGGGGCGGGCCTGGCTGGAGTGGATGTTGGTGCTGCCCCTGGCGGCCCCCACCTATGTGTTGGCCTACGCCTACACCGATTTTTTGCAGGTAACCGGCGGTTTCCAGATCTGGCTGCGGCGGGTAACAGGTTGGGGGATCGGCGACTACTGGTTCCCTAACATTCGCTCGTTGTGGGGGGCGATCCTGCTGCTGATCCTCACCCTCTATCCCTATGTTTACCTCTCGGCCCGGCTGGCCTTTCAGGAGCAATCGGTGGCCTGCTTAGAGGTAAGCCGCTCCTTGGGCTACGGGCCTTGGGCCAGCTTTTTCAAGGTGGCTTTGCCGCTGGCCCGACCGGGGATCGTGGCCGGCTGTCTGCTGGCCTTGATGGAAACCCTCAACGATTTCGGCACCGTCAGCTATTTCGGGGTAGATACCTTTACAACCGGCATCTACCGCACCTGGACGGCCCTGGGCAATCTGGTGGCGGCGGCTCAGCTTTCGGCGCTGCTGTTGCTGCTGGTGTTGCTGCTGATAACGATGGAGCAGGTCTCCCGCCGGCGGGCGCGCTACTATCGCCAAGGGTTCAAACCCACCCCAACCCGTTACCGCCTACAAGGGATCCGGGCGGTGGGGGCTTGGCTAGCCTGTGGGATCCCGATTGGGCTGGGCTTCGTCGTGCCGGCCTTGATTCTGCTCAATATGACCCTGCGCCAGGGGGAGCTGGGTCGCCGCTTTTGGAGCTACGCCCAGAACAGCTTTCTGCTATCGACCATCACGGCTGTCATTGCCGTTTCCGTGTCGGTGGTGGTGCTGTACGGGCTGCGCATGCAGGGGCTAGGACGGGCGGGATCCCCGTGGGGCCTGCGGCTGGCAGTGCAGTTGTCTTCTCTGGGCTATGCGCTGCCTGGGGTGGTGATTGCAGTGGGGGTTCTGATTCCCCTAGGGTGGTTGGATCAACTGCTGAGCTACCTGCGGCAGGTGGTGCTGCAACAGCCACCTGGCCTGGTGATCAGTGGCACCCTCACGGCTTTGGTGTTCGGCTACCTGGTGCGGTTTTTGGCCGTTTCTTTGGCCACCGTTGAGGCCACGCTGCTGCGCATTCCCCCCAGTTTGGATGAGGCAGCCCGCAGCCTGGGACAGGGATCCCTGGGTACCCTCTGGCGGGTGCATTTGCCCTTGATGAGCGGTGGCCTCTTGGGGGCCATGCTGCTGGTATTTGTGGATGTGATGAAGGAGCTGCCGGCCACGATGGTGCTGCGGCCCTTCAACTTCGACACCTTGGCGGTGCAAACCTACCGCTTGGCAGCCGATGAGCGTCTCGCGGAGGCAGGGGCACCGGCTTTGGCCATTGTCTTAGTGGGGATTTTGCCGGTGGTTCTGCTCAACTCCCAGATGGCGCGGCAACGCAACCTCGGCTCCTCAGGGGATCTCCTTTGAGAACCCTACAAGGCCTCCGCTCCGGCCACCACCTCCAGGATCTCCTGGGTAATAGCCGCCTGGCGAGCTTTGTTGTAGGCAAGACCCAGCGTGCGAATGAGCTCGCTGGCATTGTCGCTGGCGTTGTTCATGGCCGTCATGCGAGCTGCCAATTCGCTGGCCGCCGCCTCCTGCAAGGCCCGTAGCAACTGGTTGTTCAGGTACAGCGGCAGCAGTGCATCCAAAATCTGCACGGGATCCTGCTCAAAGATCATGTCCTGAGGTGGGGCCGAGACCGCTGCGATGACTTTGCTGCGCTCGACAGTAAACTCTCCGCCCCGCACCAAAAGACGAAAAATTTCATCGTCTTGAGTGGCCAACCGCGACGGATCGAGGGGCAACAGGGATTGCACCACCGGACGGGAGCTGATCAAAGAGACAAAGCGGGTGTAGAGCAGCTCTACCTTGTCCACCTTCTCCGACAAGAAGGCCGCCAGGAGCTGATCCCCAATCTGGGCAGCCTCAGCCGCCGTGGGGATCTGCGACAAATTCACGTAGGTCTTGGCGATGGGAGCGGAGCGCCGCTGGAAATACTGCACCGCCTTGCGGCCCACCAGGTAAAGCTGCACCTGCTGCCCTGTCTCCTGCAGCTCGCGAACCCGCTCCTCGGTGCGCTTAATCACGTTGGCGTTGTAGGCTCCGCATAAGCCCCGATCCCCGGCCACCACCAACAGCCCCACCGTCTGGATGGGCCGCTGCTTCAGCAGAGGCAAGTTGACATCCTCCAGTCGCAGCCGCGTCTGCAGCCGATAGAAAACCTGGGCCAGTCGGTCGGCAAAGGGACGGGTGGCCATCACTTGCTCTTGGGCGCGCCGCACCCGAGCTGCTGCCACCAGCCGCATGGCCTCGGTAATTTTGCGGGTGTTTTTCACCGCCTTGATGCGATCGCGGATGCGCTTGAGGTTTGCCATAACCTACTCCCTCTATTTTGGTGGTCGACAGGGATCCGGGCCAGGAGAGATCCGCGTCACCCTAGGCCGCCTTGGCCACGAAGCTCTGCTTGAACTCTGTGATGGCCGTTTTCAAGATTTCTTCTGCCTCGTCGGTGAGCTGCTTGGTGGAGAGGACGATCTCGCCGTACTTGGGATGGGTGGTGCCCAGGTAAGCCAAAAGGCCCTGTTTGAAGCTGGAGACCTTCTCCACCGGAATGTCATCCAAATAGCCTCGCGTCCCCGCATAGATAATGGCCACCTGCTGATCCAGAGACAGGGGAGAGTACTGTGGCTGCTTCAGCAACTCCTGCAGCCGTTGGCCGCGGGCCAGTTGCTTTTGGGTAGCCTCATCCAGGTCAGAGGCAAATTGGGCAAAGGCCTCCAGATCGCGGTATTGCGCCAGTTCCACCTTGATGGAGCCAGCCACCTTTTTCATCGCCTTGGTCTGAGCTGCCGAGCCGACGCGGCTGACGGAAATCCCGACGTTGATGGCCGGGCGGATGCCAGCGTTGAACAGATCCGATTCCAAGAAGATCTGCCCATCGGTGATGGAGATAACATTGGTGGGAATGTAGGCCGACACGTCATTGGCCTGGGTTTCCACGATCGGCAGCGCCGTCATGGATCCCTCTCCCAGTTGGCTGCTCAGCTTGGCGGCTCGCTCCAATAGCCGCGAGTGCAGGTAGAACACATCCCCAGGATAAGCTTCCCGACCGGGTGGACGGCGCAGCAGCAGCGACATTTGCCGATAAGCCACCGCCTGCTTGGAGAGGTCGTCATAGACCACCAGGGTGTGTTTGCCCTGGTACATGAAGTATTCAGCAATGGTGGCGCCACAGTAGGGGGCCAGCCACTGCAACGGGGCCGGGCTATCGGCGCCGGCAGCCACCACAATGCTGTAGTCCATAGCCCCTCGCTCGGTCAGGATGCCCACCACCTGGGCGATGGTGCTCTGCTTCTGACCAATGGCCACGTAAATGCAGATCACATCCTGCCCTTTTTGGTTCAGGATCGTGTCCACCGCAACGGTGGTCTTGCCGGTTTGGCGGTCGCCGATGATCAGTTCCCGCTGCCCCCGCCCGATGGGGATCAGGGCATCGATGGCGGTAATGCCGGTTTGCAGGGGCTCGTACACAGAGCGGCGATCGACAATGCCAGGTGCCGGAGATTCGATCAGGCGAGACTCCGTACACTGGATCGGGCCTTTGCCGTCGAGGGGGTTGCACAGGGGATCCACCACGCGGCCCAAGAGGGCTTCCCCCACGGGGATGCTGGCGATTTTGCCCGTAGATTTGACGGTGGATCCCTCCTGGATATTTCGCCCGGAGCCGATCAGCACGGCACCGATGTTGTCTTCTTCCAGGTTGAGGGCAATACCGGTGGTGCCATCCTCAAATTCCAGCAGCTCGCTGGCCATCACCTTATCCAAACCGTAGATGCGGGCAATGCCATCCCCCACCTGCAGAACTGTCCCCACGTTGGAGACCTGCATTTCCTGGTTGTACTGCTCGATCTGCTGTTTGATGATGGTGCTAATCTCGTCTGGGCGAATGGTAGGCATAGCAGTCCTCTCAAGGTAACGGGAAGGGATCCTCAAAAAACAACTTAGGCCAACTGCAAGGCCAGCCGGCGCAACTGTCCACGCAAGCTGAGGTCGATCACCTGGGATCCAATCTTGATGACCACCCCTCCCAGCAGCTCCGGATCCTGAGTGGCTTGCAACTCCACACCGCTGGCCTGGGTGAAGTCCATCACCCGCTCGCGAATTGACTGCTGCTGAGCTTCCGTCAAGGGTATCGCCGTCGTCACCTCGGCCAGGACGATGTTCTGGAGCTTCCGCTGCAGATCCAAAAAGCGCCGGCAAACAGTCCCGAGAAACATGATACGGCGGCGGTCGGTCAACAACTTCAGCGCATTCAGCAGCAGAGGGTGGATCTGATCGGCAAATACTTGCTGCAGCAGGTTCTTTTTGGCCTCGGCCTTGATCACCGGGTTGGCGAGAAACTGGCCCAGCTCCGGCGTAGCCCGCAAAACCTCGGCAATAAAGCGCATATCGGCGGCAAAAGTGTCCAGCAATCCCTGGCCTGACCCAAGAGCAATGAGAGCCTCGGCATAGGGATCCACCACCTTCTCAGCCATTGTGCTGCTGATCATACCTTTCTCCTCCTTGAGAGTTAGCGGGCAATCATTTGGATCCCTTTCTCGATCAGGCTGCGGTGAACCTCTTCGTTGAGGTGCTGCGGCAACTCCTGCTCCACCTTGCTCAGGGCTTGGCGAACGATCTGCCGACGCAACTCCTGAAAAACCCGCTCCTGCTCGCTGGACAACTCTTTCTCAGCATTGGCCCGCAGCCGCTCCACTTCCCGCTCCGCCTGCTCCAACAACTCTTGCCGACGGGCTTCGGCGTTGGCTTCCGCCTGCTTGCGGATACGTTCAGCCTCCTGCTGAGCCTGGGCCAGCTTTTGCTGCTCCTCCGCCAGCCTCTCGATGGCTTCCCGCTTGCGCTGCTCCGCTTGCCGCAGTTCTTCTAGGATCCCCTCCCGCCGCTTGGCCAGGGCTTCTCCCACCACTTTGCGACCCAAGATAAACAGCAAGGTGAGAATGATCGCGATGTTGATCAGGTTGCTCTCGAGAATCTTGGCCAAGAGATCCCCCTCTCCTGCCTTGGCTTCTGGGAGTAGCTCCGTGGTCTCGGCCACAGCCAAGATCCAACCGGCCACCCAACTCCACACAGGCATCGCAAGCTCCTCCAAAAGTACTTCCAACCAGCGATCTAACGAGCACTGCCCAACAGTTTCTGGGTAATCTGGGCGGCAATGGCATCCACCTGCTGCTGCAGCTGTTCGAGGGCTGCCTGCTTCTCTTGCTCGACCTGTAGCCGCGCCGCCTCCAGCTTCTGCTGGATCTCTGCCTGCACGGCAGCCAGTTTCTCGGAACGAATGCGAGCAGCTGCAGCCTCTGCCTCAGCGATCACCTGCTGGGCTTGCAAGCGGGCCTGGCTGATCTCAGACTCATACTGTCGGGTCAACGACACCGCCTTGTCCAACCGCTCTTGGGCTTCCGCTTGAGTGGTGCGGATGTAGTCGTTGCGGCTGTCGATAGCCCGCGTAACCGGCTCATAGAAGAGGGAGTTGAGCACTGCCACCAACAGCAAAAACTGAATGGCAATCAGGGGCAGGGTGGCATCCAGATCGAAAAGACCACCTTTTTCAGCCGCTTCAACAGCCAACAAGGTTGGAAAGAACATGACGTTGCAACCCCAACAGGAACTGAGTCTGAGATGGAGCTGGGTGAGGGGGCGGGCGGATGGGTAAATCAATGCAGTCCGCCCCCAATGAGAGTTAAGCAAAGGGGTTGGCGAACAAAAGCACCAGCGCCACCACCAAGCCGTAGATGGTCAAAGCTTCCATGAAAGCCAAGCTGACCAGCAAGTTGCCGCGGATCTTATCTTCCGCTTCGGGCTGACGGGCCAGCCCCTCCATGGCGGCAGCGGCAGCATTCCCCTGACCCAGACCGGGACCCAGGGATCCCAGGCCAATGGCCAGAGCAGCAGACAAAACAGAAGCAGCAGAGGTTAACGGATCCATAATGAGATGCTCCTTGTCATTCACAAACCATCGATACAAAAGCAACAGCGCTTTTCAGCCTTGGGATGATCCGGGCTCAGTAAATCGACCTCGCTCACCCCTTTGTCGGCGGCCTTCAGCATAACTTGTCGGCCCCAACAAACCTTACCAGAGAAGGGATCCCTTGCGCTGACCCCCTTGAGATGATTTTCCCGAAAAGGGCCAAGGTGGATCGACCGAACAGCGGCCTCAATCACGGTGATCCCCTCCTCCATGACCTTCCAGCGCCTCTCCAATGTAAGCTGCCGAGAGGGTTGAGAAGATCAAAGCCTGAATTGCCCCCGTAAACAGGAACAGAACCATCACCGGCACGGGGATAAACAAGGGCACCAGCAACACCAACACCGCAATCACCAGCTCTTCTGCCAGGATGTTGCCGAATAGACGGAAACTCAGGGAAAGGGGCTTGGTGAAATCTTCTAAAACGTTGATGGGCAGCAGAATCGGGGTAGGCTCGATGTACTTTTTGAAGTAAGACAGCCCCCGCTTGCTGATGCCGGCCACGAAATACATGATGCTGGTGAGCAGCGCCAACCCGGCAGTGGTGTTGATGTCGTTGGTGGGGGAGGCCAACTCCCCTTCCGGCAGAGGAATCAGCTTCCACGGGAAGAGGTTGCCCATCCAGTTGGAGACAAAGATAAACAGGAACAAGGTGCCGACATAGGGTACCCAGGGCCGGAAGTTTTTCTCGCCAATCTGGGCTCGGGCAATGCTTTGCACAAATTCCAGGGCATACTCGACAAAGTTTTGCAGGCCAGCCGGCTCCCGCTGCAGTTGACGGGTGCCCAAAATGACCACCGTCAAGATCAGGGCAATGGCGATCCAGCTGGCGATCAAAACCTGCCCGTGAACCGTGAATTTGCCCAGGTGCCAGTAAAGGTGATGGCCGACCTCGAGTTCTGCCAAAAGAGGAGGAGAGGAGAAGGACAGGTTCATGGGCATCACACAGAAGAAGATGAACGGGTCAAGGTCTGGACAAGATGAATGAGCAGGGTGACCTTGTAGGTCATGAACCCCAGGAAAATGGGCAATATCTGTAAAGACTTCACCTGAGTGGCTAAAACGATCAGCCCGACAAACAGAGCCAAACGCGTCACCCCCAAACGGTTGCGGCTTTTGCCCAGCTCCGCTACGCCGCGGCCCAGCATGCGCAGATAAACCACGCCAACAACCGCCCCCAGCAAGTAGTTGGCAGCTACCCCCAGAGAGTAAACCAGGGCCACTCCCACGGCAATGGCCAGACTTACCCCCAAGGTAACCAGCACCAGCCACAGCTGCAGCGCTTCATAGCTCCCGCTGCCAGCAACTGCTGCCCCCCTAGCTCCACCCTTCACCTTCCTCGCCAAATCGGGCTTCCCCAGGGCAAGGGGTGGCTCTGACGCAACTGGATCCCCTGTCTCTTCCTCCCGCTTCGGAGAAGGAGGTGCATTCTCCAAGGGAGGCAGTGGTCTGGGCTTCCACTGGGTCGCCTTCCAACGGGTAGAACTGTGAGAGAGGAGTCTGGAAGAACGGGCCATGGTTTTGAGGTCATGCCTCTCAAGGTTTGACCTTAACCCAAGATAACACGATTAAGTAACAATACTTAATGAGATTAAGTTGGGCCAAGGTCTGAAGGAGACTCCGCTGGTCGCTCAGACAGGCAGCTGGCCTTCCGAACGACAGGGATACTGATACATTTACGCTGAACACTGCTGAACATCACTGTTCAACTATGCAGCGATAGCATTCTGTTTGTTTCCAAACAGAATGGCGGTATCCCGCAAAGCTTTGAGTAGAATACCCAAAGCGCAGTTTCCGTGTCGTCTTACTACCAATTTTCTGCTTTGCTTTGGCTACCATGTTGGCAGACTCGAAAGTAAACAGAAAGATCAACTGGTAGTAATCTGTACTGAACATATTATACACTATTTTCAGTATAGTTGAGCTTATTATTGACTAGAGTCATGCTCCTCTGAGGAGCTAGCTAAGAATCTACCACTTTCGGGGATCGGTAGCGGCAAAATGGAAAACTTTCTGAAAGCTGTCTGGTGTAAAGTTTTGCTGGGGATGGTCAGCAGGCGTTAACATTCCGTAACTCTCTGTGTCCCGTCCTGGATCCCCCAGGTTTCATATACTAAGGGGCAGGAGTGGCAGAGGGTGAGGATGACTCCCCAGAGTTGGCTGGTGGATGCAATCTGGCTGGACTACCGCTTGGCAGTGGCGCTGACGGTGGTGATGCCATTGCTGCTGCTGATTTGGGCTTTTGCGGTGGGGTTGCGGCCCTTGATTCAGCTATTGATCGTTTATTGGCGGGTATCGAGCCTCTTGGCGGTGACGGTGTACCTGATGATTGGGGGCCTGCCCGTCAGCTTTCTCAGTGGAGCAATGGCGCGGCTGTTGATCTTGGTTTGTCTTTGGTTTTGGCGGGACTGGAGTGCTGCTCTCGAGCAGTCGAGAACCTGGGCGGCGCGAGCCTTTTTGCTCTGGCGGTGGGGCCTGACTGGTTATATGGGGGCCGGGATCCTCTTTTCGGGGGCCTTTGTGCCCTGTGCTTTCCGCACTTCTCTGCCAGAGGAGTGCCGGGCTTGGTTTGGGCCACCGCTGGGGTTTCGGGAGATCTTCCATCCCAATGTATCGCCGGAGCTGCTGGGGAGCGTGGGGGCCTGGGGGCTGGTGGCCTACCTGCTCTACAGCCTCTACTTTGTCTGGCGGCTGCGACCCGGAACTGATAAGGGGGAACTGGAAGCATGAGGGCCCTGCCTTGGCCCTTGGCCTTGGAGCGCTATAGCCAAGACCACCCGCAAGAGGTGCTGCGGGTTGAGGTGGAAAGCGAGGGAGAGTCTGATCTGGTGCTGATCTACCGCGGCTACAGCAGCTCCTTGCGCCGACCCACTCCCCCCGATCCCGAAGCGGCGGTGATCCCTCCCCAGGCCCGCTTTTTGCAGTTGGAGCGCTTGGCTGCCCCCTATCACCCCGAGCGCTCACGGGTTCTGGCTGTCTATCGCAACTGGGGAGAGCTAACAGCATGGCTGGCCCAAGAAGGGATCCCAGTGACGGAGTAAGGGATCCCTGGCACCTACCGCCCCACAGGACTGGGTTGCCGCTGGAGGATGGTGTATTCTGCCGGCTGCAAAAGCGAACGTCCTGTCATTTCGGGGGGCTGAGGCAGGCCCAAGATCTCCAGCAGGGTGGGGGCCACATCAGCCAAAGTGCCGTTGGAGCGCAACTTGACATCGCCGCCACAGCCGGGGATTTTGCGCCTTTCCCCCTCCACCAGAATGCAGGGAACGGGGTTGGTGGTGTGGGCCGTCCAGGGGTTGCCGTTCTCATCCCACATCAGCTCTGCATTGCCATGATCCGCCAGGATCAAAGTAGTGCCTCCCGCATCTACCACTGCCGCCAGCAGCCGGCCCAAACAGCGATCCACCGTTTCCAGGGCGCGGATGGTGGCTTCGTAGTTGCCGGTGTGACCTACCATGTCGGGGTTGGCATAGTTGAGCACCACCAGGCTGTATTCGCGGCGGGCGATGGCCTCTATCGCCTTGTCGGTCACTTCCACTGCCGACATCTCCGGCGCCTGGTCGTAGGTGGTCACCAGCGGGCTTTGCACCAGGATGCGATCTTCGCCGGGGAAGGGCTGCTCGATGCCGCCGTTGAAGAAGTAGGTGACATGGGCGTATTTTTCCGTCTCGGCAATGCGCAATTGCTTGAGGCCGGCCTCGCTCACCACTTGGCCCAGCAGGTGATTCAGGTTCTGGGGCTTGAACAGCACCTGCACCGGCAGATCCGCCTCGTACTGAGTCATGGTGATGAAGGTGAGAGCCGGCAGCAAGGGGCGTTGAAAACCCGAAAAGTCTGGGCAGACAAAGGCTTGGGTAAGTTGGCGGGCGCGATCTGGGCGGAAGTTGAAGAAAAGCACCGCATCTCCCGGCTGCACAGCCCCCGGAGCCAGGCGGGTGGGCGGGATGAACTCGTCTGTGAGATCCTGGGCATAGAAAGCTTCCATCACCTCCGCGGCGCTTTGTCCACGGCCAGGGCCGTCTTGGGTCATGATCTCGTAGGCCTTTTGGGTGCGCTCCCAACGGCGATCCCGATCCATGGCGTAGTAGCGTCCGCTCAGGGTGGCGATGACGCCATTGCCCAGCCATTGCAGCTCTTTTTCCAGGGCGGCCAGAACCCTGGCACCATCGCGGGGCAAAGTGTCGCGGCCATCGGTGATGGCGTGGACATAGGCCGGAATCTCAGCCTGGGCCGCCAGCTTGAGCAACCCATAGAGATGGTCGATGTGGGAGTGAACCCCCCCCTCGGAGCAAAGGCCAACGAAGTGAAAACGGCCCCCTCGCTCTCTGAGCTGGCGACAAACTTGCATCAACAAGGGATCCTGGAAGAGGGATCCTGTCTCTATCGCGTCGCTGATGCGCACCAATTCCTGCGGCACCACCCGCCCTGCCCCCAAGGTCAGGTGCCCGACTTCAGAGTTGCCCATCTGTCCTGCCGGCAGGCCCACGGCCCGACCCGAAGCTTGCAGCAGGGTGTGGGGATAGGCAGCCCAAAGGCTATCCAGGACAGGGGTTTCCGCAGCCAGCACCGCGTTGCCATCGAGAGCATCCCGATAACCCCAGCCATCCAGGATCACCAAAACCACAGGTGCTACCGATTGCGAATCCATGAAATGGCCTCTCGTTTTATTTAAGACATAATACCAGCCCAGGCAACACGATACCGGATCTTACATTTGCGCTCAAGATTTCAGTATTATCAATCTTCTTTTGAGAGGATAAGGAAGTGCCTGCACAGGCAGGATGGAGTCTTTAGAGCCAACTCCTATGGACAACTGTGCTGCGGTCAAGAGTATTTCTGCGGATGGAATTGCAGATGGGATCCTCAGGGGCTGGGCTGCAACCGTTTGCGCAGAGACTCCGAGCGCCGCTTAGCAATGGCATTTCGGGGATCCAACTTCAGGGCAGTTTCGTAAGCTTCCAGGCTTGGGCCATAGAGATTTTTCTTCTCATAGGCATGGGCCAGATTGTTCCAAGCAGTTACATAACCGGGATCCGCAGCCACGGCATCCTTGTAGTAACGGATGGCCAAGTCGTACTGCCCCTGGCTGAAGTAGGCAAAACCGAGGGCGTTGCAGACGGGGGGAATGTTCTCCCCGGCCACTTCTAGGGCTTTTTTGAGCTGGGCAACCGCCTGGTCGTAGAGGCCTTTTTGCAAATAGACGCTGCCCAACTCGTAGTGCTCCTGCGGGGATCCCTTGCCTTTGCTCAGGCGGGGCTGCAGCTCACGGATGACCTTTTCCTGGGCCCGTACCCGCAGCACCTCCCGCAGGACAAAGAAGCCCGCCACGCCGAGGATACTGGCCAGAGCCACCAAATACAGGAGGGGAACGTTAACGCCCATTTTGCTTGATCCACTTGCCTGTGACTGGCCTCGCTGGCGTCACGCCTGCAGGTGAGCCTCGATAAACCAAAGATCTTTGTCAATCTGGCGCGAGATCTCGGTGAACAGGTCTGCTGTGTCGGCATCCCCCAGTTCGGTGGTGCGGTCAATGTTGCGGCGGACGGAAGCTGCATAGTGAGCGTAACGGGCTGCCAAAGCCTGCAGGTGATCCCGACCCTCTTCAGCGGCCAGATCGTACTCCGGCAAGGTGGAGGTTTGGGCAACGATGCGAGCCGTGCCGCGGGCGATGCCCCCCAGCGCCGTAACCCGTTCCGCCAGCATGTCCACGTAGTTTTCCAGGGTGCTGGCAAAAGTGTCGAACATCTCGTGCAAGGCGATGAAGTGCATGCCTTTAACGTTCCAGTGGGCCTGTTTCACCTGCGTCTTCAGATCCAACGTGTCTGCCAAGGACTGGTTGAGCAGCTCCACCAGTTGCGTGCGGGCCTCTGCCGGCAAGTCGATCCGGGTGGGGTACAAACGGGTTTTCTCGGCGGTAACCATGCCTAATCTCCTAATTGTGTTTCCATTATCGGGGATCCGCTTCGGCTTCCCAACTGAGCCCATAGTAACACAAACTCAAAATGAGTATGAGTTAGGAGGAGTCTATAGAGTTACTTGCCGATGCAGAAGCGGCTGAAAATCTGATCCAGCACTGATTCCGAGATCTCCTCGCCGGTGATCTGGCCAAGGGCATGCAGGGCGCCCCGTAGGTCGATGCTCCAAAAGTCCAGGGGGAGCTGAGCTTGGATGGCCTGCCCCACCTGTTCCAGGCTGGCTTGGGCTTGTTGGAGGGCAGCGGCCTGCCGCTGGTTCAGGCTTATCTCCAGATTGGGCTGGGGACGTCCCTGGGTGACAAGCTGCTCCAGGGCTTCTTCCAGCTCCGGGATCCCTTTCCCTTGGGCGGCAACGGCGGGGACGCGGTGGGCAATCTCGGGGGGGAGAGGGATCCCCTCTGGCGGGGCGAGGTCGGTTTTGTTGATCACCAGGATGAGGGGGCGATGGCGGATCGACTCGTAGATGGCGGCGTCGGCAGCCGTCCAGCCCGCTTGGGCGTCGATGACCAGCACCAGCACATCGGCAGCCTGGGCTAGGCGTTGGGAGCGCTCCACCCCCAGCCGTTCCACCGGATCTTCGGTGGCGCGGATGCCGGCAGTGTCCAGCAGTTGAACGGGGATCCCTTTTACCACCAGGTGGGATTCCACCACGTCGCGGGTGGTGCCGGGCAGATCGGTGACGATGGCCCGATCCTGTCCTGACCAAGCATTGAGCAGGCTGGACTTGCCCACATTGGGCCTCCCGACAATGGCCACCTTCACCCCGGTGCGCAGCAGTTGTCCCCGTTCTGCTGTGGCCAGCAGAGCTTGGATCTGGGTTTGTATAGCTTGGAGCCGGGCCTGCCAAGCGGCAACATCCAAGGGGGGCAGATCCTCTTCAAAGTCGAGGCGAGCCTCAATTTCTGCCAACAAACCCAGCAGCTCCTGGCGCAGGGCGCGAATGGATCCCCCTAACTTACCCTGCAAGCCTGCTAGGGCCATCCGGGCCGCCTGAGGGGAGCGGGCCGCCACCAGATCGGCCACACTCTCGGCCTGGGTGAGGTCAATGCGGCCATTCAGAAAAGCGCGCAGGCTAAACTCCCCCGGCTGGGCCAACCGCGCCCCCTGCCGCAGGCATTGTTGCAACGTGGCCTGAACCACCATGATGCCACCGTGGCAATGCAGCTCTGCCACATCTTCGCGGGTGTAAGAACGGGGGGCCTGCATCCAAACAGCCAGCGCTTCGTCTAGGATTTGGCCTTTCTCGTCGCGGATCCAGCCGTAGAGGAGCCGATGGCTCTCCCAGACTGCGTTGCGGCGGGCAGGGGTAAAGATGGCTTGGACAATGGGAAGGGCTCGTGACCCGGAAAGGCGCACAATCCCCACGCTGCCCTGTTCAGGCACTACCGCAGTGGCAATGGCAGCGATCGTATCGGCCAGGGGCGCAGTCGGATCCATCCCAAATAGAGCCCTGAGGGAGTTCGAGCAGCCGTTGGATTACAGCTCGGCATCCACTGGATTACAAATCGACATTCAAGTTAAAAAGCCACGCCCTCAGCCTGAGGGCAAGGTAGCCTGACAGTGGAAACAACGCTCCTCCCAGTCTTTATGAAGCCGCTACGCACGTTTAAGGTCACTCCCTACCTGCCTACTCCGCTGGAAAGTCTGCGCTTGTTGGCTTACAACCTGCATTTTAGTTGGAACGTAGAAACCCGCAGCCTATTCCGGCGCATGGATCCGGATCTGTGGGATGCCTGCAGCCACAACCCGGTGGCTCTTCTGGGCCGGATTCGGCAGGAACGGCTGGATGAGTTGGCGGAGGATCCCGGCTTTTTGGCCCAGTTGGAACGGGCCAGCCAACAACTGCAGAGCTACCTGCAGGAAGACACTTGGTACCGCAAGTATCGTTCGGCCCAAGCGGTGGAAGGGGAGTGCTACGCTTATTTTTCGGCCGAGTTTGGTTTGGCCGATTGTCTGCCCCTCTACTCAGGCGGCTTGGGGGTTTTGGCCGGGGATCACCTCAAGGCGGCCAGCGACCTGGGCTTGCCCCTGGTGGGTGTGGGCTTGCTCTACCAAAAGGGGTATTTCCGCCAGTACCTCAACCCCGACGGCTGGCAGCAGGAACGCTACCCAGTTAACGATTTCTTTAACATGCCCCTGGAGCTGCAGAGAGATGCGGAGGGCCGCGAAATTCGCATTGAGGTGGATTATCCCAACCGCAAGGTGTTCGCCCGCATTTGGAAGGTGACGGTGGGGAGGGTGCCCCTCTATCTTCTGGACACCAACATCGAGCCCAACAGCCAGTACGACCAAGACATCACCGATGAGCTGTACGGTGGCGACCAAGATCTGCGCATCCACCAGGAGATCATGCTGGGGATCGGCGGCGTGCGGGCTTTGCGCGCCCTTGGCATCCATCCCACCGTCTACCACATGAACGAAGGGCACTCCGCCTTTTTGGCAGTAGAGCGGATTCGCCTGTTGATGGTGGAGCAGGGGCTGAGCTTTGAAGAGGCCTGGCAGGTGGCCAAGTCCAGCCAGATGTTTACCACCCACACGCCGGTGCCCGCCGGGATTGACTTGTTCCCGCCCGACAAGATCGATTACTACCTCGGCTTCTACTACAGCCAGATGGGCCTGAGCCGGGAGCGCTTTTTGGCTTTGGGACGGGAAAATACCGGCGACTTCCAATCTCCCTTCAGCATGGCAGTGCTGGCCATCAACATGGCCTCTTTTGTGAACGGTGTGAGCAAGCTGCATGGGGCGGTTTCCCGCAAGATGTTCAGCCGGCTGTGGCCTGGGATCCCGCTGGAAGAAGTGCCGATTACTTCCATCACCAACGGGGTACATGTCCGCACCTGGGTGGGGGAGGAGAACCAAGCCCTCTACGACCGCTACCTGGGGCCGGATTGGGCAGAGGCTCCTCCTTCGGATCCCCTCTGGCAAAAGGTGGATCGGATTCCGGATGGGGAATTGTGGCGGGCCCACGAGCGCAGCCGCTCCCGCCTGATTAACTTTACCCGCGAGCGCTTGATGGAACAGCTCCAGAAACGGGCTGCCTCAGCGGCTGAGATCCAACGGGCCTCTGAGGCCCTCAACCCGGAGGTGCTTACCATTGGGTTTGCCCGCCGCTTTGCCACCTACAAGCGGGCCACCCTTTTGTTCCACAACCTGGAACGGCTCAAGGCTTTGCTCAACCATCCTCAGTACCCGATGCAGTTTATCTTTGCCGGCAAGGCCCACCCCCGCGACATACCCGGCAAAGAGCTGATCCGCCAGATCGTGCAGGTGTCGCGGCAGCCGGAGTTTCGCCAGCGCTTGGTTTTCATTGAGGACTACGACATGTATGTCACCAGCTTGATGGTGGCCGGGGTGGATGTGTGGCTGAACAACCCCTTGCGCCCCCGGGAGGCCAGCGGCACCAGTGGCATGAAGGCGGCAGCCAACGGTGGACAGAACCTCAGTATTTTGGACGGCTGGTGGGACGAGGCTGACTATTACCAGACCGGCTGGCCCATTGGCCGCGGTGAGGAGTATGAGGATCGCGCCTATCAAGATGAGGTGGAGTCGAATGCCCTCTACGACCTGCTGGAACAAGAGGTTGCCCCTCTCTTCTACCAGCGCGGCAGCGATGGCCTACCCCATCAGTGGATCCAGCGCATGAAGCAGGCGATTCGCCTCAATTGCCCCCAGTTCAGCACGCAGCGCATGGTGTTGGAGTACGTCCAGCGAGCCTACATTCCTCTCAGCAACTACTTCGACCGCATGCGCCGTGACCACTTCGAGTCGGCCCGCCAGTTCGTTCGTTGGCAAAACCACCTGCAGGAGCATTGGTACAACATCCAGGTTCTCAACGTCCAGATCGAAACCCCGAAGAAAGCTGCCGCTGCCGGCCTTGCCTTGGCACAGGATGACCAAGTGGTGATGGCCAGGGATCCCCTCACCGTGACGGTGGAAGTGCGGCTGGGATCCCTGCAACCTCAGGATGTGATTGTGCAAGCTTATCAGGGGCCGGTCAAGGATGATGGCCAGATTCAGAAAGGACAGGCAATCTCCCTGCGCTATGTGGAGACGCTGGAGGATCGGGCCATCTTTTCCGGCCAGATTTGCTATGAGGCCAGCGGCTTGCAAGGGTTAGCCATCCGCTTGCTGCCCTTTCACCCCGATATGCACGATCCCTATGAGCTGCGGTTGATGCTCTGGGCGTGACATACTCCCATCACTGACCCTACGGGTACAGTGTGGGCTTCTCGCTTCATCGGGGAGCCTACGCAAGAACCCTCTGCGAGCAGACACGGGATGTCCCACCGCCTAGCTGCACCAGATTCCGGCAAAGCCGTTTTGTGCAACTACTCTCATCATACACCATGTGGGGGTCTCTGTATCCCGACACTGACGCTACGGGTACAGTGCGGGGCTTAGCTACCCCCACACCCCCACAAGCTAAAGGGTTGGGAGGAGCACGGGGATCCCCTTTCTACTCTTGATCCAAGTGAGCTACGGGAGCTTTTTGGGCTTGAGCTGTTCGGCGTTTTTCGCTGCCAAATCGGGCAGAATCAGAGAGAAGCTCGCGAGCAGATTAAAAAAACAGGATACGCTCGTAACAGCGGTGCAGAGCAGTATGTTCAGAGCCCACGACTCTGCCGGTTTGCGCCTTTTGATTGCGGTTGCCCTGTTGCTGGGGAGCATGGCCAGCTGGCGGCAGGATCGTCTTTTGGCAGTGATGGGCCTGGTGGGTGCAGCCGCCATCTCTGCCTTTACCCGTCCGGCCATCTTGGCCTACAACCGTGGTCGAGAACGGTGGCTGAACCGGGATTTGCTGGGGGCTATTGAACAGCTCAGCTTGGCTCTGCAACGGGATCCCTGCCTGGCCAACGCCTACATTTTGCGGGGAGAAGCCTACTTTGCCCTCGGCCAAGTTCCCCAGGCCCTGGAGGATTTCGGCCAGGCGATCCGGTTGGCCCCGCGGCGACCAGAACCCTATTTTTATCGCGGGCTGATTCGTCAATCTCAGGGGGATCTCCAGGGAGCAACGGCGGAGTTTGCTGAGCTGGTGCGCCTACACCCCAATGTCCCCCACCACCTCAGCTTGGCCAACCTGCTCATGCAACAGGGATCCCTGCCTTTGGCCCTAGCTCATCTGGATGAAGCCATTCGCTTGGATCCCACCTCAGCGCTTGCCCATTCCCAGCGGGCCCGTTTGCACAGCTACCTGGGCGAATGGGAGGCGGCTTTGTCCGATTGGTCGCAGGCTATTGACTGGGATCCCAGCCCAGCCCACTACTACCAGCGGGGGGTGACCTACGCCTGTGGTGATTACTTTGACGAGGCCATTGCCGACCTCAGCCGCAGCCTAGAAATAGAACCCCAACAGCCCAACGTTCTCTACATCAGGGGCAACCTTCTCTATGCGCTGGGGGAGATCAAAGCTGCTTTGGACGACTACGAGCGGGCCTTTCGCCTGGAAGCGGACATGAACCGCATCGACCTCTCCGACGAGTATGGGTTGTACGGACGAGGGCTGGCCTACTGGAATATGGGGGATAAAGCGACAGCTTTTTCGGATTTGCAGGCAGCTTTGCAGGTCAGCCGCCAACATCACAACCTGGCTCTGGAGCAGCGGGTGCGCCGGTCTCTGCTGCAACTGAGCAATCCCGACTGGGATCCTGCGCAATCTGCCTAGCGGGATTTGATTGATTGATTTGCAGGTGCCTCCCCTGACGCTGCGACTCCACGACGCTGCCGCTGAGGCCCAGATCCCGAAACGCCTGCAGCCACTGAAACGGTTTTCTGTTCCTGAGGCAGCGGGGGGTTGAGACCGAAGCAGTAGCCGACATTGCGCACTGTGTGGATCAAGCTGGGCTGGCGCGGATCCCGTTCCAGCTTTTTGCGCAACGAGAGGATATGGGTATCGACGGTGCGAGGGTTATCGGTGGAATCCGGCCATGCTCGCTCTAGTAGCTCTAGACGAGAGACGGGATCCCCGTCCGCCTGCACCAGCACCATCAGCAGGCTAAACTCCTGGGGCGTGAGGTCGATCTCTTCCCCAGCCAAGGCGACGCGCCGTTGCACCAGGTCAATTTTGAGATCCCCATACTGCAGAAAGGTGGGAGGAATATGACGCTGTCGCCGCCGAGCCAAGGCTAGAAGGTGGGCATCCAGCAGTTGCATACTGAAGGGCTTGGTGAGGTAATCGTCCGCTCCTGCCTCCAGGCCGGCGATGATATCCGCCTCGGATCCCCGGTGGGAGAGTAGCAGAATTAACAGATCACATTGGCGATGGGCCCACCGGCACAATTGCAGCCCGCCGCGGTTGGACAGCTCCGCATCCAAAATCAGCAGGTGAATGGGCTGGTGTTGCAGCAGGGTCTTTGCCTGGCGAAGGGTCTCTGCTGCCCAAACTTGGTGTCCGGCCTGTTGCAAATGCCAACACAGCAAGCTGCACAGATGAGGGTTGCCTTCTGCCAGCAAGATGTGCAAGGGTTGCATGGCTGTCCGGTTGGGATCCCGCCCACATCATAGTGCTCCGCACCGCTGACGCGACAGTGCTATGCCTCCGGCACCCTACCGGGAACCGCACTGCTGTCCCAGTAGATAGCGAGTCACCTTGGACTCCGTCCCGCTAGCGCGAACGGGCAATGCTGTTCGCTTTTGGCAGCGCGCGGCGTTATAGACTGACAATCTCTACCAAGACCAAGGTGCTCCGCACTGCTGACATGATGGCCGATTCTCTACCCCCCATTTCCGAGCGCAAACAGGATCACCTGGACATTGTTCTGCAGCAGGATGTGGCTGCCAAAGGGATCCGCACCGGCTTTGAGCGGTTTTTCTTTGAGCATGTGGCGCTGCCGGAGCTGCTGTTGCCGGAGATCGACCTAAGCTGCGAATTCTTGGGAAAACGCCTACAGGCACCCCTGCTCATCAGCAGCATGACGGGGGGAACAGAGGCTGCCCATGAGCTAAACCGACAACTGGCCGCCGCTGCCCAACAGTTGGGCATTGCCATGGGGGTGGGATCCCAGCGGGCAGCTTTGGAACATCCAGAGCTGGCCCGGACTTACCAGGTGCGCCAAGTGGCCCCGAATATTTTGCTGCTGGCCAACCTGGGTGCCGTTCAGCTCAACTACGGCTATGGGTTGGAGCAGGCGCGACGGGCGGTGGAGATGATCGAGGCGGATGCATTGATTCTGCACCTCAATCCTCTCCAGGAGGCGGTTCAACCCCAAGGGGATCCCGACTGGCGTGGATTGTATGGCCGCATCGAACAGTTGGTGGCGCAGTTGCCGGTGCCCGTGGTGGTGAAGGAAGTGGGCAATGGCCTCAGTGCTAAGGTAGCCCAGCGGCTGGCCGAATGCGGTGTGGCGGCCCTAGATGTGGCGGGAGCGGGCGGCACCAGTTGGAGCGAGGTGGAGGCCCATCGCCAACCAGATGCTCTCAAGAAACGCATCGCCCACAGCTTTAGGGATTGGGGGATCCCAACGGCTTTGTCCCTGCTGGAAATTCGTCGCCTGCTGCCGGACTTACCCCTGGTGGCCAGCGGTGGCATCCGCAATGGCATCGACGCGGCCAAAGCTATCCGTCTGGGAGCCGATGTGGTGGGTATGGCCGCCCCCGCTTTACACGCCGTCTCCCAAGGACAGATGCAGGCGGTGGTGGACACCTTTCGTGCCGTGATCGAGGAGCTACGTATTGCTGCCTTTTGCACCGGATCGGCCAACTTGGCCCGGCTGCGACAAGCTACTCTGCGGCGGCAGGATACCTGGGATCCCTTGCCCTAAACTCCAAGCACTTGCCACAAACTGAGGGTCAATACCAGAGCCCCCAGATGATAGGGCCACTGTATGCTTTGTCGAGATGCTTTGTCGAGATGCTTTGTCGAGCTATTTTGCCGGTCAGCACCCAGGAGAGAACCAGAGCCAAGATAGCGTGGATCCCTGGAAAAACCGAATCACCGCCCGGTAAACCTGCCAGAGATAGAAAGAGGGGATCCCGGCTGGGAGAAAGTTGCTCAGGTTACCAGCAGCACCTAACCTGCCTCCATCTGGACGGTCAAGGCAAGTGCAATTGTCGGCTAATCCGCACCATCGGCCCCAGTCCCAGTCCCGTTGGGTTCAAAGCCTGCATCTCAAACAAGGCCAGAATGTGGCGCACTTGCAGCTCTGGACGCGTAGAATTCACCCCCATCGCCACCACCAAGCCGCAATAGCCACCCGTATCCCGGCAACGCCGCTCCCAGCGCTTGCGAGCCATGGAGTGAACGGGATCATCTTCGGGAAACTCTCCAAACAGGTGCAGATCGCGATTGCCCGTTTGCACAATTTCCAAGTCGTAGCGATCGCCATCGAAGGGATCCACCCCTGTGTTGAAACAAACGCCTTGCGGCCCACCTTCCCCACGCAAATTCTCGATGAGCTGCTTTGCTTTTGATCGAGAGGTGCGCACAATCACCACCGGCAGCCCTTCTCCATTTTTCACCAGCTTGCTTTGGGGGAGGGGATGCCATTGCCCCGTGCGACGCAGCATTTCCACCGTTGTCCACGGCAAGACCCCCAGACCTATCTGCGCGCCCTCGGGCACCAAATCATCCCGCAGCAGGGTTTGGGCAGGTTCTTCCTCCTCCCCTTCCAGCTGCAGCAGCTCTTCGGCCACGTCCGGCAGGGTGCGCACCTGCACCGAAATGGTTGTCCCCTTCTCTTGGGGATTGGGAATGCGGTACCGGCCTTGATAGGGTCGAAAGTCATCTTCCAGCTTGCGGTGGTACTGCTTGAAGAAGCGATGCAAGGCTTCCAGGGCCACCGATAAGGCCGCCGCCTCATCCTCCTGCAAAGTCACGCGCAAGCCTTCCAGGGGGTGAATGGTGCCGAAGTTCGGCTCAATTTCCTCAGGATCCAAATCTGCCAAGTCCAGATCCGGCAGTTCGTTAAGTTCAGGATTGCGAGCTTGGAATGTGAGATAGAGACAATCTTGTCTGAGGAAGGCTTCCTCCATCTCTTCGGGAGTATCCGGCTGGCCCGCATCCTGGCGAAACTGTTTAAGAGAGGGCAGCGAGCGATAAAAAAGCACCCCATACTCCATGCCCAACCGCCCCATCACCGAGAGATAAAGGGTTTGGATGTCCCAGTGATCTAGGTCGATGGCCAAGATTTGGTGATCCTCTAGGTAATCCCAGGGAGCATCTCGCCAGAGGGTAAGGGCTTTGCCGGCCAGCAACTCAACATAGTGTTCCGGCAGAGGGGGAGGGATCCGTTCGTTGGCCTCTTCAAAGCTCTGCAGGATCTCATCGATTAGAGGCAATTCCGGCTGGCATTCCACCTTGATGTCCAGCTCGTGCAGGATGCCGCGCAAGAAAAATTGCACCTCTCGATCCCGCACGATGATCTTCTGGGGGCGAGCAGGTGAGGCAGCATGGGGCCGCTCCATGGCCACAATCAAGGTTCGCACCATCGGCTCAAAGCCAGAATCGGCGGGCACTACTTCCATGGCCCGTACCACGCCCTGAGCGCCATCTACCCAAAGAATGCACTCCCCCTCTGTCTGGGATCCCATGGGTGGCGATCCTGAGAGCTTGTGGCGATCCCCTTCCCACACGGAGGGCACCTGGGGCAGCTTTTGCAATCGACGAACCGTAGCGGCTGGGAGACCGGACATAGACATCCAAGGAGAATCAGGAGAACAACCCAATCGGCTGAGTAGGTATGCCAAACTGAGCAGGGATCGGCCTTGGCCTCCTGTCAACAAGACCCAGGGATCCCGCTAATGCCAATCTAACCACCAGTGTAGAAGCTGAGTTCTGCTTCAGCGAGAGGAGACGGCAGAGCCCAGCTCTATAGCAACAAAAGCTGATGGTCAGATTCGAACTGACGACCGCTCGATTACAAGTCGAGTGCTCTACCAACTGAGCTACACCAGCAATTTCTGCTCACCGATTCTAGCATTTGTCCCCTGCGAACTGGGGCTCGCAGGGAAGGACGCCCAGCCGACTTCACGAGTCAGCTACTGCTGATCCACTGCCGGGCGAGCAATGGGAGCCAGGTAGATCACCAAAGCCCCTGCCAAAAACCCCAAGACGTTGCGCAACACCGGGATCCAATCCTGCGTGCGTGTGACCACCGGCCCGATACCGAAGGCCCCGAACAAAATAAACCACAGGGGAGAAATGAGCAAGGCCCAACGCCAGTTAAACAGCTCCTCCGCATGGCGGGGCTTGCCGGCAAACCCGAAGACAATCCCGCCCAAAATCGAGGTCACCAGCGTTAGGATCCACTGCTCTTGAGGCAGGCCGGGCACCACACGGCAGCCCCCCTGATGAAAGCAGCGATCCAAGACATCAACGGTCTCCAGGATGGCGCGTTGGGTGCCGTGCTCCCGCACATAGAATTGGTTGCCAAAGCGAGATTGCAGCTCAATCCAAAAGGTACGTGGCAAGATCTCGCGCACAGCATCCCCCACATTAAACGCCAGCAAGTTGCCCCCCCTGGGATCCGCCACCATCAGAACGCTGCGCTCATTCAAGCCCCAGTATTCCTTCACCTGACGACCCGGTGTTTGGTCGAACTGAGTCAGCACCCGCAGCTTCCAGCCGGTGTCTTGCTCTAACTTGTTCAGATGCTGGGCCAGTTGAGCTTCCTGATTGCTGGTCAACTGATCCGCCAAGTCCAAGACCGGCACGGGCGGCTGAGGCAGCTCCATCGGCACCACCGGCAGGGCAGGTTGCGCCCAGGTCAGGGATCCCCCGCCCACCGCAATCAACAGCCCAAGGCAAAAGCCCACCCCAACGCGGAGTATCCGTTGCCACTCGATGCTCATGCTGATCCCTCTCTTAGCTTTGACGCTGAGATACTGAGAAATGATGTTAAGAAATGTTTCAATTTCTTATAGATCTATCATGCACCGGAACAAGACGTTTGGCCAGAGGGATCCCGAGGAAGCAGCGGTGGCGAGGGCGATGTTTATATCAAGCTGGGGCTAAAGGTGCCGGCAGGGTCGAAGTGCTGCTTCAGCTTGCGCATTAGGCTGGCAGCCGGGCCAAAGTCATGGGCAAGAGCCCTCTTCAGAGCTGGCGGCGCCTCCAGAAGCAGGAGAAATCCGCCTGCGGACTTGAGGTAGCGTTGCAGTTGCATTAGGGATCCCACTTCTGGCTGAACCAGCCAAGCCCGCCCTAGCCCACAGCCTCGGTGCAGTTGCACCTGAGCCCCAGGGAATAGGGTTTGAAACTGCTCCAATGTTGCCAAGCTCTGACTGGGCAGGCACCCGAACTTGGCCAGCACCGCCCCTGAGCCGGGTTGAGGCAGGGACAGAGAGCCGGGATTCACTTCCTGCAAAGTCAGCCCTGCAGGGGCCAGCCGCCGCGTTTGGGCCATCTGTTGGGCGATTGCTCGCTCCGATCCATGAAAGCTGAGCCAAACCTGGGATCCCTCTGCCCTTAGCCAGAGATCCACCCCCACAGGGTTAACCGGGCCGGTCAGCACCTGCTGACACAGGACCTCCAGCTCCGGCAAAGATCCTATGGCCAGCAAAGCAGACTGAGCTGCCGGCAACGGGTAAAGCCGTAGGCTCACCTGGGTCAAAATTCCTAGGCTGCCCAAGGATCCGGTGAACAGCTTCATCAGGTCATAGCCAGCAACATTCTTGACAACCCGCCCGCCCGCTTTGGCCACCTCCCCATCCGCCCGCACCCAGGCTATGCCCAGTAGCAAGTCGCGGATCCCGCCGTAACGCCAGCGCAGAGAACCCGTATCGGCAGTGGCGATAATGCCCCCCAGGGTAGCCCGCTCCGGATAGAGGGGATCCACCGGCCACCATTGCCCCCGCTCCGCCAAAATGGGTTGCAGTTCCGCCAAAGTCATACCGGCTTCCACCGTAACGGTGAGATCGGCGGCTGCATGGTCGATGAGCCGGCGTAAGCCACGTGTGCTGAGAACCAGATCCACCGGCTCCACAGAGTGGGCCCAGCCCCACTTGCTCCCCTGCCCCAGCGGCAGCACTTTCCGCCCTTGGCACTCCTTTAAGATTCCGGCCAATTCCGAGACCGTTGATGGAGTCTGGATCGGCAAGGGATCCCCTGGATCAGATAGCAAGGTCGCCAGTGAATGGGGAGAAGACATTGGGGAAAGCGAAGCAGAGAGTGACATCCTCCCGACGCTGACCCTACGGGTACAGCGCGGGCTTCCTAACCTCACGGTTAGGCATTCCTGCCCCACGCCACTTATCTAGGTCATAGACCCCCGACAGAACGACTTGGCAGGCTGTTTCCGTTCCCCAGAGTCCCTGGGCTACTACATTCTCTAGTCCACGATGCAAAACCATTTCTGCTGCTGCATGGTCACGATGAGTTCGATACCCACACTCAGGACAATGATGCTCCCTTGCTGTCAACGTTTTGCTGACAGTAGCAAAACATTTGGGACAGGTTTGGCTAGTCCCGTTGGAGTTGACTTTAGCGAAGTACACTCCACGTTTCCAGCACACCCATTCCAACAGAGACAGAAATTGTCCAAAGGCGGCATCAACACAACCTTTTCGCAGCATTCCCCGTGTCAAGCCTGTGACATTGAGGTCTTCTGCAAAGATGGTTTGCGCTTGGTCACAAAGCTTATGAGCCGTCTTCAGGTGGAAATCTTTACGACGGTTCGCAATCCGATGGTGCATTCTGGCAACTTTGATTTGTGCCTTCTCCCAGTTTCGTGACCCCTTCTGTTTTCGTGCCGCTCTGCGTTGCAGCAATTTCAGCTTGCGTTGCATCGACCTAAAAAACTTGGGTCGCTCCTGGAAGCTACCATCTGAAACCGTCAAAAACCGTTCCAATCCCAGATCAATCCCAATCGCACGACCGTGAACCGGAGCATCGGGAACCGATATGTCCGATTCGATGGTAACGACGACATACCATTGCGTCCCTCTTACCTTGGACAGTACCCTCACCTGCTTGACCTTGAACCCATCTGGGATAGGACGATGCAAGTTGATAGGCACTTTTCCTATCTTTGGTAGCTTGATACTGCTGCCGGAGATGGGATTGTCCTTGAACTGGGGAAACACAAAAGACTTAAATTGGCCTTGTTTCTTGAAACGGGGAAACCCATATCCCCGCTTCTGGAATGCCTCCCAAGTATCATGCAGCCTGCGAATCGTAGCCTGCAAGACCTGAGAATGCACCTTGGCCAAATGCGGGAATTGCTTCTTTGCTTTGGGTAGGTTATTTTGCTGACGATGATAAGACGGGAATGGCTCATCGGCAGGAATGATGTACTCCTTCTCCAGTGAGCATCTGTCTATGGGACACTTACGGGAAGCAATCCAGTCTTTGAGTTCGCGCAAAGCGTAGTTGTACACGCCTCTGCACGTCTCAAGCCACGACCGCAGCTTGGCCTGCTGCGCGGCATCTGGATAGATCCGGTAAGTGTAGTTCATGGTCAGCATAGTGGCAGTTTACCACAAGCTATAGCTGCTGGTAAATACTTGTCTTATCCCATCGAGAGAATCGACAAGTGCGGGGAGTCCATGTATCCCGACGCTGATGCTTTGCATACAGCGCGGGACTTATAGCTCCCCGCGCCCCTCCTTTGTTAAAGAGAGAAAACCTGTCCAAACCAGCCCAATTGCGGGGTTATCCCACCCTACCTCAGTCTGCGGGCAACAAGAACCTCTGTTTGGAGAGATGGCCCTCAACCAGAGCCGGCCTTCAGTGCAGTACCGCCCTTGCGCAGGTCTGCCGAAAATCTCGGAACCAAAGCTCTGTCTCGCCGCTGCTCACCCAGCAAGATCCTGAAGAGATCCATAAGTCTACACAACTTTCTTTCCCCCGCGAACTAGTATTTGATAGCGGTGGGAAGTCCGTGCACAGCGGATCGGGCTCCATAGGCAAAAATTTTGTAAGCCCTGTAAGCAATGTAAACAAAAACAAAAAACGGCAACAGTAGAAAACGTAGTCTGCAAACGCTGTGGGCGGATTGTCTGCTAGGGTAGATGCTCTCTGTATTGGGGAAAAGCAGTCGTGAGTGCGATTAGCAACATCATCTTGGTGGGTATGGGGATCCTCCTGACCCTGGCAAGCCTTTGGTACGGGCAAAACCACCATCTGCTTCCCGAATCTGCTGCCGAATCAGCCCCCTTGTTCGACAGCCTCTTTAACAGCACCATGACCATTGCCACAGGGATCTTTTTGGTGGTACAGGGAGTGCTTCTCTACTGTATTGTCCGCTACCGCAAGCGGCGAGGCGACAAAGGCGACGGGGATCCCAATCACGGCAATGTGCTGTTGGAGATCGTGTGGACGGCGGTGCCGGCGGTGATCATTCTTTGGTTGGGCTTGGCCAGTATAGATGTCTATCAGGCTGTTTACGGGGGCACCGATGTGGGCGGCCATATCCACACGGCCATGGTGATGGAGTCTTCCCACGAAGCTGAGGCGGGGGATCCCGGCTACGCTTATACCCCTGTAGTGCTACCCGGGAAGGAAATGGGCCAGCCGGATCTGGTCGTTCAGGTGCAGGGCATGCAGTACGCTTGGCTGTTCACCTATCCGGAGTCCGGCCTGGTGGCCAGCGAGCTGCACCTTCCTCTGAACAAGCGGGTGCGCTTGGATATGACGGCTCTGGATGTGAACCATGCCTTCTGGGTGCCGCAGTTTCGCCTCAAGCAGGATGTGATCCCGGGCCGAGAGACCCACCTGGAGTTTGTGCCCACTCAACTGGGGCAGTACCCCATCATCTGCGCAGAGCTGTGCGGCCCCTATCATGGGGTGATGGCAGGGCAATTGTTTGTGGATACGCCGGAAGACTTCGAGCGCTGGCAGCAGGAGCAAGTTTTGGCCGCCCGTGGCGAGGGCAGCACCTTGGCCCTCGTTTCAGATTTCTCGCCAGTCCATCCCTCTCCTCGGCCAGGCTCCCCTGAGGCCGAGTCTGCCTTTGCCCATGTCCACCACCAGCGTTTGGGCGTCTCCCCCTCAGATTTGAAGTCTCTCCAGTCCCATTCTGGATCCCTTCCTTCCGCAGGCTAGCTGGGATCCCTGACGCCCCTTTGGCCTGCGCTTGTGGGAACAACATTCTGCCAACGCGATATAGGAGCTTTTGTGCAATGACCCAGCTGCAAGACAGCCCAAGACTTGTTGCTGCACCGAAGGTTGAACTTGAACTTCCTGCTGAGCCTTGGTGGCGCTTCTTTACCTTCTCCACCGATCACAAGGTCATCGGGATCCAGTACTTGGTGACCACCTTTTTCTTCTACTTGGTGGGAGGGGCGCTGGCGACGGCAGTACGGGCAGAGCTGGCTACTCCAGAGGCCGACTTTCTCGGCTTTGAGCGGTACAACGGTGCCTTTACCCTGCACGCCACGATCATGATCTTTTTGTGGATCGTGCCTGCTTTGGTGGGGGGCTTTGGCAACTACCTGGTACCGCTGATGATCGGGGCGCGGGATATGGCCTTCCCCAAGCTGAATGCAGTGGCCTTTTGGCTGGTTCCGCCCACAGGGATCCTGCTTTTGGCCAGCCTGTTCATAGAGGCTCCGGCTGCCGGCTGGACTTCCTACCCCCCCCTCAGCTTGATCAGCGGCAAGGTGGGGGAAGAACTCTGGATCCTGAGCATTTTGTTGGCAGGAACCTCTTCCATCCTGGCGGCGGTTAACTTCATCACCACCATTCTGAAGATGCGCATGCCCGGCATGAAGATGGAAGACATGCCGCTGTTTTGCTGGGCCATGCTGGCAGCATCTATTCTTACCCTCATTGCAACACCGGTTTTGGCTGGTGCGTTGATCTTGCTCAGCTTTGACCTGTTGGCGGGTACGGCCTTTTTCAACCCCAGCGGCGGCGGGGATCCGGTGGTGTACCAGCACATGTTCTGGTTCTACTCCCACCCGGCGGTGTACATCATGATCTTGCCGGTCTTTGGCATGATCTCGGAGATTTTGCCGGTGCATGCCCGCAAGCCCATCTTTGCTTACAAAGCCATTGCCTATTCCAGCTTGGCCATCTGCTTTTTGGGGTTGATCGTCTGGGCGCACCACATGTTCACCAGCGGCACCCCTGACTGGATGCGGGTGTTCTTCATGATCGCCACCATGGCCATTGCCGTTCCCACTGGGATCAAGGTGTTTAGCTGGCTGGCCACTTTGTGGGGCGGCAAAATCCACTTCCGCTCGGCCATGCTGTTTGGCATGGGTTTTGTCTCGATGTTCGTGATCGGCGGCTTGAGCGGGATTATCCTCGCCTCGGTGCCTCTGGATATCCACGTTCACGACACCTACTTTGTGGTGGCCCACCTACACTACGTGTTGTTTGGCGGCAGCGTCTTTGGGATCTATGCCGGCATCTACCACTGGTTCCCCAAGATGACGGGGCGCATGTTGAATGAGTTTTGGGGGCGGGTACATTTTGTGCTGACCTTCGTCGGCTTCAACATCTGCTTTCTGCCGATGCACAAGCTGGGCCTGATGGGGATGCCCCGCCGGGTGGCCCAGTACGATCCCCAATTTGCCGACCTCAACTGGATCAGCTCGGTGGGGGCCTTTGTTCTGGCCATTTCCACCCTGCCCTTTTTGGTTAACGCCATCTACTCCTGGGTGGCCGGGCCAAAAGCTGGGGATAATCCTTGGCAGGCCCTGACACTGGAGTGGACAACTTCTTCTCCCCCGCCCCATCACAACTTTTATGGGGATCCCATTTTGCTGACCGGCCCCTATGACTACGGTTTGCACAGCAAGGAGACGCTGGACTACTTTGCTGCTCAGTTGCAAACCTTGCGGGAGCTGGCGCTGGCAGAAGCGGAGCCTACTTCTTCTTAGCAGGCCGGATGCCCGGTGGGCGGCTGATCCCCTGCTCACTGGGTATTCCAGTCTTGGCTGGGCTGCTTGTACAGCCTCAAGAAGTCTCAGGAATTCAGGAATTTAGGTGGAAAGGAATATGCAAGGATCCCTTGCCTCTGAAACGCTGATGGTTGGCCACTCAAGGGCCCACACTGCCCACGCTGAGCACCCAGATCATCGCGTCTTTGGCATCTTGATGTTTTTGGTGGCAGAAGGCTGTCTTTTCCTAGGGCTGTTCATGGCCTACCTGGCCTACAGCCTCACCGCTCCTGTCTGGCCGCCGGAGGGAACCCCAGAGCGGGAATTGCTCTTGCCCGGGATCAACACGGTGATTTTGCTCTCCAGCAGCTTCGTCATTCACAAAGCTGGGTCGGCCATCAAGGCCGATGATGTCAGGGGTCTGCGGCTGTGGTTTGCCCTCACAGCGCTGATGGGGGCGGTTTTCCTGGCAGGGCAACTCTATGAGTACAGCAACCTGGAGTTTGGCCTCACCACCAATTTGTTTGCCAGCACCTTCTATGTTTTAACGGGGTTTCATGGTCTCCACGTGATGGCAGGGTTGCTGTTTATTCTGGCAGTGCTCTGGCGCTCCTTTAAACCCGGCCACTACAGCGCTCAACATCATTTTGGCGTCGAAGCTGCCGAGATCTACTGGCACTTTGTGGATGGGGTTTGGATCGTGTTGTTTATTCTGCTCTACTTGCTCTGAGCTCGGCCTTCACCCAATATAGCCACGATTTGGATCAGCGCTTCTTGAAAGGCATCTCGTTCCGGCTGTCCTTGCTTGAGGTTGTATTCCAATTGCAAAAGCTGCTGCATTGCTTTCAGTAAAGCTGTGGTCTTCAGGGATCCCACCTCTTTTTGCAGAAAGTAAACCCGATTGGGATTCCCGATTTCTGCTTTCTGGGCGATGACCTTGGGATCCCGTTCTCCCTGATCCAGCAGCAGCCGCACCCATAGCCAGGTGCGAAATTGGCCCACCAACACCGCCAGAACCTTCAGAGCCGGCTCGTTGTGATCCAGCAGATGGGTCAAGATGCGTAGGGCTTGTTCCAGATTCCCTTTGCGCAGGGATCCCGCCAATTGAAAGCTGTTGTAGGCGCTGGCGGGAACTAACGCCTCGACTTGTTCAGGAGAAATGGGATCCTGTTGACCTGCCGTAAACAGGGCCAGCTTTTCCAATTCCATCGCCAAGCGACGGGAGTCATTGCCCACCGCCTCGGCCAATTTCTGGGCGGCTGCCGGGCTGAGGGCCAGATCCCGTTGTTCAGCTTCCCGCTGCACCTGCTGGAGAATGCCCTCCTCATCCCAAGGGGCCAGTTGCGAAAACTCGCGGACAATGGCCGTTTTTTTGAGGATTTTGGTGGATTTCAGGCGCCCATCCGGTTTGCTGCTGGTGGTCAAGAGCAAATGGGTGGTGGGGGGCAACTGGGCCAGTGTGCGCTCCACTTCTTCCCACAGATCTTCCGAGCAATGGTGGGTGAGCGTCGTCTCTTCCAGCCAAACCAAGCGGGCGGTGGATCCCAGCGGCGGGGTCATGGCTTGGTTGAGCCCGGCAATCGTGGATTCCGGCGGCAGGCGATCGTAGTTAAAAGCAGCCCAGTGGGGATCCAGCACTTGGTCGCGCAACTGCTGCACCGCCTGCATCAGGCGATAGGTGTCATCTCCCCAGTACAGGTAAACGGGCACGCTTCGACCGAGTGATTTACGAGATGCTTTTCCCCTACTTCCTCCATTTTGCGTAGGTCAGTTCCCCTTGTCTAAGCGGTTTGGCCGGGATCCCTGCTCAACTTGGTGGAGGGAGTCAGTCCAAGTAAACTACCCGACACCCGCGCTACGCGCAGGGTGCGGGCTTTATCCCAATCCCTAGCGGCCCCAGAGGACAGCTAAGTTTCGGAATTTCAGGCGAGTTTACAGTCGCCCCAAGGAGAGAGATTACTTGAGCAGCGTTATGGTCAGCATCCCCTTCCCACCCACAATGTCCACACTTGAACGACTTGCCATTGCGGTAGGATTTACCCCGCTCAGGGTGGATGTGCAGGCATTTGTGGCAGGTCTGACTGGTGTAGGCAGGCGGCACCAGCACCACAGGCACTCCAGCAATGGCAGCCTTGTAGGCTACAAACATCCTGAGCTGGTAGAACGCCCAGTTGTTAGTCCTGCGCCGCTCAGCCTTACTTCGAGACTTCTGATTCAGGCAATCTCTGATGCCTGTCAAGTCTTCAAAAGCCAGTGCCGCACCAATAGCCTGGGCATCCCTGACCAAGGTTTTGCTGATGTTGTGGTTCAGCCATGTCTGGTAGCGCCGTTCTCTCCCAGAGAGCCTTCTCAGCAGTCTCCTAGAGCTGCGAGTGCGTTTGGATTGAACCTTGGCGCGTACACGGCTGAACCGGTCACGGACGGCCTGGATGTGCTCTCCACTCCAAGAGCGTCCGTTGCTAGCGGTGGCGATATCCCGCCTGCCCAAGTCAACTCCGATCACCTTTGGAGTTTTGCCAGTCGGGGGAGTATCCAATTCAACAGCAATGTTGATGTAGTAGTCCCCTTGCTTGGTCTTGGACAGGGTTGCGCTTGTCGGCTTCTGGCCTCGCAGAAGCGCTATCTGGTAGCCACCGATCTTGAGCTTGAGCCAAACCCGTCCGCTCATCAGGGTCACGCCCACGGCTTGGTCGGACTCTCGGTACTTAAAAGTACGCGCGTCCAAAGTCAGACTGGTGGGGCGGAACTTGTGGACTTGCTTCACCGCCTTAGCATTGCTAATCACCCGACGGAGCGCCTGACAGACGTGGTTGGCTTTCAGCCCCGTTGCTGCCCTTACCGGCCGATAGACCAAGTGGTGCAGCTTGGCGGTGTTCCAGCAGTTCTTTTGTTTGGCGGTGTCGAGAATCTGGTTGCAAGCATTCGCAAAGCCCTGCAAAGTGCGGTCAATTTCTTGACGCAACTCTTGTGGGACTATCAGCTTGCAACGTACAGAGACAGTCTGGCTCATGGGCCTATTGTAGTTCATCCAGACTTGACCAGCAAACCTATATGGAGGAGGGCTTTCCTCCCGACACCAAGCCTGCGGCTATGGTGCGGGCCTCCAGCCCGAAAATTTGGTGAAGATACCGAGCCCAGCTTGACTCAAGTTGTTTAAGAATAGGTCAAGTACTCGCCCTGTCTGGCGAAAACAAAGGCATCTTTACATAACTTTCATAATCCAGAAGTCTCCGCAGCTCAAAAAGTTCTGTATTCCCACTGAAGAGGTTTCGTAGACCTTCTCCTACAGTTGAATTAAGAGCAGAGACTGCAGGGTTAAAGATTATGGATGGCATTGGCGAGTTTGAGTTTAAGGTGCAAATCTTAGCCCGTTGCATGGGATCCGCCCTGGGTCTGGGCCGTCCTACTCGTATTCAGATTCACTATTCCAACTCCAATTCCCAGAACGCAGTTAGAGCCAAGGAAGGTTGGTCTGGATCCCGCTTAGGCGATCAAATCCCTTCTCCTAATGCCGAAGGTGAAAGAGGATCTCAAGGTCAAGTGTTAGCCTGTGTTGCCTGAAGAATCTTTTGAGAATCGGTCTGTGGTAGGTCAGGAGATCTTCGATTGCGGCAATCCAACATTTGATTGAAGATTGAGATAGAGCTTTTTGTAGTTTTTCCTGCTGTTCTTCTTTGCTTTTTACAGAGACTTGTTCTTAAGATTGAAAACCTAACTTTGATAACTCTTCGGTGCGTTTTGTCTTGTAGAGTCTTGTGAGTCAGCCGGTTCTTTGTTTTTGTTGAGGGGTACTTTGTCCGGCTGGCGCGATAAGAAGTTGCGCTCTTCTTCGTTGTCTCTTTGCCTCTGGGGATATAAGCTAGAACTTCGTCCCACCGACACAATCGGAAGGTGACTTGGGGCGTATGAACTTGTGCCCAACAGGCTCCGGAGGGTTATGGAACGAGCAACGCAACTGTGGCAGGGTTTTCTGCTGCGCGACTTTCCCATCAAGGCTTGGCAGCAGGGGAGCCTTTTGGGCCGCCTATTGGGATCCCTGCAAAGTTGGGGGAAGAGCAGCATATTGGTTCAAACTTCCGACCGGATTGGCCTGGGGCTAGTGCTGCTCTACTGGATTTTCTCTGCGCAAAGCTCCACCGGCATCCTGGGCCTGATTTTGCTGGCTATGGCCGCTCTGGTGGGCCTGGGCACTTTGGTGGAAACGCCGATTGGGCTGCCGCTGCATCTGCCCCTGGTCCTTTTCTGGGGAATCGCCACCTTGGCAACGATTCTCTCTCCGGTTGCCTACGCAGCACGGGATGGCTGGCTGAAGTTGACTCTCTACCTGGCTGGTTATCTGTTGTTGCATCGTCTGCTGCGCAAACCCCAATTCCGAGATGGGATTGTGGGATCCCTGCTTTTGGTCAGCTTGGTGATGGGGATCCATGGCCTGCGGCAATACTTTTATGGGGCAGCAGAACTGGCCACCTGGGTGGATCCGGAGTCGGGTTTGGCGGGTCTGACGCGGGTGTACAGCTATCTGCGCAATCCAAATCTGTATGGGGGCTACTTGATCCCGGTCATTCCCCTGGGGCTGGCCGCCACTTGGATTTGGCCCAGTTGGGGGGCGAAACTCCTGGCCGGGTTTACGACGGCGGTGAACCTGATTTGCCTGTTGCTCACCTACAGTCGTGGCGCCTGGATTGGGGGGCTGGCCATGCTCACCCTGATGGCCGTGCTGTTGGCACAGTGGCATTCTGTCGATTTGCCAGCCCGCTGGCGGCGTTGGGCCTTGCCGGCCCTGTTGGGCGGAGGGGGGGCTGCTCTGTTGCTCGGGATCCTGACGGTACGCTCCCTGCGGCTGCGGGTGCAGAGCCTTTTTTGGGGGCGGTTGGATACCAGCAACAACTTTCGCCTCAATGTCTGGGCGGCGGTGCTGGAGATGATCCGCGACTTTCCCATCTTGGGGATCGGCCCCGGCAATGTTGCCTTTAACCGCGTCTATCCCCTCTACCAACGAGGCAACTTCAGCGCCCTTGGAGCCTATTCGGTGCCGCTGCAGCTCACCGTAGAGACTGGCTTCATCGGATCTTTAACTTTCGCCTGGTTCCTCTTGGTGCTCTGGGATCACGGCTGGAGATGCTGGAAAACTTTGCTCAACTTGCGGGATCCCCAGGGTCTGTGGGTGGCAGCGGGCTTGGCCGCTTGCACCGGCATGATGGCCCACGGCTTGGTGGATACCATCTGGTATCGTCCCCAGGTACAAATGCTGTGGTGGCTTGCGGTAGCGCTCATTACAGCCAGCTTGGCCTCTCTTAGCCCTCAGCCGCCCGTGGATGTTGGTGAGACCCCATCGGAGGCTTCCTCCCGTTAGGGTAGCTTAAGCTTGACCTTCCAGTCTTGACGGGAGCCAACCCAGAGTGGTAAGCATCTTCAGTAGGAGATAAAAAATGTATCCGTTTTTACAATTCACAGGTGTTGGTAGTGTTAGAAATTAGCGGAACTGTTCAGGGTGCAGGAGGCAGATGAAAAAGATCGAGGCCGTGATCCGGCCATTTAAGTTGGATGAGGTCAAAATTGCTTTGGTCAATGCCGGGATTGTCGGCATGACCGTAAGTGAAGTACGGGGTTTTGGCCGGCAAAAGGGACAAACCGAGCGTTACCGGGGATCCGAGTACACGGTAGAGTTCCTACAAAAGCTGAAAGTGGAGATCGTGGTCGAAGATGACCTGGTGGATACGGTGGTGGAGAAGCTGATTGCAGCGGCTCGCACCGGCGAAATTGGGGACGGCAAGATTTTCATCAGCCCCGTCGAAAAAACCATCCGCATCCGCACTGGCGAACTCAACCAAGATGCCCTGTAAGGAGGGATCTTTGGGGTTTGGGCTACCCGTCCTGAGCCTTGTGGGGGTTTGCTGCATGTCTCTTTTGCTATATACCTGATGAGATGTTCTTGCCCCACTTTCCGGGTAATGTCTTTTGAGAAGTACTGTCCCTTTAGGTGAGTCGAAAAGCATGAGTACAACAATGATCCAAAAGCTCAAGAGCCAGGTGCCCCAGTGGCTCTGGCGACCGGCCAGGTGGAGTCTGACTGCTGCTCTAATGGCTGCGCTGGTCTTTCTATTCGGCCAGGGAACTGCCTTTGCTCAAGAGGCCGAGGCAGTTCAGAAACACGCTGACATTGTTTGGACGATCGTGGCAGCAGCCTTGGTGTTCTTCATGCAGGCAGGGTTCGCCATGGTGGAGACGGGCTTTACCCGCGCCAAGAATGCCGCCAACATCATGATGAAGAACTTGATGGACTTCTGCATGGGCTGTTGCGCCTTCTGGTTCATCGGGTTTGGCCTCATGTTCGGCAACAGTGGTGGCTTGTTCGGCACCGACTGGTTTGCTTTTGGCTGGCAGCAGGCTTACGAGGCAGATGGCTGGCCCTTTACTTTCTTTGTCTTCCAGATGGTGTTTGCCGCCACTGCCGCCACCATTGTTTCCGGAGCCATGGCGGAGCGCACCAAGTTCTTGGCCTACTTGATCTACTCCATCGTTATTTCTGGGCTAATCTACCCCATCTCTGGGGGTTGGGCCTGGAACGGGCTGTTCGGCGACTACAACGGCGGCACAGCCGGCTGGCTGGAAAATCTGGGCTACATTGATTTCGCTGGATCGGGGGTGGTGCATTTGGTAGGCGGCGCTGCGGCCTTGGCAGGCGCCTTTGTGCTCGGCCCTCGCATTGGCAAGTACGGCCCTAATGGAGAACCGCGGGCGATCCCTGGCCACAACCTGCCGCTGGGGATGTTGGGGGTGTTTATCCTCGCCTTGGGCTGGATCGGGTTTAATGCCGGTTCCACCACTGCAGCCTCTGTCGATATTGGCTGGATTGCCATGAATACGCTGCTGGCAGCTTCGGCTGGAGCAATTGGGGCGATGTTCACCTCTTGGGTTCATTTTGGCAAGCCGGATATGACCTTTGCCGCCAACGGTGTCCTGGCCGGCTTGGTGGGGATCACTGCCCCTTGCGATAGCGTCCATCCTTTGGGTGCTCTGATCATCGGCTCGGTGGCCGGGATTCTGGTGGTGATTTCGGTGGTGATCCTGGATACGGTGCTGAAAATTGATGACCCGGTGGGCGCGATTTCGGTACACGGCACCTGTGGTATCTGGGGGGTGTTGGCAGCAGGGATCCCCTTCTTTGCCAATGCCAACTATGCTGAAGAGGTCACCTGGGCCCAATTTGGGGTACAAGTGGTGGGCGCTCTGTTCTACTTCCTCTGGCCCTTTATTACCTGCTTGATCCTGTTCTATATCCTCAAGGCTGTAACCGGCCTGCGCACCAGCGCCGAGGAAGAGATCGCCGGTTTGGATGTGGGCGAGCATGGCAACGTGGCCTACCCCGACTTCGTTACTGCTGCCACCGATTCGGAGCAATCTTGAGCCGTTGTGCTCGGTCTGACCTGGGGTTGCCGGATCGGAGCATTGCTGAACTGAGCATCAAATGAGCATCAAAAGGGAGGGTCAGGGCTGGCCCTCTCTTTTATGGCTTGTTGACCTCAAGCAGTACACTGGGATCCGGTTGAATGCGCTTTTGGATCCCATGCACCTTCTGATCCCGGCGGCTGGCAGCGGCAAGCGAATGGGAGCTGCGGTCAATAAGCTGTTGCTGCCGCTCTTGGGTCAGCCGATTTTGGCTTGGACGTTGCAGGCTGCGGATCAGGCCAGCTCCATCGAGTGGATCGGCATTCTCTCCCAACCCGGCGATTGGCCAGCCATCGAGCAGATCCTGGCGGCAATGGATCTGTCCACGCCGGTGCAGCTTTTACAAGGGGGGGCGACGCGGCAGGAGTCGGTTTACAGGGGGGTTGAGTATCTCTATAACCTGGGAACAGTAGAGCGGGTGTTGATCCACGATGGGGCCCGCTGCCTAGCTACCCCTAAGTTGTTCGATCGCTGTAGTGCTGCTTTGCAGCAGGTGGATGGTCTCATCGCGGGGATCCCTGTCAAGGACACGATTAAAGTCGCTGAGGCAGGCCCAAAAGGGATCCAAATTCAGTCAACCCCAGAACGCAGCCGGCTGTGGGCAGCGCAAACGCCGCAGGGGTTTCGCCTGTCGATGCTATGGCAAGCCCATCGGGAGGCTCTGGCCCAGGGTTGGCAGGTAACCGATGATGCAGCCCTATTCGAGAAGCTGGGTTGGCCAGTCTACATCGTCGAAGGGGAGGAATCCAATCTGAAGCTAACCACCCCCCTAGATGTGTTGCTGGCCGCACAAATCTTGCAGCAGCGTCTCGGACCAGCGCGTTAGCTCAATTCAATCCCGGTAGGGCCAGTCTCAACCTTGGGAATTAAAAGTAGGAAGGAGGAAATCTAGGTTCACTAAGAGCACTTTGATCACCCCATCTCTTGTGGTCCGTTGGAAATGAAAATGATAAGTCTGGCTGTTTAGAATCTAATGCACCCAAGACACCTGAAACCAAGCAAAAGATGAGATTAATGCACTTTTCACTTTCTTCATAAACTTGCCGTTCTGAGAACCGAACTACAACCCAGCCTCTATCCGCTAGATAAGCATCACGCTTACTTTGCTTAGGATCATTCACAGTATGGGCTGGCCTACACAGATTACCTTCAAGAAACCATGGCTCATCAATTTCAATGTCAATGAGTAAAACGAGTGATCTTTTTCCATCTCTAGATACCTGCATTGCGATATCAGCTAGAAATCGCAGGAGCCCCGCACTGTACCCGTAGGGTCAGTGTCGGGAGGAATGCGCTTTGATGAAGTACAATGAACTTATGAGCCAAGTCCTGACCATCTCCTGCAAGCTCAAGGTGTCCCAGTCGCAAGCCGCTAAATTGGACGCGACGATGGATGCCTTTGTGCAGGCACTGAACTGGGTCAACCAGAACACGCCGGAGAAGATCGTCAATGCGGTCAAACTGCAATCCCTTTGCTACTACGAGATTCGCGCCCGATTCGGCTTGTCTAGCAACTTGGCCCAACAGGTCTGCAGACGGGTGGCAGGCGCTCGCAAAGTGGCGAGACAGCGCAACCGTCCAGTTAAAGAGTTCAAGCGTAGGTTCGTTACCTACGACGCACGCATCTTCTCGTTCCGTCAAAAAGACTGGACGGTGTCGCTGACCACGGTGGAAGGGAGAGAACGCTTTGAACTGGCCATTGGCAACTACCAGCGTGGGATGCTGGCTGGTTCCAACCCCAAATCTGCCACCCTGGTCAAGCGCAAAGATGGCTCCTACTACATCCAGATTTGCGTAGAGAAAAAACCACCCAAGCAACAAGATACCGACAAGGTGATCGGGGTGGACTTGGGGAGGACAGATATTGCCCATACGTCAGAGGGGGACAACTGGAATGGACAGCAGTTGAACAAAGTCCGCGACCACTACTCCCGGTTGAGGGCGGTACTCCAACGCAAAGCCAGTAAGGGCACACGCAGTTCGCGGCGCAGATGCAGAGAACTGTTGCAACGGCTGTCTGGCAAGGAGAGACGCTTTCAGTCGCGTCAGCGTTGCGTAGCAAAAACGTGGGTCAATCATCGCATCTCCAAAGCTATTGTCTCTAGGGCAAAAGCTACCAACAGCGCTATTGCTCTGGAAGACTTGACAGGGATCCGGGAAAGGGTCAATCAACAACCCCGCAGCAAAACCGAAAGGCGCAGGGCCAACAGTTGGGCGTTCTACCAACTACGTCAATTTCTGGAATACAAGGCGAGGGTTGCAGGGGTTTCTCTGATTCTTGTGCCGCCTGCCTACACGTCGCAGACCTGCCACCGGTGTTTGCACATCCATCCCGACCCTGCGCAATCCTACCGCAGTGGCAAGTCGTTCAAGTGTGGGCACTGTGGATGGGAAGGAGATGCGGACTTGAATGGTGCAAACGTAATTGCGCTCTTGGGGGCTGCCGTAAACCAGCCTAGAGGTTCGGGCCTGTTTTGTTCTCTGGTAGAGCAGAGCAGGCTCAGGGCTACTGAAAGCCCGCTCCGTACCGCTTAGCGGTCGGAGCCGGGTAGTTTACGGGTATAGCACCGGACACTAGACTGCTCTATGCACCAGCACCAGTTGCCCATGCCGATTGCAGCTTGCCCATCAAAGGCTGGGGTAGCTCGGGTAGATTTGGCCTAACAGGGCGTTCCGGCATTCGAGGTAGTTCAGGTTCCGTTGGGCGCTCCGGCATCTGTGGCGGCTCCGGCTCCAGCGGACGGGCAGGCATCTGTGGCGGCTCCGGCTCCGGCGGGCAAGGTGGGAGATCTGGCCCCCTCAAGAGGAGAGCAATCGGCTGGGGTAAAACAACGTAGGGATAATAGTCTTCCCGAACGTACCTTAAGATGGGATGCGAGTGCCTGTCGTGATCTTGCATGCTTGAGCCTCCAGATAAGTTCCCTTGGAATCCAGTTTGAAAAGACTTTGGAAAAGGGATCTTCAAAGAGGCCCTTGAAGGGGTAGGAAGCAAGCAAATGCGCGAACCGACGTCGTGGCCTGTCTACATTGTCGGGGCTGGCCCCGGGGATCCGGAGCTGATTACCCTGCGGGGGCAAAGACTGCTGGCGGAAGCCGATGTAGTGTTCTACACAGGTTCTTTGGTGCCAGAGGGAGTGCTGGCCCATTGTCGCCCTGGGGTTGAGGCCATTGACACCCGCTCCTTCACGCTGGAAACGCTGCTGCCGCAAATTGTGGAACGGGTCAAGGCGGGGCGGCGGGTGGTGCGGCTGCAGGATGGGGATCCCTGCCTTTACGGCGCTCTGCACGAGCTGCTGATCCGGCTGGCGGAGGCAGGGATCCCTTTTGAGATCGTGCCGGGAGTAAGCGCCTTTCAATTGGCAGCCGCCCGTTTGCAGGTGGAGTTGACCATACCCAAGTTGGTACAGACGATTATCCTCACCCGCGCCAGCGGTCGCACCCAGGTACCGGAAGCAGAAGCCCTGGCCAGTCTGGCAGCCCACCGCGCCTCTTTGTGTCTATATCTGAGCGCCCGCCACGTAGAACAAGCGCAGGCAGATCTGCTGGCTCACTACCCCGCCGATACCCCGGTTGCCGTTTGTTATCGCTTGGGTTGGCCGGACGAACAGATCTGGCTGGGATCCCTGGCCGAGATGGCCGCCCTCACCCGGCAAGCCGGCTTAGAACGCACAGTGCTCTATCTCGTCAGCCCTGCCTTGAAAGGCTTGTCAAGCTCCAGGTCTGCCCGCTCGCGGCTCTACAGCCCTGACCACACCCACCTCTTCCGTCCCAGAATGGGCCGGCAGCCCCGTTTGTAACAGGCTCTTTCAGTATATTGACGGACTCCGGCAGATTGAGCACAATGAGGCAGCAAGATGAGGTCAGAGGCCTGGACTTCTGGCGAGGGGGTACTCGTTTTTGCCGAGAGAAGTGGATCCCTCTTGGATTGGAGTTGTTACAAGACCATTTTTTCACTCTCTAACTTAACTTTGCTAACTCTAACTTTATGGCTGGCTCATCTGCTGCTCGCAGCGTGGAAACCCTGATCAAGGCTCTGCAGAAGGCCCTGGCCCCCCTGCCAACCCGTTCGGCCCTGAAGCAAGATGCCCTTTACCTCATGGTGGATCTCCCACGGCAGGGGATGTTTAGCTGCTCTATGGTGTTGCATCGAGTTGCCAGCCAATTGGGGGGCTTGCCTGTGCAGGGAGTTAGCCAACTGGTGGTGTACGGTCGGCTTCAGGGGGAAACACAGCCGCAGTGGAAAAAAGTCTTCTACTTGTCCTCTGGGGAAAGCAGTGCCGATGCCACGCAGATTGTATTACCGGGCACCAAGATTTCTGAGATCAAGGTGCTGGAGGCCCAAAAACCTGTTGTGGATCCCGACCACAACTCCGATTTTCGCAAAGTTAAAACTCTGGGGGCACCGGTTCCCAAAATTCAGAAAGAGCGCTGGCCAGAAGCGGCTCCAAGCCAGGCCTCGGTTGGCCATGCCCCTTCCCAAGACGGGATCCCGACCCCTCTGCCTACAACTGCTCGCCCCAGTTCTCCTATCGACGTTCTGGCCAACTTTCCGACACTTGATCAATGGTTGCACAGGCCTGCTCTAAGGCCCTTCTTGGGGGGAGCTCTGGCTTTGTCTCTCCTGCTGGGGGCTGGGTTGGTGGTGCGCTCTTTTGGGCAAGCCGATGTTCCTGCCCGAGCCAGATCGCTGGGGCTGGGGATCCCGCTGTTGATCTTGGCTGCAGGGGGGGGCTGGCTGGGTTGGCAAGGCCGGCGTGCCATCAACACCTTTGAGCGGGAGGGATCCCAGGATCCCTTTACAGAAGGGCTGTCCTTTTTACAGGCCAATCCAATTCCTGAGGCAGTGGAGCGGTTTCAGGAGGCTGTGCGGCGACAGCCAGATCACGTAGAGGCCCACATTGAACTGGCCCATCTGTTGGCGAAAACCAACCGACTGCAGGAGGCATTGAGCCACTACCAACAGGCCAAACACCTGAACCCGAACTGGAGCGGCATCAACACCCACCTGGTGGAAACCCTGAAGGCTCTAGCACGGCAGTGGCTGGCCCAGCATCAGCCGGATGAAGTTCTGGCCCACTTACCCGAAGCATTCCCCCTCACCCAGGGATCCGCCCAAGCTGAGATCTATAGCCTGCTCGGCCAAGCCTGGGCAGAGAAGGGCAACTGGGCAGAAGCGTTGGCCCAGCAACAAAAGGCCCTGGGGCTGGATCCCCACTTCAGCGAGGCCCATCTTTGCGTTGCTCAAATTCGCCTCAAGCTGGGGCAATGGGACGAGGCCATCGATTCCTGTTGGGCTGCTTTGGAGTTGAATGATCGCCTGGGCCTGGGCCACGCCGTGATGGGACAAGCGCTGATGCGCAAAGGACAGCTAAAAGCGGCAATCGCAGCCTTCCGAACTGCTCTCAACCTGGATCTCGCTCCTGAGTTGGCAGCCGGTGTGCGGGTGGATCTGGGTTTGGCAATGGTGCATGCAGGTCATCTGGCTCAAGCCAGCCAAGAGTTCAGCCAGGTGATCTTCAATGGCCAGTTCAAAAGACAGCAGGCTCGCGCCTACTACGGCTTGGGCCTGGTGTTGGCAAGCCAAGAGCAATACAGCGAAGCTGTGAAGAACTACCGGCGGGCTTTGGAGCTGGCCCCCGATCTGCACGAAGCGATGGCCGCCATTGGCCTAGCCTACTTGGGGCCCAAACAACGGGATGCCTCTGGGCGCAAGTTCATCCAGCCTCAACAGTTGCAGCAGGCTATACAGCAGTTTGAACAGGCTTTGAAAGGAGACCCAGATCTGCCCGAAGCTCACTTTGGCATGGGAGAGGCGTCGCGCATCAAGGGGGATCTAACCTCGGCGGAGGCCAGCTATCGACGGGCCATTCGCAGCAATGGCAGCTATGGAGCAGCTCACTATCGTCTGGGATCCATCCTTGCCCGCCAAGGCAAGCTGGAGCAGGCCATTGAACACTTTCGCTCGGCTTTGGAAATCGCTCCCAACTTCTCCGAAGCCAGAGTGAGCCTGCAACGGCTTCTCTCCAAACAGATGGAAGAGGCCCATACCGGCCTACTCGTCCCGTAAGGTGGGATAGGATCTTCCAGTTAAGGTTCTCTCAACCCATGACACCAACGCCAGGTTGGGTGGTCAGCCCTGCAACCGCCATCCAGCTCATCCAACAAGGGGCAACGCTTCTGGATGCACGCAGTGCGGAATTGCAAGCCGACGGGATCCTGAAGGGTTCAATTCCGGTGAACTGGACGGAGTTTACTCAACCAGAGGCTGCAAACAGCGGCAAGCTGTTGGCAGATGATGCCCTTCTCACCGAAAGGCTGCAGGGCCTTGGCGTGTTTCAGGGGCGTCCGGTGGTGGTGGTGGCCGATCCGCTGCGGGGCTGGGGAGAAGATGGCTGGATCGTTTGGATGTTGCGCAGCTTGGGTCATCCCCAGGCAGTCATGGTGGACGGGGGCTATCCGGCCCTGGTGAAGGAGGGAGTGCTGACCACAACCCGACAAAGCGCCGACGAACCGCAACGGGGCGACTTTGTAGTGCAGCGAACCGACCGGTGGGAGATCGACCGGGACACTCTGCGGGCCAGCCTTGGCTCCGACCGTGTGGCCATCCTCGACAGTCGCGAAGCCCAAGAATACAAGGGAGCCACCCCCTATGGTGAGGCGCGCGGTGGACACATCCCCGGCGCTGTGCATCTCTACTACAAGGAGCTGATGGATGCGGCGGGATCCCTATTGCCGCCCGATGAAATTCACGCCCGCCTGCAAAAAGCCGGGATCCCTCCAGAAGCCGAGATCATTGCCTACTGCACAGCTGGGGTTCGCTCCGCTTGGGTCACGGTGGTTTTAACCCATTTGGGCCGGCAGGCCAAAAGCTATTCCGGTTCCATCCTGGAATGGGCAGCCGGGGATCTCCAGAAGTTCCCGCTCCAGCCATGAGGGGATCCCTGCCCACTGTGATCTTGGCCGGATGTGGCTATGGAGCCATCGACGCCTTGCGGGCGCTCAAAGGGCAGGCACGGGTGATCGCCATCAACCCCTATCCCTACAGTGTTAATTCAGGCATGTCCACGCGGCTGCTGAGTGGTCGGTTTTCTCTGGAGCTGGTGCGGATCCCTTTGCTGGAGCATATTCAAGCCAACGGCGCCCAGTTTTTGCCGGGGCGAGTCACCCACATCCAACCCGAAGCTCGAACCCTGACCCTGGAGAGTGAAGCCGGGATCCAAACTCTGGCCTACGACTATCTGTTGGTGAATGTGGGCCGGGAGTTGCGCCCCATCGATGGGATCCAACATGCCTTCACCATTCGACCGGCAGAACAATTGGTGGCTGCCCAAACCTGGATCCGGCAGTGCTGGCAACGGTCAGCCCAGGGGGATCGGACGCCGGGCCTGCTGACCTTTGTGGTGGCGGGAGGAGGCTGTACCGGCACAGAGCTGATGGGGGAACTCTACGATCTTTGCCGGGAAATGAGCGCAGAAACAGGGATCCCCTTGGCTCAAGCCCGGCTGATCTTGATCCATCGCCAGGCCCATCTGGTCGAGGGCTTCTCGGAACCCTTCCGCCGGGCGGTGGAAAGGGAAATCCGCCATCTGGGGGTGGAAATCTGGGCCGGATGTCAGGTGAAAGCCTTTGGGCCGGAGCAGGTGTGGCTCTCGGATGGCACCGAGTTGATAGCTCAGACCCGCCTGTGGGCAGGTGGCTTCCAGGTGCCGAGCTGGTTGAGCACCTGCGGCTTGCCAACAGGGCCGACGGGAGCCCTGCTCGTGGACAAATACCTGCGGGTGCAAGGCTCAGAGCACATCTTGGCGGTGGGGGACTGCGCTGACTTTGTTTGGGGATCCCGCCTCTTGCCCAAGATCGGCGTGTACGCGGTGCGCCAGGGGCCGATTGCAGCCCAAAACCTGCTGCGGCTCATCCGCGGCCAACCTCTGATCCCCTACCGACCGCAGGCCACGGTTTTTGTTTGTGTAACGGTGGGGAACCGCGTTGCCGTTGCCGAGAAAGGCAGGCTGGTCTGGCGCGGCTATGCAGCCACGGTGCTGAAGAACTTTTTTGATTGGCTGTACATGCGCAAACTTAAGCCCCTGCGCTGGCAGGAGTTTTTCTACTGACTCAAGCTCTACCAAGAACGGGGTTAAGATCAAAACCAGATGGGCCAGGTCGGGCTCGCTTCCCAAATCCTGAATATCTGAGAACTATGGCTATTCCCGGCGGCAATGGGCTATGAGCGGATCGACTTTTGCCGACCGGCCAGAGCAGCGACCAACCAGGAGCAACAATGCCTCTAGATAACCTGCGCGGACTCTATCAGCAAGTCATTCTGGAGCGGTACAAAAAGCCCCACAACTTCGGCAGAGTGGATCCCGTCCACCGCCACCAACGTGGCCACAACCCCTCCTGTGGCGACACCATCGACCTCACCTTACAACTGGATCCCAGCCAGGAGCGGATTGTCGATATCAAATTCGAGGGGGCAGGCTGTGCCATTGCCCTGGCTTCTGCCGATCTCATGGCGGATGCGGTGCGGGGGCGCACCATCCCCGAAGCTCTGCAGTTGGTGGAGCGCTTCCAAGCCATGATGCGCGGTGGCGAAGAGTTCCCGCGGGAGCAACGGGCTTTGAACGCCATGAAAGGGGTAGCCCAATTTCCAGTGCGCATCAAATGCGCCAACCTGGCCTGGCATGCGCTCAAATACGCGCTGGAATCGCCCGAACCCCAGGCCAATGGGTCGGCCTTTGTGAGCAACGAAAACACCGACTGACCAAAAGGCGCGGCAAGCCCCGTCCTTCAGGGCAGGGAAGGATAGCGCGAACCGTAGCCTATATCGTTGTCATCACGCATAGGTCAAGAATACGATTGAGCGGTGCAACGACTTCAAGCCTTCAAGTACGAATTGCTGCCCAACGGCCAGCAGGAACGGCAGATGCGCCGCTTTGCTGGCTCCTGCCGGTTCGTCTACAACAAAGCACTGGCGTTGCAGAAGGAGCGTCACGAGCAAGGTCAGAAAAAGCTAGGCTATGCGGGCTTGTGCCAGCTGCTCACCGCGTGGCGCCACAGCGCAGATACGGCGTGGCTGGCGGATGCGCCGGTGCATCCGCTGCAACAGGCGCTCCAGGATTTGGAGCGAGCCTACAGCCACTTCTTCGCCCAGCGCGCCGGCTTCCCGAAGTTCAAGAAAAAAGGCCGGTCGGACAGTTTCCGTTATCCCGACCCCAAGCAAATCCAGCTGGACCAGGCCAACAGCCGCATCTTTCTGCCCAAACTTGGCTGGCTGCGTTATCGCAACAGCCGCGACGTGGTGGGCAAGGTCAAGAACGTCACCGTATCCAAGCACGCTGGCAAGTGGTTCGTGTCGATCCAGACCGAGCGGGAGGTTAATTGGCCTATTCCGCAGGGGGGCGCAGTGGGCATGGACATGGGCATTGCCCGCTTGGCTACCCTCTCGGACGGCACGTTCTACGCGCCCCTCAACAGCTTCAAGCGGCACGAGGCGCGCTTGCGCAAGGCACAGCAAGCGCTCTCCCGCAAAGTCAAGTTCAGCAACAACTGGAAGAAGGCAAAAGCCCGCCTCCAGCGTATTCATTCTCAGATGGCCAACGCCCGCCGCGACTTCCTGCACAAGGTCTCGACCGCGATTTGCAAAAGCCAGGCAATCGTGTGCATCGAGGACTTGCGGGTGCGGAATATGTCCAAGTTGGCGGCAGGGACAGCAGATGCTCCTGGGAAGAACGTCCGCGCCAAGTCAGCGTTAAACAAAGCCATTCTCGACCAGGGGTGGTATGAGTTCCGCTGCATGCTGGAGTACAAGCTGGCCTGGAAAGGCGGCAGGCTCATTGTCGTGCCGCCGCAGAACCCGAGCCGCACCTGTCCATGTTGCGGCCATGTTTCATCAGACAACCGCCAGACCCAAGCCTGGTTCGAGTGCGTGGCGTGCGGCTATGAGAATAACGCCGATCGCGGCAGCGGGCCGGAGGCCTTTCGCGGCAGCGGGCCGGAGGCCTTTCGCGGCAGCGGGCCGGAGGCCTTTCGCGGCAGCGGGCCGGAGGCCTTTCGCGGCAGCGGGCCGGAGGCCTTTCGCGGCAGCGGGCCGGAGGCCTTTCGCGGCAGCGGGCCGGAGGCCTTTCGCGGCAGCGGGCCGGAGGCCTTTCGCGGCAGCGGGCCGGAGGCCTTTCGCGGCAGCGGGCCGGAGGCCTTTCGCGGCAGCGGGCCGGAGGCCTTTCGCGGCAGCGGGCCGGAGGCCTTTCGCGGCAGCGGGCCGGAGGCCTTTCGCGGCAGCGGGCCGGAGGCCTTTCTGGTCGGTGCCATCAACATCCTTGCTCGCGGGATACAGCTGTTGCGAGACGAAGGGCAGGACACGACCGACGCTGCGGTCGGGATGCGGGTGGGTGAACCACCCGTGTCAGCCTGGATGGCCTGTGGATCGAACCGCACGGGCGGTCGGAAGCAGGAACCCGCCGAGACGACTGCGCAAGGAGCCATCCATGCGCAGCGTGGTAGGAATCTCCGGCCTTCAGGCCGGGGAGGATGTCAAGATTCCCGTTTGCGACAGCTTCAGCCCCTTTCTCAAAGGGAGAGAGGAGTTGAGGCGATGCACAGCCCGACTGGGAATGCTCCTCTTGGCTCAATTGGCTGATGAACCAGAATCCAGCCCCTGGAGTTGCTCCCACTGGGCGGGGGTAAAGGTGCGCAGGGCTAAAGCATGTAGGCGGCCATCCTGCAGGTAAGCTTTCAGGGCCTCATTCACCAGCCGGTGCTGTTTGATCAGGGGCAAGCCCTGGAATTGTTCCGCCACCACAATGGCCTGGAAATGGTGGCCATCGCCGACCGTGTCTTCCACCTGTACTCTCGCACCGGGCAGGGCGGCCCGTACCAACGCCTCAATTTCTCGTGGATCCATGCGCTGTTGTTCCCGTTGTCTCGTCGCGTCAGCGTTGCGGAGCAATAGTGTGTCCAAGCTCGAGATCCCGCCTTGGATCTCGACCTGCTCATCCATTACCCTAGATGGTTCCGGGGCAAAACGGGATCTCTTCCGGCCCACTGCAGGCGGTGGCCAGGCTGGGATGGCTCAGCACCAAGACCTCGGTGATGGGACCGCGTTTGTGGCCCTGGGCGTTGATGGCACGGCTGGCAGAGATGGTCTGGATGGGGTAATCCCGGTACAGTTCCCGCACAAAGGGGCAATCGGAATTGGAGAGCAGCACCTGCACGCCTCGGTCGGCCAATGTTCCAAACACTTCTCGCAGGCGGATCTGTTCCGCTTCGCCGAAGGCAAACCGGCTGTAGGCTGTGAAGCTGCTGCTGGCAGAAAGGGGATAGTAAGGGGGATCCAAATAGACGAAATCCCCGGGTTTGGCTCGTTCGAGCACCTGCCAAAACGGCTGCACCGCGATCTCCACGCCTTGTAAAACCCGTGCCACGGCCCGTAGGTTCTCCGCGTCGCAAATGCGGGGATTGCGGTAACGGCCCAAAGGGACATTGAACTCTCCCCGCGAGTTCTCCCGGTAGAGGCCATTAAAACAGGTCTTGTTCAGATACAGCAGGCGGGCAGCCCGTTGCGCCGGATCTTCAAATCGAGCCGCGCGGATGGTGTAGTAATAATCCCGGCTGTGGTGGGCTTGGTGGTGGCTGAGCAGGGCAATGATCTCCTCCACCTGATCCCGCACGCAGCAATACACGTTTACCAGCTCAGGGTTGATATCCGACAAAACAAAGTGTCGAGAACCCGATGGGATCCCTTGGGCCAGATGAAAAAAGACCGCTCCACCCCCCAAAAAGGGCTCGTGATAGGTGTTCCAGGCGCGAGGAAAAAAGGGTTCGTATTGGCTGAGCAGTTGCCCTTTTCCCCCTGCCCATTTTAGGAAGGGACGCGCTTTAACGGCTGGCTCCGCTGGGGTGGGTTCGCAGGAGTCGGGTACAGGGTTCCAGAGTTCTTCCCGCCGCAGAGCACGCCTATGTCCAAGAGAACAAGGGTGGGTCATCGTTGGTTCAGTGATCTGGATTCTCTTCCAGCAGCTTTTCTAGCGTCTCGATCCAATGCTCCAGCTCCTCCAGCGCCTGCAACACTCCCCCTGGGTCGCTCAGATCTGCCTGCAGCAGCTGGGTGGTTTCTGCCAAAGTCAGGGATCCGGGCGGGCTGGCCAACCAACGGAGGTAGTGGGGCAGAAAGTTGCGCGGAGAACTGTGATAGCGGCGGTGACAGGCCAAGGCCACCAGGCTGGCAAGGCTAGCCTGATAGGCACTAAAGGGGTGGAGAAACAGCTCCGGCATCCCCACCCAGTAAAACTGGTGTTCCGGCAACAGTTCCACCGCATCTCCGCACAGCTCTTGACACAGCTTCAACCACTCTTCGCTCACCCAAAGAGGATAGGTTGCCACATTTTCCCATGCGGGGAGCCCCGACCGATAGAGAATCAGCTCCAGCCGACTGATCAAGCTCTGGTAAAACACCGCCTGCAACTGGGCTTCCAAATGGTGTATCAACAGGGCCTGGGCCAACTGGAGGCTGCCGGAGCGTTCCCGCCAGCGCTGCGGAGCAGTTTGCCCCTCTGGGTCGTAAAGAGCAGGCCTGCCCATGCGAGGGGATCCCACTGCTGAGGCAACCAGGTGATCCAGGAGTATTTGCTGCAAAAAGACGGTGTGAGCCTGCACCCCCCACGCTCGCGGCAGCAGTGCGGAACTCCCCTGCATCTCCTCCAGATCCAGCCAAACTTGGGGATCCTCAGGCCGGAGCCGCTGGCTGATGATAGCAAGAACCTTCAACAGGAGCTCGCTCCCGCCGGATCCCGTTTCTCCCGACCTGGGCGAGAACTCCGTTTCGCCGGGGCGAAAGGCTGTGCCCGCTGCGCGATTGGGCTTGTCTGCCTCGATTGCCGAGCCGACTTCTAGCAGCCAGGGTTTGGCCTGGGCCGCACACTCGGGGCAGAAGTCCTGCAGGGCTGCCCAGATTAGAGAGGTGGCCTCAGCAGAGGTCAGGGGCGGCACGGGATCCCCCCAGGGCGCATGCAGATCGCAGATGCGAATGGAACGTCCCATTGTTCTGCTTTTGAGGCGGTAATAGTGCTGGAACAGGTCAAACCGATCGCGGATCCCTTCCAATAGGTTCTCCAAAAAGGTCTGAGTCAGGCCCTGGCGGGCCAGATACAGCTCGGCAGCAGAGTCATAGCCCCGCCATTGGGCCTCCCACAGGTGGTCGCGGATCAGGGTGCTGAGGATAAACCCACCCAGATCGGCATGGGCTTCTAGGTGTTGGACTAGCCGCTGGTAGGCCACCCAGCGGATCTCCGCGCTGGCGTGAGTTTGTAAGCTCTGCAGCTGGACAAGAGTGTGCTCTGGGAGCGCAGCAGGCGAGTTCAGGGTCACTTGCCACAACTGCCGCCAAGCTAACCTTCCTGTTGGGTACTGTTGGTGGAGCAGGCACTCCAGAGGCTCCGGTTGTTGGTGACCCCGCTGCTGCAGGAGGCGACACAAAAACTGGCGAAAGGGGCGCAGCTCCGGCTCGGCACAAGCAGCGGCCAAGGGATCCGAGGGCCGATCCTCTCGCTCCTGCGGCGTCTCAGCTGCGGGTTCGCCGAGGGGAACGGCGGTCAGGGATTGCAGTTCCAGGGGGAAAAACAACAGCTGGCTCTGCAGGGAGATGACCCGCTCCAGATCCCTCCAGCTGGGGTCTGCCTTCGTCCAGGCCATCTCTGGTTCGGCCTCAGCCGGGATCGCTGTTGGGAGGCTGCTGCTCTCGCAACCCTCGGCAAGATGGGCTGCCAGGGCGAGCGCCTGCGTCAGCTCCGACAACTCCTGCAGCGCCACCGCCAGCTCTGGCGGGCTGAGCTGGACCACCTGCCCCCGGTAGCGCTGGGCAAACTGCTGCACCTGCTCCTCCAGTTCATTCCAGGTTAGGGCGCGCTTTTTCCCAGAGCCAGAGAAACGCTCGAAAGGGGGTTCAGCAGCAGGAAAGACCACCGGCATCAGCCTCCTAGAGATGGGGTCGTCCCTCTGTTGGCTTGTCGGCAGAGGGGTGTGCCCGCCTTTTGACCTCTGCCAAAGGGCAAATGGCTGGGGAAATCTGGGTTGGAGGTGCAGGCTGCGATCAGAGGGATCCGGATCCCTGCTATCCCCCCCTGGGGGTTCCCATCCTGGTCAGAACATAGCCTCACCGCTGCTGTGCTGCGCAAAGGCGGCAGCAACAGCCAACCCAAGCCTGAGCCATTCGGCAAGCTCGGATCCGGGATCCCGCATTCATTAAAGACTGCGACTGCGAAAACCGACGTGCCTCCTTGGGGGCAGGAAAAACCTGAGATGATTGTGACATTCTCCTTGGGCAAATGCAGCCGGCAGCGTGGGGATCCCAATTTCGGCCAGGATACGTGTTGGGACAGAATAGGCCTGCGGCCACTTGTGCAAAGGGTAAAAGAACTATCCGAGGGAGGTGACTGCATTGTTTGCTCAAGTCACTGCTGCCGCTCTGCTGGGACTCCGGGCCGTGCAGGTTACGGTGGAGGTGGATGTGGGCGGTGGCTTGCCCCAGATCACCTTGGTGGGACTGCCCGATACTGCCGTTCAGGAGGCCAAAGAGCGAGTGCGGGCGGCGATCAAGAACTCCGGCTTTGCTTTACCCCAGCGGCGGATCATCGTCAACTTGGCCCCTGCCGATCTGCGCAAAGAGGGCCCCAGCTTCGATCTGCCCATTGCCATCGGGATCTTGGCGGCCTCCGGTGTGATCGAGGGGGAAGCGCTGGCCAACACCCTGATGGTGGGGGAATTGGCCCTAGACGGCACCCTACGCCCGGTGGCCGGGGTTCTGCCTATTGCCGCCAGCGCTGCCGAGATGGGGATCCGCCGCCTGGTGGTACCCCAGGAAAATGGGCCGGAAGGAGCGGTGGTGCAAGGGATCCAAGTGTATGGGCTGCCCTCCTTGGCGGCGGTGGTGGGCTGGCTGCAAAACCCAGAGGGAGTTGAGCCGGTGCGGATCCAGCCAGAACAGATGTTGCCAACCGAAACGGAACCCCTGCTGGATTTGGCCGATGTGAAGGGGCAAGAACATGCCCGGCGGGCTCTGGAGATCGCGGCAGCCGGCGGGCACAACCTGTTGCTGGTGGGCAGCCCGGGAGCGGGCAAGACCATGCTGGCGCGGCGACTGCCCGGCATTCTGCCCCAGCTGCAGTGGGAAGAGATGTTGGAGATCACCCGCATCTACTCGGCAGCCGGCCTGTTGCGGCAAAACCTGCACCTGGGACGCCAGACCCCCCTGATCGCCCAGCGGCCCTTTCGCGCTCCCCACCATTCGGCTTCGGCAGTGGCGCTGGTGGGTGGCGGCCCCTACCCCAAGCCCGGGGAAATCTCGCTGGCCCACCATGGCATCCTGTACCTGGATGAGCTGACGGAATTCCGGCGGGAGGTGTTAGAGGTGCTGCGCCAACCCCTGGAAGATGGCAAAGTCACCATCTCCCGCGCCCGCGTTTCCCTAGAGTTTCCCGCCCAAACCACCCTGGTGGCCTCCACCAACCCCTGTCCCTGCGGCTTCTACGGGGATCCCGTTCACCCCTGCACCTGTACGCCGCAACAGCGGGAGCGCTACTGGTCCAAGCTCTCCGGCCCGCTGCTGGATCGCATCGACCTGCAGGTGCGGGTCAACCGCCTTAAGCCGGAAGAAATTGTCCGCGCCCAGGGCGGCGAATCTTCCCAAGCGGTGCAGCGGCGGGTGGAGCGGGCACGACAACGGCAGCGGCAGCGCTTTCAAAACGAGCCTGGGATCCACTGCAACGCCCAGATGCAATCCCGCCACCTGCGGCAGTGGTGCTCCCTTTCGGATCCCTGTCGCAAGCTCTTGGAAAGCGCCATCCAAAAGTTGGCCCTGTCTGCGCGGGGGAGCGACCGCATCCTCAAGGTGGCCCGCACCATCGCCGATCTCGAGGGCGCGGAGGCCATTGCCCCCACCCACATTGCCGAAGCGATTCAATACCGCAGCCTGGATCGCGCTCGGCTGTAAAGCCCAAGCGCTCGGCGCCGCTGACGCGACCACCCCTAGCCCCCCTCCCAGATAGGGTTTCCCTCACTGCCAGAGCTCCGGTCTGTCCTACGGGATCCCATCCCCTGTTTTGCTGGGAAAAAGCTGCCCCCCTTGCACCTGAAGGATTTGGGCGGCTTTGAGCCAGCCGGCGTCAAAGGATCCCAGGTGGGTGGTGGTAACCAAGGTTTGCACGCGCTCCTGAATGGCTTCCAAGAGTTGGTTTTGCCGGTGCAGATCCAGCTCGGCCAGCACATCGTCCAACAGCAGCAAGGGCGGATCCCTGACCACCTGCTCGATCAGCTCCAGCTCCGCCAATTTCAGAGCCAAAACCAGAGTGCGCTGCTGGCCTTGGGATCCATAGGCGCGGGCGGCAACTCCGTTAATGCACAGCTCCACTTCATCCCGATGGGGGCCCACCAGAGAGCTGCCCAGGGAGTGTTCGGCGGCGGCTTTGGCGCGGATCTCGGCCAAAAACTGGGCTTGGATCACTTCGGGGCTGGCCTGGGGATCCGGCAGGGGCACTTGGGGTCGATAGGTAAGGGTCAGGGTTTCCCGTCCACCGCTAATGACCCGGTGCCAGTGAGCAGCCAAAGGCTCCAGCCGTTGCAGCAGCCGGGCACGACGGCGCATGATCCGGCTACCGGTGGTGGCCAGTTGGGCATCCCAGAAGTCCATCTGCGAGAACTTGTCGCCGGCAGCCGCGGGATCCTGCTTCAGCAGGGCGTTGCGCTGCCTGAGGATCTGGCGATACTGCTCCACCAGGCCGAGGTAAGCTGGCTCCAGCTGCAGCAACACCCCATCCAACCAATTGCGCCGCGCCTCTGGCCCCCCTCGCACCAGCTCCAGATCCAGGCTGGAGAACACCACGGCATTCACCTGTCCCAAAAAGTCCGCCTGGCGGCGCAGCACCTGCCCGTCCACCTTCAGGGATCGCCTGCCGCTGCTGCGCAGCTCCATCACCAGCTCGTGGGCCACCCCCAGCCGTTCAACCGTGGCGGCAATCTGGGCTTGTCGCTCCTCTTGGTATACCAGCTCCCGATCCCGGCTGGCCCGCCGCGAGCGCAAGGTGGCCAACAGCTCCACCGCTTCCAGCAGGTTGGTCTTGCCCTGGGCGTTCTCCCCCACCAGGATGGTTTTGGGCGCGTCAAAGGTGATCTCTTGATCCCGGTAGTTGCGAAAGTGGCGCAGGTGCAGAGAACGCAGGTACACTAAGGGCAGATGTAAAGACGCGATCAATATCTAACCAAGAACAGCCCCCGCTTTGGGGGCTTTCACTTTGACCCAACTGCAGCAGGGGCAAGAGAAGGTAGAGGGGTTAACCCCGAAGACTCAGCCAGCAGGGATCCCTTCTATCCCCAGTTCCGGGTAGGCCAGATCAGCGCCTGGTCAGGGTAGTCATCCCCCCGAGGCGCTCAGCCGCCAACAGGTGTAGGGCAGCGCGGGCGGAGTAGCGGGCAGCTTTGCTACGGCTGTAGTCGGCGAAGGTGTAGCTGCTGGGATCCGTATTCACGTTGCTCAACAGGTTCTGCACTTGATTCTGCAGGTCAGAGACGCTGCCGGAGTTGATGTTGGCGAAGGCCATCTCCGCTTGCAGCCGGCTGAGGTACTCCTGAGCCCGGAAAGGGGCCTCGAAGAAGGAACGGCCAGGGCGGCCCATAAAACCCAGCTCCGCCTCATAGAGAACTTTGGCTGCTTTGGCTAAGTTTTCCGCTGCTTTGGCCTGCTCGCGGGCGGCGAAGAAGTTCCCCGCCTCAAGTGAGGCTTGGGCGTTGGTGAAACTCTCCTGGCCGTGTTCCAAAAGGCGGGCAGCCTCTGGGGAAGACCCCCGCTGAGAGAGGAAGCTGGCTTCGGCCAGGTGTCGCTGCGCCTTAGCCAGATCGCGGCTGGCTCGCTCAAGATCCCGCGGGCGCTGCCAAGTTGGCTGTACCTGAAGGGGAGCTGTGGCTTCAGGAGCAGAGCGTCTGCCCCGCTGGGCTTGCGCCGGGGATCCCAGCACCAGGGGGGTGAGCAGAGCCAAAATCAGCAGAGAACAACCCAGAGCGCGAGCAAAAGAGGAACGAATCGTCATTGGTCATAGACTCCAATCGACAGGACAAGCCGGTTTGGGTTATCGCGGCTCATCTTGAGAATGGCGGAGAAAAATGACGTTGAAGATGACAAGGGCAGCTCTACCGTAAATATCGATCCCTCTCCCACTTGGCTGGCCACTCGCAGGGATCCCCGATGGGCGGTGACGATCTGCTGGGACAAGGCCAGGCCCAGACCGAACCCACCCGTATGGCGAGCACGGGTTTCATCCACCCGGTAAAACCGCTCAAACAGATGGGGCAGATGCTCGGGGGGAATGCCAATGCCTGTATCCTTGACGTGGAGGTAAGCGCGCTGGCGCTGGCTTTCCAGGCTCACCTGCACTGTGCCGCCTGCAGGGGTGTACTGCAGGGCATTGCGCAGTAGGTTCTCGATGGCCTGCCGCAGCAGGGCAGCGTTCCCCCGCACAAGCCAACCCCCAGAAAGATCCGTCTCAGGCAGGTGGCATTGCCAGTGAAGGCCAAGGGCCTCAGCTTGGGGGCGGTATTGCTCGCTCAGCTCCTGCAACAGCGCTCGCAAATTCAGAAGCGGCAGATCCTCCAGGGGCAGGGATCCCTGCTGGCGGGCCAACTGCAGCAAGGTATCGATCAGCACGCTGAGGCGGCGGGCACCGCTCACCACCTTTTCCAGGCGAGGTTGAGCTTGTTCCGGGGCCAGCAGAGCCATTTGAGCATTGCTCATCAGGGCGGCCAGGGGGGCGCGCAACTCGTGGGAAGCATCGGCAGTGAAGCGTTGCAACTGCTCGTAGGAGCGACGAATCGGCTGCATCGCCAGCCCCCCCAAGATCCAGCCGGCCCCGCCGATCAACGCCAGCGTCAGCGGGATCCCGATCCCCAACCCCCAGCGCAAGCGACCCAGGGTAAGTTGCAGCGGTTCCAGGGGCACCGCCAGTTGCAAGTAGCCCAGTAGCTTTTCCTCCTGCTGCACCGGCAGCGTGAGCTGGCGCAACAGTAAGCCGCTCTCTCCTTCCACCGTTTGGAAACCCAGTTGGAGATGGTGAGGCGGGCCATCCAAGTCAAACAGCTCCAGAGGAGGCCGGGATCCCGTGTACTGGCGCAGGGATCCCAAGCTTTCCCTTCCGGTGCCGGGAGCAGGATCGAACCAGCGCACATAGGCCAAGTGATGGTCGAGGGGTTGGGTTTTCCCCCCCAAAAAGGGCACCTCGTTCAACACCAACCGCCACTGCCCCTGGCGCAGCTCGTACTTAATGGCTGCCGCCATGATCCCGGCCTGAACCTGCAGCTCCTCGTCAAAAGCCTGCAACTGGTTCTCCACTTCCAAGCGGTAGAAGACGGCGGCAAACACCAGCAGGATCCCCCCCATGACCCCGGCAAAGCTGCGGGCCAAGCGACGGCGGCTGTGGTGAAACACCAGGGATCCCGTCCCTCTTGTCGCAGCCTTCTGCCCCAGGTGCGGCTGAAGGGGGTGTGCCAGGGAAACCCAGTTCCAGCCCAGCCATGGGAGAGAATGCTTGTGTTCAGCTCTTTTCACCTCCATCGCCACCCCCTAGAAACTGCTTTCATGGGTTCTCTTCTGGAGAGGCTATGCGCAGCCGGTACCCCTGGCCATACACCGATTCCAGCCAATCTTGGGCCTCCACCTCTTTTAACCGTAGCCGCAACCGCCGCACCAACGCAGCCACGGCATTGCTCTCCGGCTCACAGCCCCATTCCCACACCGCCTGCTCGATCTGGCCCCGACTGAGCACCTGGTTGGGATGGCGCATCAGGTATTCCATCAATTGAAACTCCTTGCCCGAAAGCTGTACCTGCCTCCCCTGCCGCTCTAGGGTCAGGCTGGCCAAGTGCAAGTGCAGGGATCCCAGGCTGAGGCTGTCTCCTTGCCATTGGTGGGAACGGCGTCCCAAAGCCCGCACCCGTGCCAGCAGCTCCACCAGATCCACCGGCTTGACCAAATAGTCGTCCGCCCCCGCATCCAACCCCTGCACCACATCCGATGTTGCGTCTTTGGCAGTTAACATCAGCACCGGCGCACATCCCCCCGATTGGCGGTATTGCCGACAGAGCTGGATCCCGCTTGGCCCCGGCAGCATCCAATCCAAAATCAGGAGATCATAGGCTTTCTCCTCCATCAGCCAGGCAGCCATCTCCCCTTCCTTGGCACAGTCAACCACGTGGCCGCACTTGGACAGGGCAGCCTGTAAAAGCTCCAACTGTTCCGGGTCGTCCTCCACCAGCAAAATTCGCATCGTCCTGTGCGCCGTTGACCAAGACGGCCAGTTCCCACTGCCCAGGCTAGGATGGATCACGGAAATAGCCCTCTGCAAGGGAGAGAACAACGGTGGGGTGGCCCAAAATCCATCGGTGGCAAGATCTAGGGTTTGATTTTTGGCTGGTGCTGCCCTTGGCAGGGCTTCTTTTTGTGGCGGGGGGAGAGTGGGTGACGGGCCAAGCGCTGAGCCGTCCTCGCCGGCTAGAGCAACCTTTGGCGATTCGCAGCCAGCAACAAGCCACCTTGGCTCTGGATATTCTTTCCATTCAGGCGGAGATCCGCCGCTCCCGTGGCTACACTAAGGTGGAGGTGACTACCACCAATCCCCACCTGCGCAAGCTGGAATTTGAATTTCCACAACTGGATCCAGACCAGGTGTCGGCTCAGATTGCCCAAGAGCTTGGCCTTGCTCCCGAGCAAGTGCAGCGCCTGACCCGCTATAGCTTGGACTAGAGCATGACTCTAGTCAATAATAAGCTCAACTATACTGAAAATAATGTATAATATGTTCAGTACGGATTACTACCAGTTGATCTTTCTGTTTACTTTCGAGTCTGCCAACATGGTAGCCAAAGCAAAGCAGAAAATTGGTAGTAAGACGACACGGAAACTGCGCTTTGGGTATTCTACTCAAAGCTTTGCGGGATACCGCCATTCTGTTTGGAAACAAACAGAATGCTATCGCTGCATAGTTGAACAGTGATGTTCAGCAGTGTTCAGCGTAAATGTATCAGACACTCCAAGTCCGTTCAAAAAATGCGGGCTAACTGCTCGCAGGCAACTCTAATTTTCTCCAAGCTACCGGGATTGACCAAGCCGTAGTAGTCAAATCCATAAACTTTCCCAGTTTGGACGGCTTGCAACCGATTCCAAAAGGGGCGGGAACGGAAAAACGCCAAGGGATCCGCCGCCTCCGGGTTGACCACCAGCAGAACTTCTGGGTTGGCTTCCAGGATGCGCTCTGCCGAAAGGGTGACGTAGCCCCGAAAAGGCCCTTGGCTTTGCAAGGTAGCGGTGAGATTGTCCGCGCCAAAGCGTTCCAGCAGATCCCCGGCCCAGCTTTGCCGGTTGGGAGAAAGAATCGGCTGGGTGCCCACCAAGAGCAAGGTTTTGGGTCGAACGCGGGGCAGTTCCTGGGGCAAAAGGGATCCATACTGCCGCAGCAAGGGATCGGGATCCGCCCCCAAAGCAGCAGCCAGGGTGGCAATCGTCTCTTCCAAAGCAGCCCAACTGTCCACGCGGGTGAGGTAGGTGGGGATCCCCAGCTCCTGCAGCCGTTCTGCCAGAGCCTCGTGAAAGCCACTGGCCCCCACCACCCAGTCCGGTTGTAGGGCCACAAGCTGCTCCAGGTTGGGTTGGTTGCCCAGCCCCAGGCGGGTCAAGCCTTGGAAGCGGGGATCCTCCTCCAACAAACGACCGGCAGGGATCCCCACCAACCTATCGGGGGCCAAGCGATAGAGGATATCGGCAGTCAAGGTGGTGAGGCTGGCTACCCGACGAAAAGGACTCTGTCTCGCTGACAGGAGTGGCTCCTGAGGGATCCGACCTTGGGCTTGGGCCAAACGCCCCATTCCCCAGGCCCCCACGCTGGCCAGACCAAAGGCGAACAGTTGACGGCGAGAAAGACGAGACAGCATAGACAATCTCCAAAACAATTCCCAAACAGCAATCAATTGAGGGTGAACTGGATGGGCACCACCACCCAAGACTCGATGGGGGCGTTGTTTCTCAAGGCCGGGCTGAATTCCCACCGCTGCACCGCCTCCTGCGCTGCCCTATCCAGGGCGGGAAACCCACTGGAAGAGGCGATCTCCACCTGCTGCACCTGCCCCTGGGCATTGACCTTGGCCCGCAGCAGCACCTGCCCCTGTTGGCCGAGACGGCGAGCTTGAGGAGGGTAGGGGGGCGGAGGATTGCGACCGGGGATCGGGCGGGCCAGGATGTCCGGCTGAGGATTGGCAGCCACTGCCGGTGGGGAGGGGCTGGGGGTGGGAGCCGCCGTTCCAGGTGTCGGGGCAAAGGAATGGAGTTGAGCTGCACCTGTCCTGCTAGGTGTCCCGGTTTCAGGATCCCTTGGCCCCAATCTGCTCTCGCTGCCGGGGGAAGGCGGAGCGGCGGCAGTCTTTACGCTGGAACGGATCCCTTGGATCAAGGGGGTAAAGCGGGGCAGAGGGGTGCTTGAGGTAACCGGGGCGGAGGTGAGTGGAGTCGCTGTAGAGGTGGGGGTAACCGCCGGAGTTGGGGTGGGCTGTTGTGGCGGAGGAGTGGGTTGCGGGGTGGCTGTCGGTAATGGGGTCAGTGGAGGAGTAGGGGTGGGTTCTGGCTTTGCCGTGGGAATGGGTGTAGGGGTCGGTGGAGGCGTAGGGGTCGGAGTTTGCAGGGCCAGCAAAGATTCAGCCTCCGGGATGGCTGGCATCTCGATCTCTTGGGGCACAGGCTCCGGTGGGGATAGATCGTCTGCAGGGGGCGATTCCGGGGCCGGGCCGGGCGGCTCTGCTGTTGGCTCTGGTGGGAGAGATTCTATGGATTCTGAATCCGGTTCGAGCAACTGTGGCTCGGGATCCTCCAGCAAAAGCGTGACTGGGATCCGGAGTTCTGCGTCTGATAAAGGCCGGGATCCCCACCAAGCCAGCCCCAGCAGCGCCATCAGGTGCAAGAGGAGGGAAATCAACCCCTCCCGGCGCAGCGGTCGGGGATCCCTGGCTCGCAGGTGGAGGACGGTCCCCGGCGGATCTTCCCCCTCCTGGCAAGCTGTCCAGAGGGCAGCCCAGCTATAGCCGGCCACCCAAGCCTCTTGCAGCAGCTCCTCGGCACACTCCAGCCAGCCGCTCTCTCTTGCGCCAGCCCAAAGCCACAACGCCAACCAAGCCAGCCCCGCCTCCCAGGCCATGCCCGCCTGCTGCCAATACCACCCCTGCAGTCGCCACAAAAGCTGGGGACAGGACTTCCGAAGAAGAGAGAGGGATCCCTTGGGGGTGCGGGCAGGTGGCTCGGCAAGCATCGGTTAGAGCAGGATCCAGAGTAAACACGGCCTCAGGTCTTGGCCCCTAAAACCGGGTGGAAAAACTGAGCGCAGCATGCCGTCCCGGCTGGGCCCGCCGTTCCACTTCAGGGCCGACAAAGAGAGAGCGGGTTTCGGAGTAGAGAAAATACTTTTCATCAAAGAGATTGAACACCCCGAAATTCAATTGCCAGTTGTCGTCCAGGTTGTAGTAGCCCAGCAGATCCACCACGGTGTAGCCCTTGGGCACAAACGGAATTTGAGGTGGAGCGTTGGGGTTCGGTTGCACTACCTCCCGTTGCGGGTCGCGGGGATCCGCCACCAGCGTGGCCACCAACCTGGCTCCCCAGATCTGGCTGGGATCGTCGTAGTGCAGTCCCAGTACTGCCGTCAGTGGCTCAATGGAAAGGAGGGGTTTGTTTTCGGTGAGGTTATCCCCCACCGCCCAGGCAAAGCTGCCATTGAGGCTCCAGCCGGTCAAATCGGGGCTGAAGAAGTACTGCCCGGTGGCTTCTACACCATAGATGCGGGCCCGACTGACGTTCTGGCTCTGAAAGAGAGTCACCGGTGGAGGTGGCGGGCTCCCTGGCGGGCCGGGGGGTGAAGGCTCGGATCCCACCTCCCGGAAAGCCTCGATAAAGTCGTTGTAGGTGTTGTAGTAGGCGGCCAAGCTAAAGCTGGCCTGGGGGTAGATCCCCCGCAACCCCACTTCAAAGCCTTGGCTAGTTTCCGGTCGCAAGTTGGGATTGGAAAGGGTGCGGTAGCGGAAGAAGGGGCTGACCAGGTTGGTGAAGCCGCTGTTGATTTCGTTGTACTGAGGGGCCCGAAAACCGGTGTTGTACTGGGCCGTAAAGGTGAGGTTGGGATTAATCCTCCACACCAGGCCCACCTTGGGAGAAATGGCATCGGCAAACAGGCTGGCGGCTTCTGCCCCACTTTTCAAGAAGGCTTCGTCAGGGCTGGGGGTGAGGCGGTAGGTGTCGTAGCGGATGCCGGGGATGAGGGTAAAGTTGCCGCCCCCAAAGTCGATCTCATCTTGCAAATACAGCCCAAAGCGCACGGTATCGGAGTCGGGAAAATCTTTGGTGGGAAAAGTGTCCGGGGGGATGTTTTGGGTGACTGCCCCGGTCAGCAGGTTGGTTTGGAAGCGGTTGCGGGGACGTTCGTTGCGGGTGGTGGAGATCTCCATTCCATACACCAAGCGGTGGGAGAGATCCCCGGTTTGGAAGCGGCTCTGGGCCTGTACGCTGGCTCCCAGAATGTTGCTGACCAGCTCGTTGAAGGTATCCCGACGCACAGGCACGGGCCGACCTTGTACCGTGAGGGTGCGTTCTTCCACGCTGGGCTCCTGGGTGCGGGCCGGCTGGTAGTAGATCTGGACGGTGGCCAGCTCAAAAGCGGGGGTATCGGGGTTGGCGTAGCGATATTCCAAGCTGAGGCGGCTGCGCTCGGTCTCAATGGTCTCCCTGAAAAAGCGGATGCCGGGATCCAGGTTGCGGGGCGAAAAGGTGGTGGTGGTGCGGTTGTGGAAGTATTCCGCCGTCAGGGTGAGGCTGTCAAAGGGACTGAAGCGATAGACCAGCTTGGCCAGAACATTGTCTCCCTCCACCGTCTGCCGATCCTTGAAACTGGGATCCGCCTGGATATCCGGCTCTCTGGCGTCGCGGCGAGTGTAGATGAGCAGGGCCTCTAAGTTATCCTGCCGACCCGCCAAGCTGAGGGTGTTGACGTACCCTTGGTTTTTGCTGTCGTACTGGCTGGACAGGCCCACATGGCTGTCCCGTTCCCCCAGCAGATCGGCTGGATCCAGGGTGGTATAGGTCACCACACCCCCCAGCGCGTCGCTGCCGTAGAGGGTGGAGGCGGGGCCGCGGATAATTTCTACAGTTTTCAAGGCCTCCAGCTCAAAGGTATCCCGGCCAATGGTGAAGGGGCCGAAGGAAAATCGCTCCGGCTGGCGGATCCCATCCACCTGGATCAACACCCGGTTGGCGTCGAGGCCGCGGATGTTGAAGTCCTGCAGGCCGTAGCGAACGCTGCGCCGCACGCTCACCCCCGGCTCGTAGCGCACCAGATCCTGAATGTTTTGAACCAGCTCCCGCCGCAACCGCTCCCGGTCGATGACGGTAATGCTGGCGGGCGAGTCGGCCAAGGTGCGCTCGGTGCGAGTACCGGTTACGGTGACCTGTTGCAGGTTAAAGATCGGCGTGCCTTCCTGCTGGAGAGCCCGAAGCTCGGCCTGTAGCCGCTCCACCTCTGCCTGATCCCCCCGCTGGCGGGCAGCTTCGATTTGCGCCTTCAGCTCCCTAATCTGCTCTGGCAGGGTGGTCGGTGCAGGGGTGGCCTGGGCCAACAGCGGCGGAGTTGTCGAATCAGGGATCCGGGCATTGGGCTGAGCCTGGGACAGGGATCCCCAGCCCACTCCCAAACTCAACCCCAAACTCACCACCCGCCACCAACGACCGTTCATGCGCATAACCTCTCAGACTCCTCAAATCCACCCCAGGAAAAACTCACTGCAAAACCGGACAAACCCTCCCTCAGCACCCTGACACCGGCAGGGAGAGGAGCCTTGCTGCCGCTGGAGCTGTGCTGCGCAGGGGGCAAAGCTGTGGCCCTACCGGAGTCGAGATCCACTCCACCTCCAGGCCAAACACCTGTCGCACCCGGCTGGGGGTCAACACCGCCAAGGGAGACCCCAGGGCCTGCATCTGGCCGGATCCCAGCAAGGCAATCTGCTCGCTGTAGCGAATGGCCAAATTCAGGTCGTGCAGCACCGTAACTACCGTCAGGCCCTGCTCCTGCTTCAGCCGTTGCAACAGCTCCAGCAGCTCCAGTTGGTGGCGCAGATCCAAAAAGGTGGTGGGCTCATCCAACAGCAACACCTGCGGCTCCTGCACCAAAGCCAGCGCCAGAAAAGCCCGTTGCCGCTCTCCCCCCGAGAGGGTTTCCACCCGCCGCAGCGCCAGGGATCCCAGTCCTGCTTGCTCCAGAGCCCACTCCACCCGCTGCCGATCCGCCGGCGTCAACTGCCACGCCCACCAGGGCTGGTGGGGAGAACGCCCCAGACTCACCAATTGCCGCACCGTTAGCCCTGCCGGGAGCCGCTGCTGCTGGGGCAAAAGAGCCAACTGCCGGGCCACCTGCTTTGGAGTGAGTTGAGCGTGCAGATCCCGACCGCCCAAGTACACGCGCCCAGCTTGGGGAATCAGAACCCGACTCAACAGTCGCAGCACCGTCGATTTGCCGGAACCATTGGGGCCGACAATGCTCAGCCATTCCCCCTGTTGCACGCTGAAGCTCACCTGTCGCACCACCGTCCGGGATCCGTAGCCCCCGCTCAAGTCCTCGACCTGCAGGATGGGCTCTCTCATCGCCCTGCCCCCTGCTGCCGCAGCAGCCAGCCGAAAAAGGGAGCCCCCATCACAGCGGTGACAATCCCCACCGGCAGCTCTATCGGGCCCAAACGGCTCAGGATGTCGGCACCGCTCAGCAGGGTCGCCCCTGCCAAGGCAGAAAGGGGCAACAGCCAGCGGTAATCGGATCCCACCCCCTGCCGCACCATGTGGGGCACCACCAAACCGACAAAGCCGATCAACCCCCCCACACTGACGGCGGTTGCCGCCAGCCAAGCCGCCACCAGACCAATCACCACCCGCGTCCGCGCCAGAGGGATCCCCAAGCTCACCGCCATCTCTTCCCCCAAGCTCAGCAGGTTTAAAGCCCGCGCCTGCCCCCATCCCAATCCCAAGCCGACCAGGATATACGCCCCGGCCACCTGCACCTCTGGCCAGCCCCGCCCGCTCAAGCTGCCGATCAACCAGGTGAGAGCCACCTGCACCCGGTCATCTGCCATCAACAACAAGGTGGAGCTAATGGCCCCAAACAGGGCGCTGACGGCCACCCCCGCCAAGATCAGCCGCTCCACCGCCAGTCCCGAGGGAGTACGCGCCAACCCGTACACCAACACGGTAGTCAGCACCCCGCCCACCCAAGCGGCCAGGGGCACCCAAGCCGTCCACTCTCCCAAGGTGAGCAACCCCACCGCCGCCAGGCCCGCCCCCGCCGAAATGCCCAGCAGGTAGGGATCCGCCAGCCCATTGCCCAGCATCCCCTGCAACAGGGCCCCTGCCATCCCCAGAGCCGCCCCCAGCAACTGGGCCAAGAGCGCCCGCGGCAGCCGCAACTGCCAAACAATCGTCTGCCGAATGGGATCCCCCTGCCCCCACAGGGCTTGCCAGAGTTCTGGGAAAGTCATGGGAACGGATCCCAAAGCAATCGAGACCAAAAGTACTAGGAAAATGAAACTCAATAGCAAACAGGTCAAACCGATTGGCGAGAGCAGCCGCTTTCTTTGCCCCCAGCCTCTGCCCCCCTCAACCTCTGTATACGGACACTCGCGATCGACCAGCACCGGGAAAACCTCTCGAGCTTTGCCCAGGAAGAGAGCCTTCTGAGGCCAAGAAACCCCCTCCGCCCGCAAGGGCGGGATGGAAAACTCAGCCAAGTTGGCCAGGCCTCCCTCCCGAGCTTTATTGAAAGTCAAACTCAACAAAACGTAGTCGCTAGAATAGCAAGGCTTCTTGGATGTTGCAAGTCAGTTTCAATAGCTTGTGCCTAAATTTCTCCCTCTTGCGCTTCAGGGCTTTTGGACAAGACCGGGCAGCGCCTCTGCCCAGCCACTCGGCCTTACCTCAGGGGGGATCCAACTACCCTGAGCGAGGTCATGGCAACCAACCGCGAAATGGGAATCAGGGGAGAAGGGCTGGGGAAACGTCTCAAACTTCATCTAGACCTGGATCTAGAATGGCCCAAGCTGGTCGGCCCGAGTTGGCTAGACTCCGAACCTTCAGCCCATTGCTTGCCCACGTTTTGATGCCATGAGTTCTTCCGCCGAGCCTACTTGGGATGCCTTAGAGGTGGATCCCGCCCTGCTCACCCCCATGATGCAGCACTATGTGGAGCTGAAGCGGCAGTATCCCCACGCCATCTTGCTCTACCGCCTGGGGGATTTCTACGAGATGTTCTTCCAGGACGCCCAGCGGGTGTCGCGGGAGCTGGAGCTGGTGCTCACCGGGCGGGAAGCAGGGGCCATAGGGCGGGTGCCCATGTGCGGGATCCCTTACCATGCTTTCGACCGCTACGCTGCCCAGTTGGTGGCCAAAGGCTATGCCCTGGCCGTCTGCGACCAGATGGAGCCGGCAGATCAGGCCAAGGGCTTGGTGCGGCGGGAAGTGACGCGGGTGATCACCCCTGGCACCGTCCTCGAAGAGGAGCTGCTGCAGGCGCGGCAAAACAACTACCTGGCAGCCGTCGTGCGGCTCAAAGGATCGAAGCAGGCTCCCTGCCGCTGGGGCCTAGCCTATGCGGATATCTCCACCGGCGAGTTCTGGGTGTGTCAGAGCGAGGGGCAAGAGCAACTGGAGCAGGAACTGGCCCGGCTGCAGCCGGCAGAGGTTTTGCTGCCCACCGAGGAGGGGCTGGGACTAGGCCTCATCCGTCCAGGGGATCCCCAGAAGCCCCTGGGTCTCCCCAACCAATACGCCTATACCCTGCGCCCAGCCGAACCTTTTGAACTGGCGGTGGCGCGGGAGAACCTCATGCAAACCTACGGCCTGCGCTCTCTGGAAGGATTGGGCTGTGAGGGATTGCCTCTGGCGGTGCGAGCAGCGGGAGGGCTTTTGCACTACTTAGAAGAAACCCATTCGCCTCAGCGGTGCGTAGCACCAAAGACCCTGCTGCAGCCTTCTCCCCAGGGAGGCCACCCGCTCCTGCCTCCCCCGCGCACCTACCAGCTCACGGACTACCTCATCTTGGATGCCCAAACCCGGCGTAACTTGGAGCTCACCCAGACCATCCGAGAGGGGGCTTTTGTGGGATCCCTGCTCTGGGTGCTGGATCACAGCCGTACAGCCATGGGGGGGCGCACTTTGCGGCGCTGGTTGCTGCAGCCTTTGCGGGATTCGGAGCAAATTCGCCTTCGCCAAGACACCATCCAGGAGCTCTTGGAAAACCCCTCCCTACGGGCCCGCCTGGGATCCCTCCTGGACTCTCTGTACGACCTGGAGCGGCTGGCCAACCGCGTCGGATCGGGCACCGCCAACCCGCGCGAGCTGGTGGCCTTGGGATCCTCCTTGGGCAAACTGCCCCAGTTGGCCGAGCTGGTGGGGGAAGCCAAGACTCCCCTCTTGCAAAGCCTGCAACAGGTGGATCCCGCCCTGGTGGATCTGGGCCGCCGCATTGAGCACACCCTCTTGCCCTCGCCCCCGCCCATCCTTACCGAAGGGGGTCTGATCCGGCCCGGCGTGGATCCCGAGCTGGACAGGCTGCGGCAGCAGGTGGAGCAAGACCGCCAGTGGGTTGCCCAGTTGGAAAAAAGCGAGCGCGACCGCACTGGGATCCCCACTCTCAAGGTGGGCTTCAACAAGGCCTTCGGCTACTACCTCAGCATCAGCCGCGCCAAGGCCCACCAAGTCCCCAAAGAGTACATCCGCAAGCAAACCCTGACCAACGAAGAGCGGTTCATTACCCCCGAGCTGAAAGAAAAAGAGGCCCGCATCCTCACCGCCCAAACCGACATCAACCAGCGGGAATACGAGCTGTTTGTGCAGTTGCGCCAAGAGGCAGGATCCCGGGCCGAAGCCATCCGCCAAGTGGCCCAGACCCTGGCTGCCGTCGATGCTCTGTTTGGCCTGGCGGAAGTGGCAGTGCAGCAGGGATACACCCGTCCCCTCCTCACAACAGACCGCCGGCTGATCATCGAGGAGGGTCGCCACCCGGTGGTGGAAAAATCCCTGCCTCAGGGCCTCTTCGTGCCCAATTCGGTGCAACTGGGATCCCCCCACGGCCCCGATTTGATCGTCCTCACCGGGCCCAACATGTCCGGCAAGTCCACTTACCTGCGGCAAATTGGGCTCATCCAAATCCTGGCCCAGATGGGCAGCTTTGTCCCCGCGCGGCGGGCAGAGTTGGGCCTCTGCGACCGCGTATTTACCCGCATTGGCGCTGTGGACGATCTGGCTACCGGCCAGTCCACCTTCATGGTGGAAATGAACGAGACCGCCAACATCCTCAACCACGCCGGCGAGCGCTCCTTGGTGCTGCTGGACGAGATTGGCCGAGGCACCGCTACCTTCGATGGCCTTTCCATTGCCTGGGCGGTGGCGGAATACCTGGCCACTCAGGTGCGCGCCCGTACGGTCTTTGCCACCCACTACCACGAGCTCAACCAACTGGAGACCCTGCTGCCCAACGTGGCCAACTTTCAGGTGGTGGTCAAGGAATTGCAAGATCGCATCATCTTCTTGCACCAGGTACAGCCGGGGGGGGCAGATCGCTCCTATGGCATCGAGGTGGGACGCATGGCTGGCCTGCCGCAGCCGGTAATCCAGCGGGCCGAACAGGTGCTGGCCTTGGTGGAAAAACACAGCCGCATCGGCCTGGGCTTGAGAAACCAAGGGAAAAGCCAACCTGCCCAGAAGAACTGCAAAAAAGAGCCCGCTCCCAATCGCAGCCCCGACCCTGCCGTTGGGGATCAACTGTCTTTGATCCCAGCGCCTCTCTTTCCCGATTAGCCTTAGGCTCCCCTACCCCTGTCGGGATCCCGTTCTTGCAACCTCAGGGCTGCAGCCAGCCCATCCAGCTCATCCCGATGCCCCTCCACCCACAGGTGGGATCCAGAAGCCGTTGGCGTTCGTTCCCAGGACGAGAGCGGGACGGAGTCCTCGTCGGCTTCCTGCAGTTTCAGGCGGATTTGTTCCGGGCGTTGGTTGCGCTGCCGGTAGTACCAACCCGCCCAAGGAGAAGCCAGCACCACCATCCAGGGCCAAGCTCCCCACCCCGGCTCAAGGGTCTGCAGCACCAAGGCCAAACAGGCCAGTCCCGTCCCCGCCAGCCCCGTCAAAAAAAGGGCCAGCCCCACGCTAGCCTGACCCTGCCCTGCAAAGGTGGCGATCCCCTCGGCATCGGCGGACTGGAGACGATAGCCACGCCTTTCCAAGTGCTCTCGCAGAGCGGATCCCATTTCTTCCAGGCTGCGACTGCTGAGATAGACGCGAGTCTCAACGCGATCTTTGCCCGCAGCTCGCAGAAAAAAGAATAGACCGATGGCCAATAGAGTCGTCAACGCCAAGGTTGAAACCTTTTCCCCCGTCAGCGGGGCTATGGCCAACCCAAGTGCCTGAGCAGAGCCCAGTCCGCCCAGAGGAAGGGGGTTGACCTGTTCGGGGAGTCTGGCTCCCCCACAGCTGGGTGGGATAGGTGAATGGGAACAGTTCATCGAATAGAATCGAATAGATTGGAATAGGCAAAGCAATTTACACGCTACCTTTGAAGTTTAGACCCTCTAGGATGGATGGGTTACTTCCCCCAAGGACGAGCTGCTGGGTTCACCCTGAGGGCAATACGCTTTTTCGCAGTGGCGGTGACGGTTGAACTGGGGGGATCCTACGCTGGCTCTCATGTCTCTGGGCTGAGAAATGCAACTATAATTAAGTTATGATAAGGGGCTCACGCTCTACCCACCGTGTGACCCCTACGCTGCTACTTCAGCCTTTCCCTATGGGGCATGGGCAGGAGGTCGGGTTGAGGAAGAGGTCAATGTATGATTTCCTCTGACTGCTGTAAGGCGTTGAGCAGGCGCGAAGTTACCGTTGGGGAACACTTAAGCTTAACTTGCTCCACATCACTGACCATTCCTCTCTCAGCCCACTGAACTGCTACCTCTGTCGCTACATCAGCAACACCCTACATGTCTAACTACGAACCTGAACTCAACGACATTTTGTTGGATGGCCCCGCCGATCTCCTCGAGGCTGCCGAAGAAGCAGAGGTGGATCTGGCCGATGGCGAGTTTCTGGAAGAGGAGCCAACCCGCCGCTCCACTGATCTGGTGCGCCTCTATTTACAGGAGATTGGTCGTGTTCCTCTTTTGGGGCGCGATGAAGAGGTGGCCCTGGCCCAAAAAGTCCAAGACTACATGAAGCTCTTGGATTTGCGTCTGCGTTTGCAGAAAGAGTTGGGACGGGATCCCACTCTTGCGGAATGGGTGGCCAAGGCCAACCAGTACCCCGAGTGGGCGCAACTGACCCCTGAAAAGCTGCAGCAGATTCAGCGGATTGGCAAGCGTGCCAAAGAACACATGATCAAGGCCAACCTGCGCCTGGTGGTGTCGGTGGCGAAAAAGTACCAAAACCGCGGCTTGGAGCTGTTGGATCTGATCCAAGAGGGTACGCTGGGCCTAGAGCGGGCGGTGGAAAAGTTCGACCCAAAAAAGGGCTACCGCTTCAGCACCTACGCCTACTGGTGGATCCGGCAGGGCATTACCCGCGCCATTGCCACCCAAAGCCGCACCATCCGCCTGCCCGTTCACATCACCGAGAAGCTGAACAAGATCAAAAAAGCGCAGCGCAAGCTCTCCCAGGAAAAGGGCCGCACCCCCACCATCGAAGACATCGCCTCCGAGTTGGAGATGACGCCGCCTCAAGTACGCGAGCTGTTGGTACGGGTGCCCCGCTCGGTTTCTCTGGAAACCAAGGTGGGCAAAGACAAGGACACCGAACTGGGGGATTTGCTGGAAACTGACGACATTTCTCCAGAAGAGACCATGATGCGGGAAGCCCTGCATCGCGATCTACAGCAGTTGCTCTCGGATCTCACCAGCCGCGAGCGGGATGTGATCCGCATGCGTTTCGGCTTGGGGGATGGGCGCACCTATTCGCTGGCGGAAATCGGTCGCGCCTTGGATCTGTCGCGGGAACGGGTGCGGCAAATTGAGGCCAAAGCTCTGCAGAAGTTGCGTCAGCCGAAGCGGCGCAACCGCGTGCGAGATTACCTGGAAGCTATCAGCTAGTTCCGGCTTGCCAACTTGCTCCCCCGGCGTCCTACCCGTTTCCGCAGTTGGGCTGCTGCCCACTCCACTTCTGGGATCCGCAGGTAGAGAGCTCCGGCGGCGAACAAGCTTAGACCTAAACCCGCGGCCAGCCCGGCCCCAATGACGGCGGTGAGCAGGGGAGACCCCACAATCTCGTAGGAGCGCAGTTGGGTCCACAGCCAATGGCTGAGCCCCCCGGCCAAGACGGTGATCCCCAGCAACGGCAGCAGGGCTTGTCCCATCTCCTGCCAAGGGATCCCTGGCAGGTGCCGGTGCAGCCGGATCCCCAGTCCGATCACGGCTATCAGGTTGACGCCGGCGGTGGCCAGGGCAATGCCCGGCGCTCCAAAAGCCTGCAAAAATAGGAAGTCCAGAAGGGCATTCAGGCCAATGGCCATGCTGCTGATGCGCAGAGGCGTAGCCCCATCCTCCAGGGCATAGAAGATCCGCACCAGCACATCCCGCAGCAGGTAACCGGTCATCCCCAGACCATAGGCCATGAGTAGGGCTGCCACCTCTTGTGTCACCTCCGGCGTAAAGCGCCCCCGCTGGTAGGCCACTTGGACAATGGGCTCGGCCAAAGCCACCAACAGCATCGACAGGGGCAGGGTCACAATTGCCGTAAGCATCAGCCCTTGGCGGATACGCTGGCGCAGCTCCGGCCAACGGGATCCATCCCCTGCCAACTGGGCATAGAGAGGCATCAAGGGCACCAGCACCATGTTGGAGAGGATCCCCAGCGGCGTTTGTACCAGAAGCTGGGCATATCCCAAGTTGCCGATGGTGCGATCCCCAGGTACGAAAGAGGCAAAAAACAGATCCACATAAACATTGATGTGGATCATCCCGGAGGAGATCACCGCCGGCAACATCAGCAAGCCCACCGCCCGTACCTGCGGGGATCCCCACTCAAAGCGCAGGCGCGGTCGCCCCAGCCCTAACCGCACCTGGAGCGGAACTTGGGCCAACCATTGGGCAATGGCCCCGATGAGCACGCCCCAGGCCAGCAAAGTTGGGATCCCCGTCCATCCCAGCGTGACCAGGATCCCGATCACCGCCAAGCTGGAGATCAGCGGGCTAAGGGCAGGCAAGGCGTAGTGTTCGGCAGCATTCAGCGCTCCAAAGCCGATGCCAATCCACCCCGAGAGCAAGGCCAAAGGGGCCATGATCCGCAGTTGCGCAGCGGCCAGAGCATGGACTTCGGGGCTGGCTCCCGGCGCATTCAGGCGCACCACCCAGTCCGCTCCCCACCAAAGGCCCAAGCTGACCAGCAGGAGCAGGCAGCCTACCAAGGTGGAAATGGATTCCAGCCAGGCAGCCGCATCCTCCCTGTCCCGATCCCGCTGCTTTTTGAGGACACTGACGATGGCGCTGTGAAAAGGGCCGTTGATCCCTCCCAGCAGAATCAACAGAAAACCGGGCAGGATGTAGGCTACCCCGAAGGCGCTGTACTCCGGCCCCGAGCCATACACTGCTGCAATCAAAGCTTGGCGAATAAAGCCTATGCCCTTACTGAGCAAGGTCGCCCCGGCCACCAAGCCCGCCACCGACATCAACGAACGGGATGGCCCTGCTGAAGGAGATCCCCCAGGGATCTCTTCCTGAGTGGCAGACTCCTCCATTACCTTGTGTCCTGCACCCCAACCACTGCCTCAACAACAAAGTAAACTACCCGACTCCGACCGCTAAAGCGGTACGGAGCGGGCTTTCGGTAGCCCTGCAGTTGGCAAGCCAACCACGAACCTCTAGGCTGGTTTACGACAGCCCCCAAGAGCGCAATCACATTCGCACCATTCAAATCCGCATCCCCTTCCCATCCACAGTGCCCACACTTGAACGACTTGCCACTGCGGTAGGATTGCGCAGGATCGGGATGGATGTGTAAACACTTGTGACAGGTCTGCGACGTGTAGGCGGGCGGAACAAGAATCAGAGAAACCCCTGCAACCCTCGCCTTGTACTCCAGAAACTGACGTAGTTGGTAGAACGCCCAACTGTTGGTCCTACGCCGCTCGGCTTTGCTGCGTGGCTGTTGATTGACCCTTTCCCGGATCCCTGTCAGGTCTTCCAGAGCAATAGCGCTGTTGGTAGCTTTTGCCCTAGAGACAATAGCTTTGGAGATGCGATGATTGACCCACGTTTTTGCTACGCAACGCTGACGCGACTGAAAGCGTCTCTCCTTGCCAGACAGCCGTTGCAACAGTTCTCTGCATCTGCGCCGCGAACTGCGGGTGCCCTTACTGGCTTTGCGTTGGAGTACCGCCCTCAACCGGGAGTAGTGGTCTCGGACTCTGTTCAACTGCTGTCCATTCCAGTTGTCCCCGTCTGACGTATGGGCAATATCTGTCCTTCCAAAGTCCACCCCGATCACCTTGTCGGTATCTTGTTGCTTGGGTGGCTTTTTCTCTACGCAAATCTGGATGTAGTAGGAGCCATCCTTCCGCTGGACTAGGGTGGCCGATTTGGGGTTAGAGCCAGCCAGCATTCCCCTCTGGTAGTTACCAATGGCTAGCTCAAAGCGTTCTCTCCCTTCAACCGTGGTCAGCGACACCGTCCAGTCTTTTTGACGGAACGAAAAGATGCGAGCGTCGTAGGTAACAAAGCCGCTCTTAAACTCCTTGACGGGACGCTTTTTCTGCTTAGCCACTTTGCGGGAACCCGCTACCCGTCTGCACACCTGTTGGTCGCGTAAGCGGGACGTAGTCCTTGCCAAGTTACTGGACAAGCCAAACCGGGCTCGAATCTCGTAGTAGCAAAGGGATTGCAGCTTGACCGCGTTGACGATCTTCTCCGGCGTGTTCTGGTTGACCCAATTCAAGGCTTGGCCAAAAGCCTCCAAAGTCGCGTCCAATTTGGCGGCTTGCGACGGGGACACCTTGAGCTTGCAGGATATGGTCAGGACTTGGCTCATAAGTTCATTGTACTTCATCAAAGCGCATTCCTCCCGGCACTGACCCTACGGGTACAGTGCGGGGCTCCTGCGATTTCTAGCTGAGGCAGTGCTACAGCCACGGAGCCCAACCGTGGTGCCGAGCGGACAGATTCTGACGGCTTTGAATCGCTGCAGAGGGATGCACAAACTCATGGGCAATGCCTTGATAGGTCAGTTGCAAAGGACTCCGTCCCGCTAATGTGAACAGCAAGGGCCCAGAAGCACCACCGCTCACAGCAGCTCGTCGATCAGCCGCAGCACCTGCTGCAGCTCAGTGCCGGGGATCCTTTGATGTTGTTCCAGGTTGATCTCCACCAACTGTTTGAGGGCGAGGAGCTTCAGGTTGACCTCCACCGCCGCCACCGCAATGGCTTGTGCTGCCGGCAAATAGCCACTGGCCCCCAAATCCAAAAGGGCAGCCCGCCGCAGATGGATGTTGTGGTGATTCAACACCGACAGCAGAGGCTGGGCAAAGGCCGGATCCCCGGTGAGACGATAGCAGGCCCGTGCCGCCGCACATTGCAAACGGATGGAAGTGTGCTCTAGGTAAGGACGAATTGGCTCCAGGGCAGCAGCCACCTGCAGTTGTCCAAGAGCCTCGACAATGGCCTCTAGGGCGGCTTGGGCTTCTGTTTGCAGTCCTCGCTCCACACGGCGCAGCCCTTCCAGCAAAGCGGATCCCAGCTTTTCCACTTCGTCGGGATCCCTGTTGAGGTTGTTGGCAAGGGCAATCTCAACCAGCGCCTGGGCAGCCGCTGCCACCACTTGGCCATCGGAGCAAGACAAAGCCGCCTTCAGGGGAGGGATCCCGGCGAGGGATCCCAGTTTACCCAAAGCACGAGCAGCGTTGCGCCGCAGCGGATATCCCCCTTGAGCGGTGCGATCCGTTTCATCGGCCAGGGCCTCGATCAGGGCCGGGATCCCTTCGGCAATGCGCATGCGCCCCAGCCACCAAGCCGCATAGTAGCGTTCCCCTGGATCCCCGTGGCGCAGCTTGGCGATTTGTCCAGCCGGGGTGAGATCCACCGACGGATTGGGATCCAGAGGAACAGCAGTGGTCATGGAATCAACAACGGAGAGGACACCGAGAAGGGATTAAGCGCTGCGGACACTGACGATCTTGGCGCCCGATTTGAGCAACCGCTGCATTGTCGCCGACAGTTGATCGGCAGAGACGAAAATCTGCTGGTTGGATTTGCGCACTCGGCTGGAAGTGGCCAGCGCCGAAGGCGGATTCAGCAGTCGGGTCACTTCCACACAGAACATGCGATCCGACTGGCCCGTTGGCGGCCCCAGGTGTTTGGAAATGGGGCTGGGCGGCAGCAGGCCCCGCACCCCAATGCGGCGAATGGCCGGGGTAAACCCGGTGGCCAAAGGCATCATCAGACGGGGTCTGGGCCCTTGGGAGCGATCGTTGTTGGCGTAGCCCCCGTAGAGAGCGAAGAGATTGGTAAAGTCGCGGGTGGAATGAGCCTTGCGGTATTCAAACCCACGCGGGTAGGGGACGATGTTGTCTCCAAAAGCTTCTAGGTATTCTGGGCTGTCGATGTAGGAATCGATCTCCGCGCTGTGGCCGCCAGATTGGTAGATGTCCAAATGGCGGGCGATGTCTTTGGGGCTGGTGGGAGCGCGTCCCAGCAGATGCTTGAAATTGAGCTCGATGGCCCGGGTTTGCGAGTTGGGGTAGAAAAACCGCTTTTTGTAGGCTTCGGACTTGGCGATCAATCGCACAAACTCCCGCACCGTCAGGCTGCCCTGGCGCAGCAGCGATTCCGCACTGGCTAGCTCCTTCCTATCGGCCCCAAACAAATGGTCGTTGCCCAGCACCTGACGGTAGATGGCCCGCAGCACCGCATTGAGCTGATCCTGGCTGGCGTTGGGGCGCAACTCCAGTGGGGTGGTCTCCGTAATGCCCCGGATCCCCATCCGGCTTGCCGCTGTAATTGCACTCATGCTAATTCCCCCGATTGAACTGAATGGACACAGATTGAGAACAAGCTTGCGTTTAGGGTCATTTCGATTCAAGCTAGGACATTGCACCCACACCTAAAGTGTTGGTTGCGTCGTCGCGTCGGCGTTGCGGAGCAATAATGCAGGGGGCCAAAAGGCTTTTCAAGGACTCCGTCCCGCTGGCGCGATCAATAGCCCAGGCGTCTCACCCTAGCCTGAAACGACTGTAGAAATCGAAAACTAAAATTAGAAATCAAAAATCGGCAGCCCCAAGCTGCAGAAGAGCAACAGTGGCGCCTTCCTAATTGGGGAGACTGATCCGCAAACCCACGTGGTCAAACGTATCTCTCCGCAACGTAGCAGGCTCACCACCGTTGCCCTCAACAACCTTCCCTCGCCATCCCCCCTGGTTTATGGGATGAGCCAACTGGCTAGCCGGCGTCGCCCTTTTAGAGGGATCCCAAGCCAAGGGTTTAGCTGAGCGCGTTGATGGCGTAGTCGATGTAGGTGTTGGCTTCGGTGGCCGCTTGCCCGGTCAGGCCGTGGTTGGCTTTGATGTAGCGCAGGGCTTCGATGAACCAACTGGGGGAGAGTTCAAAAGCGGCGTTGATCTCGCGGATCCCGGCCAACTGATACTCGTCCAGAGGACCGGTGCCACCGGCTACCAAGCAGTAGGTGATGTAGCGCAGGTAGTGGCGCACGTCACGGGCGCACTTGTCCTTGCCAGCTTGGGTGTGGCACTGCCCACCGGGTTGGGTGGTGTAGGGGAACTTGGCGTAAACGGCTTCGGTGGCACCGCGCACCAGCTCGTCGGCACGGCTGCTCAGAACTCGAGCGGCTTCCATACTGGCGGCAGCCCGCTGAAAACGGCCATTGATGGCCTGCAATTCGCTGTTGCTCAGGTAGCGCCCTTGGCTGTCGGCAGTGGCGATGGCGTCAACAATTGGGGTTTGCATGATTCAAAACGCTCCTTTACTTAACTCAAGCTCAATGCAAAGAACAAAGCAAAAGATTCAAAGTCTCAACTGCAAAATCGCTGCAAAAAAAGTTGCTTTTCTAGGGATCCCCTGCCAACCCGAGTTGTCTTAGATCCCAGAGAGGTCTTCACAACTGGATCCGGACACAACAGAAACTTCAGTCCACAAGGGATCAAACCACAGCGGCAGCAGCGCGATCGAAGTAGGATTCGATTTCGGCAATCAGAGCGCTGCAGTCCCCCCGGGTGATGCCGTTGGGGTCGTTTACCACCGCCACCGCAGCCTTTTTCATCTTTTGGATGCCGTTGGCCACCGAGCTACCGGGGGTGCCCAAGGCTTGATAGGTTTCCCGCAGGCCGTTCAAGCAGCGCTCGTTCAGCACACTGGCATCTCCGGCTGCCACGGCGTAGGTGATGTAGCGGAGAATAATGTCCATGTCCCGCATACAGGCGGCTACGTTACGACTGGGGTAGGCAGGGCCACCGGGAGCGTTCAAATTGGGCTCCTCGGCAAACAACTGACGGATGGCATCGGTCACGATCTTGGAGGCATTGCTGGTGAGGCGGTTCACAGCATCCAAACGCTTGTTCCCCTCAGCAATTACCTGCTGGAGAGCGGCAAACTCGTTCTCTCCCAAAAAAGCGCCTTTGGAGTCAGCTTGGGCAACAACTTTGCCAAATACATCGTTCATGGTTTTGAATCTCCCTAGCGAAAGTAAAAGAGGTTATGAATCCACATTCCCTGCAGCGGACAAGAGAGCACCTGCCGGCCAGGAATGCAACACCGCTTGGATCCCCAGTGCCGAGAGGTGCTGTTTAACTCACAGAACCGCCGACGGGATCAAAGCCGATAGAACCAAGATGAGCAAGCGAAGCTCGCTCCCAGATCCAGGCCTTCATCCAAGGGATCGGACTTGGACAAGAAGCCTCAGCCGCTGCTGGCAACCTCAACTGGCAGACGAGAAGAAGTTGGCTCGCCTTGTTTCCAGTCTTTTTCTACCGCGAAGGCAAGAAGCGATGAAATCAAAAAATGTAAATCGGCTTTACCTCGCGCAAAAAGGCTTAGATCGGTTTTCAATCTGTTTCCCATCTGGGATCCCGGCCAATGCTCCCTATCTTTCGTAGCGGCAGTTTTTTACAAAAGAGAACGTTTCTTGACCTAGCTTTACAATGTGAAGAAAGATGTCAGCCTCAATCGCGGCTTTGCGGCTTGGAAGGGAGCCATTTCAGTGTCAGAGCGAACATTCTCATAAAGGATACATAATTTAACACTTGATTCCCTAAGATTTTCGGTACACACCTTTTACAGAAGTTCTGGATGCCCGCTTATGCCTATTGGGTTGGATCGCACTCCTTCCCCAGAGCTGCTGCAGATGGCGCGTTGGCTTGCAGGAGACTTCAGCAACCAAGAGCAAGCCTGGGAAAATCCACCGTTTTTTGCCCAGATCCGGGTGGCCTACCGCCCCTTGCCGGCCCACGTTTTGGGCGGGATCGGCTTTTATGTGGAGCAAGCCTACAGCGGCCATTTGGAAGATCCCTATCGGCAGGCGGTGGTGGAATTGACTCAGGCAAGCGCTGGGATCGTGATTCGCAACTACCGCCCTCTGGAGCCGCAGCGGTGGCGGGGCTGTGCTCGGGAGAGGGCAGACCAACTGAGTCAACTGCAGGCTGCCGATCTGGCCTATCTAGAGGGGTGTGATGTGCATGTGAAGAGGCAGGGATCCCTCTTTGTCGGCGTGACGGAGCCGGGGTGCCGGTGTTGCGTGGTGCGCAACGGCCAAGCCACCTATTTGCAGACCACCTTGCACCTGAGCGAGAGCGAGTTTTGCAGCCATGACCGAGGGATGGATCCCATCACCCACCGACAGGTTTGGGGAGCCCTGGCAGGCGCTTTTCGCTTCCAAAAAGTGGTCGATTGGCAGGCAGAGCTGCTGCTGTAGGCTTCGGCCCAGCCAGCCCTGCAACCCCACAGTTGACGACGGTATTGCGCACTCTCCCTCAGTCGGCCTTGTGTACACTGTCTTTGGCCGGGATCCAATATTGCCGCGCGATGCTTCCGGGTTCGAGCATGCTGGCAATGGGAATGTTCTTTGCCGCTTGCAGACAGGATACGCTCCTTATCGGCTTAGTGTGGGTGTTCAATGCAGGTGAGGTCAAGCCCAAAGAATGAGCCACGGTCTGGGCGGGCTTGGCACAGCCCTTGGGGAATGGCAATCGCCCTAGTTGGGATCTTGGCCTTGCTGCTGCTCGGTGCCGGCTGTTCTGGCCAGGGGGAATCTGTGGCTTCCCCCCCTGCGTTGATCCCTCTCCCACCTCAACCGGGAACCGAGTCGATTCCCATGCCAGTGCGTACCCTGGGCAACAGCCGCTTCAAGCTCCTGGGCCTGACAGTGGGGGTGGCCGGGAGCGGAGCTGAGGTGTTACTGGATACCGGCTCGGCAGGTTTGCGCATCATAGCGACAGCAGCAGGTCGCTTTGGCCTGGAACGGACGGGGATCCCTTCCACTGTGACGTTCGGAGATGGCACGCAATTTATCGGGGTGTTGGCCCGCGCCCCCTTCAGCATAGGAGGGATCCCCAGTCGGGAGCCGGTAACGATTCAGTTGATCGACCGGATCACCTGTGTGGACGCCCTGGTGGCCAGTTGTTCAGAGAACTTGTTTGGAGAAGGGCGGCCCTTCGCCGGGATCCTAGGCACGTCCTTGGATGAGCGCAGCCCCGACCGCGAGCTGTTTAGTCCGCTCACCCGCCTTCCGGGCAATTTCCGCTCTGGGTACATTATTCAAACGGGGGGCTTCAACTCCACCCAGGGCCTGTTCACGGTTGGCCTAACGGCTGCCAACACCGTCGGCTTCAATTTCCGGCAGTTTCCCCAGGTGGGAAGCTTTCCCGACGGCACACCCATCTGGCGGGATGAGGCTTTGCAAGTGGCCTACAGCATCAGCAACACTTCTATTCAAAATGCTCTCAGCCCCACCGTTTTTGACAGTGGTTCTTCCGACATTTTTCTCAATGTCAGGCTGTTGGGGGCAGCTCCCTTCTCCACCTCGACCTTACCCCCTGGGGCAGAGTGGCGAGCTGTGCTGGAGGGGGCTTTTGACTACCGCATTCGGGTTGGCTTTCCCATTACGCCCAGCCGGGATCGGATTTTCGTCAACGGCAACCAGGGGGTGCAACTGTTGGGCATGCCGCTGTTTTTCAATATCGACGTTGCCTTTGATATTGAAGGCGGTCGGATCGGCTTTCGCCTACGTTGAGACGAAGTTGTTTTCAACATCCAAAAGCATTGGGATCACTTGCGGAGAAGAACTTGCCATGTTCGGCCGAGCCTTGAAAACCGGGAACAGCACGCTGCACAGATGGCCTTGGGTTTGGGGACTGCTGTTGTTGTGTTGGTTGGGGCTAGGTGGGCCAGGGTGGGCCGTGAGCTTAGGGGATCCCTTGCCCGAATGGGCACAGCCCATGCCGGTGGGGCGACAGCGCTTGCGGGGGGTGGAGCAATACCGAGGTCAAGAGCAGATCCGCGCCTATGGCAACGAAGCGGGACGGGTGTTTTGGATTCAAATCCACAGTCATTCAAACTTACCTCCGGATTACCGGGAGTACTTGGGCGAATACCAACACTTTCCGGTAGAAGTCGTAGAAGTGGTGCCCTTGCGAGCCCGACGGCTGCGCTTCCGCCAGGGGGATCGCAGTGCTGAGTGGCAGGTGGTGGGCATGAGCGGTCGGTTTCAGGCGGAGGCGATCAGCAGAGATTTGGCTCCGCCAGGGTTGTTTGGAGATCCCTCGTGAAGAGCAGGAGAATTAGAGCTTATCCTAGAGATCCTAGAGAGAAACTTGAAACTAGAGTCTGCCAATGAATTTACTCCAGAAGAAAGTTGAGGTTACTCTTAATCGCTTCTTCGTCAAGGAGCTAACTCAAGAAGAGCTCACCTTCTATGAGTATAGTTGCAGGCCAAACCCTCTTCCAGATCTAGGAGAGGAGCAGAGGGCTCTCTCCAAGATTTGTAATCAGCTAGGTGTAATGGCTGTTCGTCTGGGAAATCGCATCATAACCCGAGAAAAAGTTCCGGCCAGTAAACTCAAAACAGAGGAATGGGAGTTGGAAGAGCTTGGTTCTAAGGCTCTAGATTGTACAGACCCTACAGAGAGACAGGCTCTAGAAACTTTCGAGCGCAAGAAACTAGATTGGAGTCTAAGATCTAAGTACAAAAGAACAGAGATTGAGCGATCAACAGGAGGAGGATTGATCTGGTGGGTTACGGGTCTGGAAGGAGTAGAACGGATTGAGGACTCGGAAGGAGTAAAACCACTTTGCGGAGATGGGTGGGAGGTTCACAGAGGAAGAGAGCTAGACGTTGTTATTAGACAAGATAAGAAGCTCTATCTAGAGATCGACATCCGATACCATTTCTACAGCCCATGGACGCTGCATGAGTGGCTGGAAAATTACCCAGATGTCTCAATTGAAATTGTACGAAACACATACAGGACAAAAAATAATAAATACCCAACTTGGGAGTATCGAGGCATTATTTCCAATCAGTCGCCAAGGGAAGTATGGTTAGCGGAGCTAAACACTAGCTTAGCGGATTATCATGTACAGAAGTACGGAGCAACTCCAGAAGAAGTTGATGGCTCTCTGGTGGTTCAAGTGGTCTCGAGAGAACGCAATTTCAGACAAAAGGCAGAGCCTATCCTTCATCTATCGCGGAGACTGTCGCCTGTTTTAACTTTGGAGATGCTAGCAAGTATAGAAGATCAAAGATGGACTGGCAAAAAAGTTAGCTCCTTGGTTAGCGAGCACATCAGAAAAAGTTTAGAAGAGAGATTGAAAGAGTCTAAAGAGACCGCAAAAACTATTATAGAAAATGTCTACAATATTTCTGACTTTCAGGCTGATCCCCTAAAAGCAGAAGGATACATTATGCCAAGTCCAAGGCTATTGGGGTTTGGTCATAGACAAGTCCAAAACCCCGCGAGAGTTAGGTACCAAGGATGTGCAAGAGTTGGCGAGACAAAGTTTGGACTTCTAAATCTTGACGATAATAAACGTGAGTATCCTACTGAGGTTCGCAAGTGCCTACTTGAAGTAGCTAAAAAGAGCGGAGCAAGAGTTGAAATAGACTTTTACGCAACCCGTCAAGATTTGCCTGAAGGCGACCTTGCTCAACAGAGGTTTTGGCAAAGCTGGGCCGACAAAGGGATCAAAACCGTTCTGGTTGTCATGCCCTTGTCGCCTAATGAGCACAAGCAAAAGATCCGCTTGCAAGCACTTCGAGCAGGAATAGCAACTCAGTTTATGATTCCTGGAGCTGACCCCTACAAAGCTCTAAATGTCGTACTAGGACTTCTGTGTAAAGCTGCGTGGCAACCCGTGTTGCTTGAACCCCTCGATCATCCTGAGTGCTCCGAGCTTACCATTGGTTTTGATGTGGGGACGAATCGAGAGCTTTACTACGGAACCTCTGCCTTCGCGGTACTGGCCAATGGTCAAAGCTTAGGCTGGGAGTTGCCCGATATACAAAGAGGAGAAACTTTTTCCGGCGAGGCAATTTATCAAACCGTGTCCAAGCTCGTCAATAGATTCTACAACAAATTTCATCGATACCCTAGAAAGGTTCTTTTGATGAGGGATGGCTTAGTTCAAAGAGGCGAATTTGATAAAACAATTGAGGAACTAAGAAAAGAAAAGATTGCTGTGGATATTGTTGGAGTGCGCAAAAGTGGCACAGTCAGAATGGGAAGAGAGGAAAAAGGAAGCTATAGAGACGCTGCAATGGGCACTGTCATTTTTGACCATGAACGAAGGTCATTTATGCTCGTAACAAGCCAGCCCATTAAGAAGTCCTCGGTGCCAATTGGCAGCGCAAGACCGCTGCGAGTTGTCCATGAACACGGCAACACTCCTTTGGAAGTTCTGGCTATACAAACTTACCATCTCTCCCAGCTTCATCCCGCCAGTGGTTTTCAAGCCTGTAGGCTTCCTTGGGTATTGCACTTTGCCGACAAAAGCAGTAAAGAGTTCCAGCGCATTGGCAACAGCATTTTTAGTGTGCTGCAGAACATAAACCGAGAGAAGTTGATTGCCGTCTAGCCAAGGGAGGGGATCCCCACCTGCCGGCCTTGCTAGGATTGGGGGGGTGGTTGGTGTTGCGGCTATGGAGATGAATGAGGTCTGGAAGACCTTTCTGAGCAATCCTGTTCCGTTCTGTGGCGGTTTTCTCAGCGGCCTGCTGCGTTTGGATGTGAAGCAAGATCCGCTGCGCAGTTGGCTGGAGTCCCAGGGGCTGAGGGTGGAGGAGCCCCCGCCTTCCGGTCGCTCCGACGGCCCCCAATCCATTTCCATTGAATAGGCGTACTCAATCGGCGGGCAGAGAGTAGGGATCCCTTCCGAACGCTTTCTCTCAGGTGTGGGAAGCGCTCTGATCCGGGCACAAGCAGCGACAAGAAGGGCAGCAAGAGCGGTGTTGCGAGGTGAGCTGATGTTCCCTGAGCCCTCCCAATTTAGGAAGCGGCAGGGATCCCTTCGAGGCTGGGGCTATCTCGGCGGGGTGGTGTTCCTGGCAACGGGACTGGTCGGTCTGCCGTCAGGGGATCCAGCCGTGGCCCAATCGGCTCCCTCTTCTCTTGCCAGCCCTAAGCAGGATCCCCAAGCTTGGCTGGAGCGCTACAACGCCGCTCTAGAGCAATTGCCCCCTTTGCCCAACTTGCAATATCGCCAGCAGGTGCGGGTGGAGGGATCCCAAACCTTCACAGCCACGTTGGATGTGCTCTACCGCCGCGACGGCAGTTGGCAGGCTTGGGTAGCCGAAGGGGATCGCATCCGCCTCTTGGATTCGCGCCAATTGGAAGTGGTGAACCAGTCGGATCTGCTGCAGCTGTACTCGGTGTATGTGAGCCGACCGGAAGCCCTCTTGCCCTCGGTGAGCTTTTACTTGAAGGCGGATCCCAGCCGCTACCGCGTCCTCTCCTCAGAACGGGTGGATTTGGCTGGATCCCCTGTCCAGCACTTGCGCCTAGAGCCCATTCAGGAAGGCCAGTTGCGGGAGCTGTGGCTGGATCCGCAGTCGGGGCTGCCGCGGCAGGTGTTGCTGTTTTTGTCGGGGGTGTGGGGGCAGGCCTATGTCCTGATGGGGTTTACGGCGGTGCCAGCTCCCGAGGGAGGGGAGCGCTACTGGCTGCCGGAGAGCACCCGCATCAATTTGGGCTATGGCTTTTGGACCCTGGAGGGCCTGAACCGCCGCGTGTTCAGGGGATCCCTGTCCATCCAGCATGACTACCAGGACTACCGCATTTTGCCAGAAGGGACGCAGTTGCGCTTTTTGCCTTCGCAGCCGCCGGTGGATGCGCCGCCGGTGGTAGCCGGCCTGCCGGGGAGCGCTCCTCAAGCGGAGTTGGGAGATGTGCGGGCCTTGGGAGTGGATGAGCAGGGCAACCAGCAGTTCAGCATTGGCCTGGGCCGGCGCTCCAGCCCGGACAATTCCTTGGAAGACCGAATCGTTGCTTTCAACCTAACCCGACCCACCAGCCGCAACGCCCTGACCCAAATCGATACTTTAGCTCTTTTGCCTCTGGGGAATGGCCAGTTGCCCATCTATCTCTTCCAATTCGACACCGGTCGCCCCCTCTCGCCCCTGCAGGGGGTAGAGCGCCCGCAGGTGGATCCCAACGAGGTCTTCGCTCCTAAGCCGCCAGCCATCAAACTCTTTGGAGATTAGCTCCCCAATGCTGATAGATGCTGCCTATGGGGTGATCCCCATCCTGCCCCACCCACCCGCCCAGGAAGCTCCCGGACCCGGCTCTTCGCATTTGTATCTGCTCATCCAGCACCAGAAGGGGCATTGGGCTTTCCCAAAAGGGCACAAGGATAGCTCCGAAAGCGACCTGGAGGCGGCGCAGCGAGAATTGCGAGAGGAAACCGGCTTGACCGACTACCAGCTTCTGACCCTGCCCGGCCAGTCTGACCCTTTGACGCTGCAGGAAGCCTACACCTTTACGGATCCCGAGGGGAACCGAGTGGCCAAAACCGTTACCTACTACGTGGCCTTGCTGCCGCCCCAATTTCCTCCTCCGGCCCTGCAGGTGCAACCGGAGGAGGTGGCCGCCTACCGCTGGTGCTCCTACCCCGAAGCCTTGGAGCAGATCAGCTTTGAAGAAAGTCGGCAACTGCTGCGCCGCTGCCAAGCCCACCTGGAGCAGCTTTGGAAATTGGAGAAGACCTAAGTTCCGTATTTTTACGGAAGAGGTTTATCGGGGTTACCTTTATTATCTTGTCCTGCAGGCTTTCCGTGGGAAGTTCCCGAGTAAGAAAGCCAGCAGACAATCTGAGGGATAGCCTTCACCTTTAGAGATTGGCTGATGAGCAATAGTCATCGATCTCCCCAGGAGGAGAGTTTTTCTGAATACGGATTGAACGCTGAAACTGCCTTTGAGTTCGTGCAGCCTTGGCCGTCTTGTTGGGCTTGGCTCATCTAAAGATCTCGTCTGGGTCAGGGCTGGGCTTGAACTGTATTCTGGAAAGCATTTTTTCACCGGCTTGTGGGGTAGCTAAGACTTCAGTCGTGTCATCAACCTCAGCGCAGGAAATTGTCCGAGCACGTCCTCTCGACCCATGAACCGTCCCCCCGTCTGTACAGAAGTCTCGGCCCATCTGCTGAACGCAGAGGTCAGCTTCACAGGAGTTGTTCGGTATTTCAGTGCCTTGGACAAAGGGGAGGGGCTGGGCACTTGGTCATTGGTGTTTCACCAAGGTCGCCTGGGGTTTGCTCACCACAGCTTGGAGCCCTTGGAGCGCTTGGATCGCCACCTGCGTCGGCTCAGCCATCAAGTCTTTTCTCTGACTCGCCAAAATTGCCTACGCATCCATCGGCAGGTGGAGGCGCTATTGGCTCAGGAGACTGGGCCTCTACCTGCAGACCTTCTGGGGCTGAGTTGGATGGTAACGGAGCAACTGCTGCCTTGGGAAGCTGCGCGCAGGTTGAATGCTTGGATCGGCGAGGAGGTGCTGCAAAATCTGTTGCTGGTTCCAGGGGGCTTTCAGCAGGAGATCATCCCACTGGACAACGTGCCCACCCTGGGCCAGTGGGATGGGGGATCCCTGCTCGACCTGATCCAAAAGCGGCTACGGGCATGGCAATCTTTGGGGCCTGAGATCACCTCCCCCTACCAACGGCCCTACTTTGCCAGCCGGGCCCAGGCAGAACGCCTTCCCGCCGAGCAACAGGAACGGCTAGGCCGGTTACTGAAGGGGTTTAGCTTCCGCCAGTTGAGCGCCCTTCTCGATCAAGACGACCTCCAGATCGCTCGCCGCCTACATCCTCTGGTCAAAGCCGGTATCCTTGTCCTGCGGGATCCCCAGCCCCCCTTTGATCGGCTGCCCAAAACCTACTCGGCCAAGCTTGAGACAGAATCACAGCCCTCAGAAACTCCCACCGTCCCTCTTCACCTGGCCAACGGGCTTGCAGATCTAGGCCCATCTCCCCAAGCCTCGAAAACCTGGATTGTGGCCTGTATTGACGACAGCGAAGCCATGCTCAGCGAGTTGCAGCGGTTGTTGGAAGGGCACAACCTGGTCATTCACACCATCAGCGACTCTTTGAAAGCCCTGATGAAGCTGACCACCCTCAAGCCAGATTTGATCCTGCTGGACGTGGGTATGCCCAACGTGGATGGCTACCAATTGTGCAGCCTCATCCGCAAATCCTCCGTGTTAAAGGATGTGCCGGTGGTGATGGTCACAGGCCACAAAGGTCTGATCGATCGGGTGAAGGCGCGCCTGGCCGGTGCCACCGATTACCTGACCAAGCCCTTTCGGCAGGAAGAATTGCTGCAGATGGTGTTTCGCTATCTCAGCTAGGGATCCCTCTAAAGGTTCGTCGAAAAAGAGATAAGGAGATGTCGATCATGGTGAAAGTTCTTGTGGTGGAAGATGTGGCCTCGGAGCGACAGCTCATCAGCGATTACCTCCGCTCAGAAGGCTATCAGGTGGTAGCGGTGGCCAACGCCCAAGAGGCATTGCAGCAGATCCGCAACGACAAACCCGATGTGGTGCTGACGGACTTGGTCATGGAAGGCATGAGCGGGCTGGAATTGTGCCGCCAAATCAAGAAAAACCCGGAAACCCAAAAGTTGCCCGTTGTGGCCTGTACTTCTAAAAATCAAGAGCTGGACAAACTCTGGGGCATGAAGCAAGGGATCGATCTTTATCTGACCAAGCCTTTTACCCGCGAAGACATTTTGCGGGCCGTGAAATCAGTAGTGCTCAGCCCGAGCTCATGATTTTTGCCACTCCTGTCCTTGCTGAGCTGCGCCTCCAGTTAGGATCCCTGTGATTATCACGAATTGTTCTTAGGAGATGTCTTAGAATTGGCAGAGCGAGAACGGCAATGGCGGTAGCTTTCTCCCCACACAGCCCTACTTCTACCCGTACCGGCGAGCTGTACTTACATCTACAGTTGGGGGTAGACTGTCGGGCCCTTTTGCCCATGGCATTTGCCCAGGAAGCTCTAATTGTTGGCCCGCACCACTTTACCCCTCTCCCCAACCAGCCCGCATGGGTGCTGGGCTTGTTCAACTATCGCAATCGCATTCTCTGGGGACTGGATCTGCCGCAATTTCTCGGCCTAGAGCCCTTGGACTTTGGGCAGCCCGAACACCACTTGGTGGTGATGCGCCCAGAATTTGGGGGCTCTGCATCGCCAGTGCGAACAGGCTTGGGCCTGGCAACCCAACACGTGAAAGGAGTAGCTCGAGTGCCCGCCGAGGAGATCCAACCCTTAACAAAAGCCCAGGCAGCACAAAACAACTTTCGACTGGAGAACTTCTACGACTCTTGCAAAGGGCTGGTGTTGGAAGGGGATGAGCCTCTCTGGGTGCTCGACCCTCTTGCCATTGTCCAAAAGCTCAACTCAGTTGATTCCTCGGCAAACCCTTGATCTTGGCGACCTTTTCCCCGACTTACCCTCACTTAAAGGCAAAATTCTATGGTTTCCTTCCGTCCCCTCTTTCTCAGGCCTGCTCCATCTTCCCGGCCCCAACGCAAAGTCGCGGGATCCCGCCTGGCCCTGGCAATCAGTTTTCCTCTGGGCATCAGCTCCCTGCTGTTTGCCGTCTCTGCCGGCAGCGTAGCCCGCACCTATTTCGAGTTCAAGCCGGCGATCTCGCGGCAGTTCACCCTGCAAAACCTGAGCGATCAGGTGATCTATTTGGATGAAGTCTTGACCATGTCTGCCCGCATGGCCGCTGCCAGCGGGGATCTGTCCTGGGAAGAGCGCTACAACATCCATGTCCCTCAGTTGGATGAGGTGCTGGCGGAGATTCAGCAATTGGATCCCGCCTCTTACGAAGCCTATGCAGCCAAAACCACAGCAGCCAACATCAAGCTGGTGGAGTGGGAAGTGCAGGCTTTTGATCTGATTCGGGCCGGCGAGCAGGAACGGGCTTTCAACTTGCTGCACAGCCCTGAGTACGAAGAGCAAAAGCGCATCTACGCCGAAGGGATCAACCAAACCCTGGAGGCCATTCGCAGCAACATTCAGGCCAGCGTCCAGCTTTACGAGCAAAATCTGCTGCAGGCTTTGATCTTTTCCGGCATCAGCTTCCCGATTCTGCTGCTGAGCTGGGGGATCATTTTGATCCTGGTGCGCAACTTTGTGCGGGAACGCAACGCCACCTACGAGCGACAGGTTTCCGACACCCGACTGGCCCAGCGGTTTGCCGATATTGCCCGGATTCGCCAAGAGCAAGAGCTGATCGATCCCCTAACTGACTTGTTGGGCGAGATGCGCCAGCGCTTCGGTGCCGAACGAGTGGCCTTCTATCGCTTGACCGCTCCCGAAGAGGCGCAGGTTATCGCTGAATCTCACGACAGCCGCCTGCCCGACACCTTGGGCACCCTCCTCCGCAGGATCCCGGCTCCGATCCAGCAGGCTCTCCACGGCGGGCAAGTTTACGCTTTTGGCCCGGTGCCTAGGCCAGATCTGGGCGCCGACTACCTGCAGAGGCTGGCCACAGCCCAACTGAAAGCCGAGATGATAGCGCCGGTGGTGCGTGGCGATGAGCTTTACGGTTTTTTGGCAATAGGCCGCGCCCAAAGCCAGAGCTGGTCTGACGAAGAACAGAAAACCTTGGCAGAGCTGGCCAACCGCCTGGGTCAAGCTTTGGGTAACCTGGGGGCGCTGGAGCAAAAAGCCGTGGCCGCCCAGGAACGGGAGCGGTCGGAAGCGCTGCAAAGAGAGCTGCTGCAGCTTATCAGCGAGGTCACAGAAGCCTCGCGGGGGGATCTCACGGTGCGGGCGCAGCTAACAGCCGGACAAGTTGGCATCATGGCGGACTTTTTCAACGTCATTATCGAGAGCTTGCGCGACATCGTGATTCAAGTGCAGCAGGCCGCCGGTCAAGTCAACCAATCCATTGGTCGTGACGAGGCAGCCATTCGCGAGTTGGCCGAAGCCGCTCTCCGACAGGCCACCCAAATCGAAGAGACCTTGCGCTCTGTCGAGCAAATGACGCTCTCAATCGAGGAGGTAGCCGATAAAGCCCAACAGGCCGCCACCGTTGCCGAATCTGCCGCCGCCACGGCCATCAACAGCAGCTTGACTATGGATCGCACAGTGCAAAACATCCTGCAACTGCGGGAAACGGTGGCCGAAACGGCCAAGAAGGTGAAGCGGCTGGGGGAATCTTCCCAGCAGATTTCCAAGGTGGTGTCCTTGATCAACCAGATTGCGCTGAAAACCAACCTCTTGGCGGTGAACGCCAGTATCGAGGCAGCCCGTGCCGGCGAAGAAGGGCGAGGTTTTGCGGTGGTCGCCGAGGAAGTCGGGGCACTGGCGGCCCAGTCGGCAGAAGCCACCCGCGAGATCGAGCGCATTGTGGAAGGGATCCAACGGGAAACCGGCGAGGTGGTACAGGCGATGGAAACCAGCACCGGCCAGGTGGTGGAGGGAACCCGCTTGGTGGAAGCAGCCAAGCAGAGCCTGGGACAAATTGTGGAAGTCTCGCGGCAGGTGAACCAGCTCTTTCAGGCCATTGCCCGCTCCACCGATGCCCAGGCAGATGCATCTCAAACGGTGCGCCAGTTGATGCAGCAAATCGCCAACATTGCCGCCCAGACGGCGGCAGCCTCGCAGCAGGTGGCCAACTCTCTCCAGGCTACGGTGGCGGTTGCCCGTCAGTTGCAGACTTCTGTGTCCACCTTCAAGGTGGGGGAGGCGGTTTAGCATGGGGCCGAATCCCACTTCCCTCGACCCACGCGAGTGGCAGGTTAGGCTGCAGTTTTTGGACGAAGCCCAGGCTTACCTCGACACCCTGGAGGCAGGGGTGTTGGGCCTGGGATCCCAGAGTTTGGATCGCCCCCGTTTGGATCGCTTGCTGCGGGCTGCTCATTCCATCAAGGGCGGGGCGGCCATGATGGGCTTTCCGGTGCTTAGCGACTTAGCCCATCGCCTGGAAGATGGTTTCAAGATCTTGCAGGTGGATCCCCAAAAAGCCGACCCCGCAGTGGAGCGCAACCTCTTGGCGGCGTTGGATTGCATGCGCCAAATAGCCCAGCAGCACCGCCAGCAGCGGCTTTTGGACGAATCTTGGCTGGCAGAGCGGGTGCAGCCTCTTTTCGATCAATTGCGAGAGCAGTTGGGAGAGTTGCAGCCTGAGGACAACGTCCAAGTCCTGGCAGCAGAGGCCGGGGGCGATATGCGGGTGCTGCTGTTTGCAACCGAGGTGGAGGCCTGTCTGCAGCGGTTGGAAGGTGTGCTGGCCCACCCCGAGCAGCCCTGTTTGCGGGAGGAGTTTCTCATTGCTGCCCAAGAGCTGGGGGCGCTGGGGGAAATGTTGGATCTGCCTGCCTTTGCCACCCTGTGCGGCTCAGTAGTCCAAGCTCTGGAGACGCTGCCGCCAAATGCCAAGGAGCAGGTGTTGCCCGTTGCTCAGGCGGCTTTACAAGCTTGGCGACGCTCGCAGGCCCTGGTGCTGGTCGGTCAGGTCGCTCTTCTCCCCAGCTCCTGGGATCCGGCAGAGCCTCCAGTTTCCCCCCCGCCAGAAGCCCCTCCCCCTGCAATGGCAGGAGCCACCGAGCTGCCGGATTCGATTCCAGCCGGGGCCAAAAGCGCTGCCGAGATGCTACGGGTGCCGGCTCGCCCTCTGGAACAGTTGGGGGAGCTGTTGGGAGAGCTCATAGGGGAGCGCAACCGCTTAAACAGTCGCCTGCAACGGCTGCGGGAGCTGGTCAGCTTGTTCAAACGGCGGGTTCGCACTCTAGAAGAAACCAACAGCCGCCTGCGCAGCAGCTACGACCGCGTCGCTGCCACCGTGCCTGCTTCTGTGCTCTTGAAAAAAGAAGGGGATCCCGGCCTGACCTTGGCCGATACCTTTGACCTCTTGGAGATGGATCGCTATGGAGAGATGCACCTGCTGACCCAAGAGGTGATGGAAACCGTTGTGCAAATTGATGAGGTAACCCACGATATCGACACCACCCTGCAGGAGACCGAAGGCAGCGCCCGCCAGCTCAGCCGCCTCTCCAGGCAAATGCAAACCCGTCTCGACCAGGTGCGCATGCAGCCTCTATCGGATTTGACGGATCGCTTCCCCAGAGCGCTGCGGGAGCTGAGCTTAGCCCATGGCAAGCCCGTGGAGCTGCGGGTCTTGGGGGGATCCACCCTAATCGAGCGCTCGATTTTGGAGGCCTTGGCGGATCCCTTGTTGCACTTGGTGCGCAACGCCTTTGACCACGGCATCGAGGCTCCAGACACCCGCCTGGCCCAGGGCAAGCCGGCCAAGGGCCTCATCGAAATTGCCGCCAGCCAACGGGGCAACCGCACTCTGATCACGGTGCGAGACGATGGGGCAGGGATCTGTCTGGATAAAATCCGGGCCCGCGCCTTGCAGATAGGGTTTTCCGCTGCCGACCTGGCTGAGGCCAGCTCCCAGGAGCTGCTGGAGTTGATCTTCCAGCCGGGCTTCAGCACCGCCGAGCGAGTCAGCGAGCTATCTGGACGGGGAGTGGGTCTAGACGTGGTACGCACCAACCTGCAACGAATTGGCGGCCAGGTGCAGGTGGAATCTTGGCCGGGACGGGGCACGCTGTTTACCCTCACTCTGCCCGTTTCTTTGAGCGTCACCCGCGTGCTGCTGACAGAATGCCAGGGGTTGATGTTGGCTTTTCCGGCCAACGCAGTGGAAGAATTGCTTATCCCCCCGCAGTTGCCTGCCGATTCCTTTCTCTGGGAAGGGGAGCAGATCCCTTTAATTCCTGTGGGCCACTGGTTTCGCTTCGCGCGCTGGCAGCCTCGCCGGGAAATTGACGAGACCCCCCTTCTCGACCGACCTGTGGTGCTGCTGGTGGTAGAAGACAACCGGCCCTATGGCCTGTTGGTGGATCGCTTTTGGCGGGAGCAAGAGGTAACTCTGCGCCCGGTGGAGGGAGGTCTGCCTCTGCCGTCGGGATTCTCCGGCTGTACGGTTTTGGCCGATGGGCGAATCGCTCTTTTCGTGGATCCGCCTGCCCTCTTGAGCTGGCTGCTCGCCCAGCGGGATCAGCCCTGTCAGTCGGCAAGGGATCCCCTTCCCCAGCCCAGGTTTGCCGCCCAGCCCACCCTGCTGGTGGTGGAAGATTCGGTCAACGTGCGCCGCTTCTTGGCCATGACCCTAGAAAGAGCAGGGTTCCGGGTTGAACAGGCTCGCGACGGACAAGAGGCCCTCGAGCACTTGCAGAGAGGAATTCCCATCCGAGCGGTGATTACCGACATTGAAATGCCGCGGCTGGATGGCTTTGGCTTGCTGGCCCAGATTCGTGCCCACCCCCTGTATGACCAGCTTCCCGTGGTCATGCTCACCTCCCGCAGTGGCGAGAAACACCGCCAACTGGCCCAGCGGCTGGGAGCCAGCGCCTACCTCTCCAAGCCCTTCCAGGAACAGGAGCTGATCCAAAAGCTGCGGCAACTGCTGCAACCAGCCTCTTCGGCACCTTCCACCGGCGTTTTGATGGCGAGGTAGTCCATGCCCCTGCTTTCCCCTCTGCGCCTGCGTCGTCTGGCTCGGCAAGAACAACTGAGAAACCGGCAGACCTTGATTACTTTCCAACTGGGCTCCTACTGCTTCGGCCTCCCTGTTGATCGGGCGCGGCGAGTTTTTAGCTGGGCAGAGTTTCAGCTTGCTCAGGAGGGCGGCCCCCAGCTTTTGGATACCGGTCGTTTGTTGCTGGGCCGAGGGATCCCTTTTCAACCGGAAGGGGTTATTCTGTTGCAGCCAGGCAGTTCTGAGGACGGATTGTCCGACCAGATCGACAACCCAGAAACAGGGGCTCTGCCCATTCCCACTCAGCCCCTCCTGCGCCGTCTGCCCTCTTCCCAGTTGCAGCCTCTCCCCAGCCGCTATGCAGCTCAGGCCCGCCAACGGGGTATTGTGCAGTGGATCCCGCCAGTTGAAGGCCAGCTCCCCCTGTTGGTGTTCGACCCTCATCTCTGGCCTGCCTGTTCTTGAGAAGGGAGAGGGGGCAGTTGCAGTTCTGGATTCTCCACGCGGGTTAGCTCCCAGCGAAAGGGCTCCCCACCCCGTCGCTGCCAATTCAATTGGAAGGGTTGCTCCAAGGCGTTCACCTGATCCCGCGTCAGGTTGGCCAAGGGGCCGCCGGAGCCCTCGATAACAAACCAGAGGGTGGCCCGTCCTTGGCGACTGGGATCCCCTAGGTCGAGCTGCACCTGCAGCGCTTGGGGTTGGAGGCGCAAGCGAAAAAATTGCCCGAAGATCTCGCGGCTGTAGGCCAGCGCCCGCTGCTTATCCAGGCCCCAACCATCGCTATAGGCCTCAGAGACCAGCATCTCCACCTGATCCCAGTTGCGCTGCTCCACCGCCCGCAGCAATCTCTCCGTGTGGACGCGGATTTGTCGCTCAGGCCGCCCGTAGTGCCAAAAGGCTCCCACCCCGATAGCCAAGACGACGGATCCCACCACCCCCCAGCGCAGCCAGGGGGGAAGGGGTGAAGGGGGAGAAGAGACAGAAGCAGACAAGGGATCCCTCTTGGGCAGTAGGGGGATTGCTCCCTCTAGCCTACGGGATCTACATGTGAGAAGATCAAAGTCCCATCCCCAAATCTGTGCAGCCTTTGCCAGGCACAGCACGCCCCCGAAGTTTAGCCAACCGGTCATGACCAAGTCCACCGACCGCCTGCTGCTGGAGTTTGAGCAGCCTGTTGCCGCCCTGGAGCAACGAATTCAAGAAATTCGGGCCTTGGCAGAAGAAAACGACATCGATGCTTCTGAGCAGATTCGCCAATTGGAAGCCAAAGCCGAAGAGCTGCGCCGCGAGATCTTCAGCCAGCTCACGCCGGTAGAACGGCTCCAGGTGGCCCGTCACCCCCGCCGCCCCACCACCCTGGATTACGTACAGACCATCTGTGACGACTGGTTTGAGCTGCACGGGGATCGCCACGGCCAGGACGATCCAGCCATTGTGGGCGGGTTGGCCAAGCTGGGGGATCAGCCGGTGATGATCCTAGGCCACCAAAAGGGTCGCGACACCAAAGACAATATCCACCGCAACTTTGGGATGCCCAATCCCGCCGGCTACCGCAAAGCCATGCGGCTAATGGAACATGCCCACCGCTTCGGCCTGCCCCTGCTCACCTTCATCGATACGCCGGGGGCTTACCCAGGCGTCAAGGCGGAAGCTGAGGGCCAAGGAGAGGCCATTGCCACCAACCTGCAGACCCTTTTCCGGCTGGAGATCCCCATCATCTGCACCGTCATCGGCGAAGGGGGATCCGGCGGAGCATTGGCCATTGGGGTGGGCAACCGCATCCTGATGTTCGAGCACGCCGTCTACTCCGTGATCTCGCCGGAAGGCTGCGCGGCTATTCTCTGGAAGGATGCCAAGAAGGCTCCCCAAGCGGCGGCAGCCCTGCGCATTACCGCCCAAGACCTGCTGCAACTGGAGGTGATCGACGAGATCCTGCCAGAGCCGGTTGGCGGCGCCCACCGCGCGCCCTTGGAAGCTGCTCAAACCCTCAAAGAGGCTCTTCTCAGGCATCTCAAGGAACTTTCTAGCCTGAGCGGGCGAGAATTGCGCGAGGAGCGCTACCAAAAGTTTCGCCGCATGGGAGCGTTTCTGGAGCTTTCTGAATAGACTTATGCATCCCTGATTTATAGTCGTTTCAGATTAGGGTGAGACACCTGGGCCATTGATCGCGCCAGCGGGACGGAGTCCTTGAAAAGCCTTTTGGCCCCCTGCATTATTGCTCTGCAACGCCGATGCGACCAACATTTTAGGCGTGGGTGCAGTGTCCTGGTTTGAACTGAAATGACTATATTTGGGGTTTAATTTGGGGTTTATTCGAGGGGAGAGGCCCTTTAGGAGCTGCTCTGGGATGAACTTCCGAAAGCACTCCGCGCCCTCAACCTGACCAAGAGGGGGCTAACTCCTACCAGGTTACCCGATCCCGCAGCTGCTCAATCCGGGCTGGGCCAATGCCATTGACCCGTTGCAGATCCTCCAAAGAGGAGAAGGGGCGGGCCTCGATAATGCGCTGCGCCAGGGCGGGGCCAATGCCGGGCAACTGTTCCAGCTCCGCCGCCGTGGCCGTATTCAGGTTAACGCGAGGGGATCCCCCAGGAGACGCCACCGGAAAAGCAACCGACGGGGAAGGGGATCCCGCCTCAGGAGGAAGAACGACCTCGACTTCCAGCAGCTCCGGCTCCGGTTCAGGCAAGGAAGCGGCAACGGGGACGGGGTTGGGGCAGCGACGGGACGCCTCTTCTGCCTGTTGTTGCAGGCGGCGGCTGGGGCCAAAGCGGGCATCGGCAATGAGCCGGTCGAACTCCCGCACAAAGTGATCCACCACTCGGCCATTGCGGATGATCAGGAAGTTTTCGTCGTTGAGGTGGTTGGCCGAGACCGACCAGTTGTTGGATCCGGTGATCACCGTGGCCTGAGGAGTGCCGGGATCGATGATGGCAAACTTATGGTGCAGCTTATCGCCGGGGGCGAGGTTGGGTATGCCTACAGACTGGGCCGGCAGCGTCCAGGGCAGGCGCGCCGCCTCCACCTGGCACTTTTCGTCGGGGAGCAACAGCCCCCACATCTCCAGGGTGCGGCTGTAGTCCCGGAAGGCAAAACCAGGGTCGAACACCCCGCGGATTTCTACGTTGCGCTCCTGGCGCAGTTGCCTGAGTTGGTTGGCAATGCCCGGATCCGTAAAGACGAACAGAGCCAGATCCACCTGTTGCCGGGCTTGGGCCAGGGTGGCGGCAATAATGCCGTTGGAGGTGGCTTCGTAGGGCAGGGAGCGACTGGCAGGAGAAAAGTGAACCCCCACAATGGCATCGTCAATGTACACCGTTTCCAGGGAACGCTTGAGCTTCTGCACGCCGAAGCGGCTATCGGTCAAGCCACCGGGGCCATCGCCCCACATGAGATCGAATTCCTCGGTGTAGAGGCGGGCCAGCTCCGGGCTGTCCAGCAGCAGCAGATGGTTGGCATTGCCGACACTGCCAGGCGCATCAAAGTCCCCGTGAATATCAGAGAGGGTGAAATTGGCCGAGCCGGTCAAGACTTTCTGCCCGTCGATCACCACAAATTTGTGGTGCATCAGGCCGCTGCCCTTGGAGCCATCGGCGGTATCATCCAGCCAGGGCACCTGGCCTCCATCCAGCAAGGCGTACACATCTCGGCTGGCAATCTCCTCGGGAGAAAACCGTCCATCGCGGTTCACATCCACCAGGTTGCGGTACTCCTCGAACTTGCGACGGCTGCGCTCGTCCAGCGCCCGCACTTGGTCAGGGGTGAGTTGGTGCCAGGCTCGCACGTAGGTGTTTTCAGTAATAAAACGCACCGGGATCCCGGCCTGTCGTCGCTCCACTAGGGCTTGGGCAATGAGCGGTAGGTTCAGCTCTTGCACGGCAATATCCACCGACTGACGAGCGGAGCGAATCTGGGAAATGATCAACTCTTCCAGGTTGTAGCCGTAGCGGCGGATCTGGCGGTAGGGATCCCGATAGGTGCTCTCCCGGCTTTGGTTGAACTCCACCCGAATGCGGGGGTGCTGCGGCAGAGGGGCAAGGGTGGGCAGCTCCTGCTCTTGGGGGTAGGGTCTGGGCCGAGGGCCGACCCAGTAGCCGATCAAGACCAGAATGAGAAGCAGAGCAACCCAGGGCAGCCAGCGGCGGAGTTGCCGCAACCACGACGGGATCCCGTTCATGGCCTTTCTCCTCTCCAGCAATCACACCCCCAGGATACTGAACTTTATCGCAGCCACTTCTACGCGAAGGCGATCCCTGCTCTGCTCTACAGCTAACCGTGCGAGAGCGGCTGCTACCCCTAAGATGATGACAAATGTTTTAGAGTATTAACTTTTGTTATGAACTACAAAGCCCTCACCCTTGGGCTGACGGCGGCTGCTTGCTTAGCCTTGGTAGGCTGTGCCAGTTCCAGCAGCGATACGGCCATTGCCCCGCCGACGCCTACCCCAACTCTCTCTCCCAGCCCTACGCCGCTGCCCAACCTCGTCGCCGTTGCCGCCGCCAACCCCGACTTCAGTACCTTGGTGACGGCCCTGCAGGCAGCGGGCTTGGTGGGGACTTTGCAGCGGGAAGGTCCCTTCACGGTATTCGCTCCCACCAATGCTGCTTTTGCCGCTTTGCCCCCTGGCACGGTGGAATCTTTGCTGCGACCTGAGAACCGGGCAGAGCTGGTGCGCATTCTCACTTACCACGTGGTTCCTGGCTTGGCTCCTTCCAGTGCCCTCAGATCCGGCCAGCAGGTAACGACTTTGCAGGGATCCCCCGTCACCGTCACGCTTCTTGAGGGCGGACGGATTCGCATCAACAACGCCAACGTGATCGCCGCGGATATTCAAGCTTCCAACGGCATCATCCACGTCATCGACACCGTCTTGATCCCGCCGCGTTAGGAATTGGGCCACCACTTCGGGCATCATAGAAGCATCGAGATCCAGCACTTTATTGGGGAGATTCAGCGTGGAGCGGCCTAAGTGGGTAGCAATCGTTACAGGGATCCTGGCCATTGCTCTGGGGGTGGGCTACTTGCTGCTGGTGCAGCTATTGGACTATCGCGGCGGCCAATTTTTGCCGGCACCACTGGAGCCGCCGGCGATTTTGGGAGAGGGGATCCCTGGCTCATTTGGCCGGTTGAGCTGAGGGTGTTTTTGACTCCCCGCTCCCTTCTCTGGTCTCTTGCTCAGCTACTTCTCAGCAAAGCTCTCGACAAAAAAGCTCTCGACAAAACTGTATGCTCAGCTACAGCAAGCCCTATGCTGGAGAAGCGACTCGGATGGCTCAGCAATTTTGGGTTGCTTGATTTGAAGATTTGGGCAGGCTGTGGGTTGGGATGGTGCTGTCGCGCTCCACTTGGGTGTGGTTGTGGGCAGGGCTGGGTTTGGCGGCCCTGAGCCAATATCTGCAATGGGTTAGCGGGATCTATAGCTTTATCGCCCCCCATTCGTTGCCGCTGGCGGATCTGGCAGTGGCCGGGATCCTGGGAGGGACAGCAGCAGCAGGTCTGGCAGCGCGCCATTGGTGGCAGCAGGCTGGCCGACGGCAAAGTACTCCAAACCAGCGGACACAACCGCTGCGGCGGGTTAAGTTAACTCGGAATCAGGTGCAAGCCGATCTGGAAGATGCCGATCGCCTGATCCAGAAGCTGCAGAATGACATCAGTCGCCGTGCCCTGCGTGCCAAGCTGCAAGAGATCAATCAGCGGCTTAACCAGGAGGAATTGCATCTGGTGGTGTTCGGCACCAGTTCCGCCGGCAAGACCTCGTTGATCAATGCCTTGATGGGCCGACCAGTGGGCGAAACAGCCCCCACCCTGGGCACCACCCAGCAGGGATCCATCCACACCTACCAATTGGAGGGCTGGAACGGCCCCATTTCCCTTACCGACACACCTGGGCTGCTGACGATTGGGGGAGCAGGTGAAGCGGAAGCCCGCGCCCTGGCCCAGAAGGCGGATCTGCTGATCTTGGTGGTGGCCGGAGACCTGCTGGCTTCGGAGTATGCCGAAATGCTGGAGTTGGCCCGGCTGGGCAAATCCGCCATCCTGGCCCTCAACAAAACCGATCAGATGCTGCCGGAGGATGTAGAGACCATCTTGGCCCATTTGCGCCGACGCACCGCCGGTGTTATCCCTGCCGAACAGGTGGTGGCCATCGCCGCTGATCCAGAGCCCCTCAAGGTTCGCTACTACTCCGAAGATGGCTCTGTGTGGGAAACTTGGGAGCCGCAGCCCCCCGAGACAGAGGCCCTCATTCAACAAATGGCTCACCTGCTGCAGCAGAAGGGATCCCACCTGCGCTTGGCCAATGCCTTGTTGCAAACCCGAACTCTCAGCGAAGCCGTCCAGCAGGCCCTCCAAGAAGAACGTCGCCAACAGGGTCGCCAGATCGTGGAACGGATGCAGTGGGCCACCGCTGCTGCCCTGGCGGCAAACCCTCTTCCTGCTTTGGATGTGCTGGCAGGAGTAGCCATTCAGGCGCGCATGATTGGGGAACTGCACCAGGTGTTTGACCGACGCATTACCTTACGCCGGGCCCAGCAAATCGCCCAGAGTTTGGCGCAAATGGTGGTGCAACTGGGGGGGCTGGAGCTGGCCACTCAGGCTTTGGGCTCTCTGCTCAAGGCCAGCCCCTTGATGGTTATGGGGATCCCCCTGCAGGCAGTGACGGGGGCCTATCTGACACGGGTGGCGGGGCTCAGTTACCTAGAGTGGCTGTCCTCTGGGGATCCCTGGCAAGAGGAAATCCTGCAAGAGCGGATTAGGCAGCAGCTCCAAAACCGTCATCCTCTGGCCTTTCTCACCCAACTGGCCCGCCAAGCCCATTCCAACAGCTAGTCCAAGCATCCGTCTTTTCGCCGCCACAGGCCCAACCTATCCCGTTCTCCGCCCGCTGCGGAAAATCCATTACTCCATTACACTGAATACAGCTTTCTAAATACAGCTTTTTCTGATACAGCTTTCTCTGGGCTTGACTTTGTAGAAGTTCTGTAAATCAGCGGGATCCAAGTCACAGAAGAGAGAACATTAGGAACATTAGTCAGTGTTGCCGGAAAAAGCTGCCCAGGTCTTATCATGGGTCAAACCAAGCCCATCATCCTGTAGTCTGCTGCCCTAAACTGGCTCCGTTGGCACCTTATGTCTTCCCCCAACCTGACCCTGCCCATTCAGTGGATTGATGTGGATTCAGGAGAGGTGGTGGAGGAATGTCCTTGGCAGAGTAGTCCCCATCCGGGCACCTACGTCCAACTGGCAGAGCAGCACTACCTGGTTCTGGAAAAGCGTCATTCCTACCGGCTCCGGCAAGGCAAATACCACCTGTGTGGGATCCGCGCCCTGGTGCGTTCGGTAAACCCACCGCAGGAAGCAGGGAATTGCCTGGGGGATCCCTCCTGTCGGTTCAATGCCCACTCGCCCTTGCTGCGTTGTGCCGTCAACCCCAGCGGGCCCTGTCAGGGCTGCCCCCACTACGAGTCGGCCCCGCGTTGCTAGCCCTCCAGCTCCAGAGCCAACACCTGGGTCAGCGCACGGTTGGTCTTTTCGCGAAACTCGGCCACGCTCACCCGTCCCAGCAAATGCACGGCCAGCAACATCACCGCTGCCTCCACCCCAAAGACGGTGGCATAGGCAAGCACTGAAGAAGTGGGGAAGAGAATGCGCCCCAGATCGAGCAAAGCCCCGCCGAGCAAGGTGGAAACCGCCTGGGACATGGCCTGGGCCAGACCCCAAGCCCCGATAAAGGTGCCTGCCGTCTCCGCTGCCGTCAAGTCCAACATGAGGCTAATGGCGCCATTGGTGGTGATCCCAGAAGCCAAGCCAAACAGGATCATACACAGCTGCAGCAGCCGTGGATTGCCTGTAAACCCTGAGGCAATGGTCAGCCCAAAAGAGATTGCCACCAGCAGGCAGCCCAGACGAGCCGTTGTCTGCTTGCCTAGCTTAGGCACGATGAAAAATCCGGTCAGCACAATCCCTGCCAAAATACCCAGGCTCCAAAAGGCATTGAGCTGGGTGCTCTGGGCCACCGTCATGCCAAACACCTCGCCGCCGTAGGGTTCTAGGATCGGCTGTTGGATAAACAGGCCCATGGTCATCAACACCAAGAAGCCGAAAAAGATCAGGGTTTGGCGGCTGGCGGTCAGCACCTTGATGGCCGTACCCAGGGTGATTTGGTCTTCTCGTCCGGCCAAGGTGGAACGGGATCCGTAGCGGGAATAGCGCTTTTCCACTCCCCAGGTGGCGATCACCCCCAGCAGGATCACCACGGCTGGAATGATGACGAAGAGGCGGTTGACGGTGCTCTGCAGGTTGTCTGGCTGCAAGCCCCGCAGCAGAACTGCCGAGCCAATGGCCCCGCCGGCAATCCCCACCATCAACATAGACCAGACGATCCCCACCAACTTAGAGCGGTTGTCCTCGTCTGACACATCCACCAGCAAAGCCGCAAAAGGCGTGGAGCAGGCGCTGAGGCAGAGACCATAGAGGGCAAACATCAAACAGGCCAAGCCTACCCAGCCATAGGTGGCTCCAGACCAACCCGTGGCCGCAAAGCTCTCCCCCAAACCCCACACCACCTGCACCCCCAGGAAGATACAAACGGCAAATAGAACCGATCCCAGACGCACATAGCCGGTGCGATGCAGGCCAAACAGGGGCTTGGCATCCGAGAGCTGCCCAAACCAAACCCGAGCCGGGGAGACCAACTGGTGCATGGCTAGGGATCCCCCCACCACCGTTGCCGGGATGGCCAGCAGATCCGTGTCGATCATGACGCGGTTCAGCACTCCCAGAGTGAGCAGCGACATCATTCCCAAGCCCATCTGAAACAGGCCCAGGCGGAACATGACATGCAGCGGCAAAGACTGAACCTGCACCTGAGGCTCTGGAGAAGCTGGAGTTACAGAAGCCACAGAAGCGTTGACCTCGGGATCCCGGCGAATATTGGCCATGATCTGGAATGATCTGCGAAAGCGCTACAGCCTCTTATCCTAGCCCAGGCAGCCTGGGATCCCGGCAAAAGCATGGGGTTGCCAAAAGCGAAACCGCCACGTCCTCTCCCCTTTTGGGAGCTATTGTCAGGGTATAGTCCCCCAATTTCCAATCCTCAGGAATATTGCTATGCGCGCCCCCATCCCCTGGCTGCTGAGTTCACTGAGCTGGGTGGGCATTTCCCTGGCCGCTCCGCCGATGGTGTCTACTTCTCAGGCAACCCCTACGGATTTTCCCCTCCACCAGTTCCTTTCTTCCCCCTCGCCTTCAGAGTGGGCAGAGTACTTGGCCTACAGGCAGGTGATTGACCAGACGATCTCCATGACCTGGGATCCGCAAGCGCGAGCCTTGGCAAAGCAGTATGGGCTGGATATCGTCAACATCACCTGGGAAGATACCGGACGCCACAAGGGATCTGCCCTTGGCCCCAACATCAGCGACATGACCATCCAGGTACAACAGCTCAACCCCAGAACGGGTCACTACGAGCTGAGCTTGATGCCGGTGATCCGCTACCCCAACTTTGCCGATCTGTCTGCCGACCTGCCCCTCGATAGCCTACAGGTGCTGGTGGGCAACGAAAAAGGAAAACCCCTGCAACCCGTGTCGCTGCGAGAGCTGCTGGGGAATCTGCGCCGCTACTTACATGATCCCGGCTCTTGGGCCGGCAACCGCAACTCCCTGCTGGCTCCACGGGATAGCCATGTGTTGGTGAGCGCCCAGGCCGCCTTTTTGCCTATCCCTGCCGGGGGATCCGCTCAATTCAACCCGGTGCTGTTCAACTACCAATCCCATCCCGGCAACCCAGCCGTGCTGGCAATCTTGGCCACCCACGAGGGCACCAGCATTACGGTGATCGAGAACCGCACCGAAGATAAGGTAGATAAGGTGGGCGGGGCTATTTGGGGCCAGCGCCTTTTCTTCAATCAAAACGGTGAACGGGCCAGCCTCACCGGGCAGCGCCTCAGCGATTTTCGGGCCGAGCAAGCCGCCAACCCAACCCCTCAGGATCCCCATTCGGCGGAAGTAGCAGAAGAAGCCCTGAACCTGGTGATGGTGATCCAAGTACCTGATACATTCACGCTGAACTCTCCTGAACATGGTTCAGGAAAGAAGCGATCGCATCCTGCCTATCTCTGTTCGCGTCAGCGGGACGGAGTCCAAACAGGAAGGCGGTATCCCGCAAAGCCCTGAGGAATACCCCCCGAGCGCTTTCCCCCTTCACTTCCCGGCAACCGTTGCGGTGGACTCAAGGATCAGGGGGAAACTTGGTCTACTATATCCCTCTCAATGACTTTTGCCAAACCGCCTAAAGCTCAGTAAATTCAGCAAAGTTCAGGGTTTTGGGGGTTAGAGGCATGCTCTCCAGCAGCGGCAGCCGCCGCGAAGGGAAGTTGAGGATATCTCTGTCAAGTTTTTCGGACCCGCAGCCGACCTGGCCGGCCTCAGCAATGTAGAAGCCGCTGTCATCGGACATGGAGAGGTAGAGGGCCCCTTCACCGAGGTCAACAACCTGGACATCGAGCGGGATCCTCGCTTTCCCATTCGGGTCACGGTCCAGTTCTACAAAGCCACCGACAATGGCGTGGTCTCTGCTGAAGACATGGCCCAAATCCACCATCAAATTGCCCGCGTCTATCGAGAGGCCGACTATGTGGGCAGCTTGGTGCTTCAGCGGGACACAGGCCGACCTACGGAGTACAACCGCGACGCAGAGACAGAGCGCCCCTTTCCCTTTCCTTGGTTTCCTTGGTGGCTTCCTTGGTTTCCTTGGTGGCCGCGACGCTAGGGCCTGCTGCGCATTTTTCCCACAACCTGCCGCCAGGTGGCAACATCTTCTCGCGCCTGGGTTTCTCCACTACACTGACTACTGACCTGACGCCAAGGGGAATGGGTGTCGGCCCGATATCCTCGGCAAGGTCAGGGTCTGCAGAGACAGTTGCCAAGGTCTCATTTCTTGAGGCCATGGTGCTTGTCTGTGCCAGCTCTTGCCCAAGGCAGTGGGGAGCTTTTCCTGCAACACTATGGCTGACGCAGTTCCCGTTCGGCGCTACGACCTGTTTGTGCAGGCTTCCCGGCTGCTGCAGCGCTACCGGCAGCTCACGCCGGAACTCCGTCCCATAGGGCTAGAGGTGGCTCTGGCCATCCAGTATCACCGCGCTCAGGCCGGATCGGGATCCCTCTTGCCTTGGGTGGGATCCCCTCGCGGACTGCCCTTGCAGCAAGTGGCCCAGCGCATTTGCGACCCGTTTTACAGCAAAACCCACCCTCTTTTACCGACCTTGCCCGAAACCGGCGAGCCTTTGGTGTGGCCTCTGTTCAACCAGGGGGAAAACGGTTTGATCCGGCCCCTGGCCCCGAGCAAAGTGGGCGGGAAACTGGCGGAACGGCGCTGGCTCAAAGCCTGCAACAGCCAGGAAGGGATCGGCTGTCATGCCTTGGCGGCCCACTTGTGGCAAGACGAGCGCTTTTTGGCCGAAGACCGGGATCTCTGTCCTTTCCGCCTTTATGATGGGCGCTACCCCTTGAGCGTGGATCAAGGGCGGCAGACCTGCGGCTTTGACGATCACCCCTGTGGCTGGCAGCCGGGACACCCCAAAATGTTGCAGGTGGTGGGCAAAGGCAAACAGGCCGAGATCCTGCTCCCCCACTGGACGGATGACATGTGGGCGATGCTCATTCCCTCCCATCGTCCGCTGCCGATTTACCCGCTCTTGGTGATGCTTTACTTTGGCCAGGAAACTTTGCAAAAGGGGCGGAGCAGCCTCTCCATCGAGCAATTTCGTCTGGATTTTCAGTTTAGCCAGTCTCAACTGCGCCTGTTGTTCGACACCCACCCTGAGCACCCCTTGAATCGACACCTGCTTACCTGGGCTCAGCAGCCAGAGGTGGAGTGGGGATCCACAGAACTCTTGCCCCAGATGCCGCCCCTCCTGCATCAACCTGCTGGGGGCAAGGTGGTTTTGGATCCCGATGAGCCGCCCCAGTTCCGCAGCAGTGGGATCCCTCACAGCGCCGGGACAGACCCGCTGATGGCAGAACGCCGCCGTCGCCGTCAGTTGGAGCGCAGCGAACGCCACAACGAGATCTTGCACCAGTTTCGCCGCTGGTTCCGCCTGGCAGGATTGGAAGTCCGGGAGGATCAGCATACCTTTGACTTTTTGGCCGTGGCGGACGGGCATCTGCTTTTGGCCGAAGTAAAGCTCCTGCACCACAAGGATGCGGCAGAGGCTTTGCAGGAAGTGGTGGGACAGTTGCTCTACTACGAGCGCTTTGCCCTCGGCCCTTGGATCGAGCAGGGCTTTTCCGTTCAGAAGGCCGCCGTTTTCGATGGGCCACCGCCAGATCCCTATGTGCGATTTCTAGAAGACCTGGGCATTGCTACCTACTGGATCAACGAGCAGCAGATGATCGATGGGCCGGAAAACTCTTTGCGTCTGCTGCGCCAGATGGGGGTGCGGGTACGACCGGATCCCGAATTGGGGGATTAGGGGAAAAAGCCTGCCCATGTTCTCCCCTGAGTTTTGACTCAGGCGGGGGTAACTTCTTGTCTTCTTAAGCGTACCTTAACTGCCCCTTTACTCAGATTCCTTCCTGAAGATGGTGTCCATATAGACGGTAAAAATACGGGATCCTTTGAAGTTTCGGGAGGAGTGAAGCAGATGTGGTCTAGGGTTACTTCGCGTCGTGTTGCCCAATCAATTGCGGTGCTAGTTTTTGGTTTGGTGCTTTTGGTTTCTCTTCAAGGGTTCGGCTCCAGAAGAACTCTTTTGCCAATACTTACACCTGTGCCCACACCGACCCCGACTTCAACACCCACAGCCACGCCAACACCGACGCCCACGCCGGGAGGCTGTGATCCCAACGCCAACCTGATCCCAGTTGGCACTGTCCAGGGCACTGGCTTCACTTCCCCCCTGGTGAACCAAACAGTCACGGTTTCTGGAATCGTAGTAGGAGACTTTGAAAATGAGGGGGTGGCTGGCCAAACCTATCTCCAGGGCTACTACCTACAAGATGATGGTGACGGGAATCCCGCCACATCAGATGGCATCTTCGTTTTCAGTGGCACAGCTAATAACGTCAGGCTTGGGGATAGGGTTCAGGTGACCGGAACGGTTGCTGAGTTCCGCCAGCAAACCCAGCTCTCCAACGTCACCAGCTTTACTGTCTGTAGCTCTGACAATCCGTTGCCGGCCCCAGTGCAGATCTCTCTACCGCTGACTGCGGAGCAAAGGGAAGCTCTGGAAGGAATGCTGGTCACATTTGGAAATCAGCCCCTGTTTGTAAGCGACTCCTTCTTGCTGGGACGCCACGGGGAGCTGAGTGTGGCCACAGAGCGGTTGTTCACTCCTACGCAAATTGCGGCTCCCAGCCAGGCAGCTGCCATTCAAGCGGAAAACGACCGAAAGCGGATTCGCATTGATGACCGGCTGCTCACCCAAAACCCAGATCCGGTTATCTACCCCACTCCGGGTGGCCTGAGCGCGGCTAACACTGTGCGCGGCGGCGATCGCGTCAGCAACATCACCGGGATCATGACCCAGTTGCGAGGCCGGAATGTCAGTGGCGATGTGGATGCGACCATCGACTACCGTATCCACCCCAATGATCCCAACAACTTGCCCAGGTTTACAGCCACCAACCCTCGCCCGCAAAACCCACCCTCAGTAGGGGGCTCCCTGAGGGTAGCTAGCTTTAACCTGTTCAACTACTTCAACACCTTTGGCAACGCCTGCTTCCCCAATAACTCCTCCTGTCAGGGAGCCAGCAACGCCACCGAGTTCACCCGCCAGCGGGATAAGCTCATCGAGGCTATTCGCCGCATGGATGCCGATATCGTAGGCCTCAACGAGTTAGAAAACGATGGATACGGTTCGAATAGTTCCATTCAGGATTTGGTGAACGGGCTCAACCAGGTCATGGGGGCAGGAACCTACGCCTTTGTGAATGTTGGAGTGCCCAACCTGGGCGGCGATGCCATCACCAACGGCTTTATCTACAAGCCAGCTACGGTTGAAATTGCCCCCGGCACTAACCCGGCCTTCCTGGACACAGGGGAATTCACCCAAGGCCCCGGACGCTTCCATCGTCCTCCTCTGGCTGTAACCTTCCGGCAGCGGAGCAACAACGCCACCTTCACTGTTGTGGTCAACCACTTCAAGTCCAAGGTTTCTCCCTGCGATCCTATTGACAACGATCCCTTCCAAGGCAATTGCAACGGCAACCGCACCCGGGCCGCTCAGCAACTCTTGAGCTGGCTCGCCACCAATCCAACTGGCTCCACCGATCCGGATGTGTTGATTATGGGGGATCTCAACTCCTACGCTATGGAGGATCCGATCAAAACTCTGGAGGCGGGCGGGTTCATCAACCTCAATGGCCCCAACAGCTACTCCTTTAGCTTCCAAGGACAGTGGGGATCTCTGGATCATGCCCTGGCCAACAGCAGTCTGAGACCCCAAGTTACAGGCTCAGCTAAGTGGCACATCAACGCTGATGAGCCCGTGAGCTTGGACTACACCCTGAGCTTCAAGAGTCCCTCTCAGCAGAGCCTCTTCTACGCCAGCGATCCCTTCCGCTCTTCCGACCACGATCCGGTGCTCGTTGGCTTGAACCTGACTCCGGCCCCAACACCGACACCGACGCCCACACCGACACCAACTCCTCCTTCCGTTAACCTGCCTTTGACTGAAGGCTTTGATAACTGCAACCCTGCTCCAGCCGGCTGGCAGATTGTGGATGTGGACGGCGACACCAGTCGTTCCTGGCGTTGTGTCAACTCCCTTGCCGAGGCCAACGCTTTCAACGGTCAGCAACCGGGTAATGACTGGCTGATCACTCCTCCTCTGAACCTGGCTTCCGTCAGCAACCCAGTTCTGACCTTCCGCAATCGGAGTTCTTTTAGAGATAACGGCCTTCCTCCTTCGCAACAACTAAGCGTTCTTTACTCCACCAACTACAGCGGTGCAGGCACTCCAGCGGCAGTGAATGCAGCCACTTGGACTGCTCTGACGATTCCCACTCTCTCTACGGGCAGCTTCGTCAACTCCGGCCCGATTTCTCTGGCTGGGATCCAGCCTTCCAACCGTGTTTACATTGCCTTCCGCTATCGCTCTTCTGGTACAGCTTCCGGCTCGGCCACTCGCTGGCGGGTGGATAGTGTCAACATCTCCGGGAACTAGGTGTGGGATCCTAGTGCCAACCTGAGTCTGATTGGCAGTGGCTGGGAAAGTGGATCTGCTTCCTCAGCCGTAACGCTCTCCTATGTGGTCTTGGCCGGGATCCACCGTTGCTCAGCGGGTTTCGAGCAGAGGGATTGACTTTTGGAGCACGGACTAAAGGGAGAGGAGCCGGGGGTGGTTGCCTTTGGCGGCACGGAGCGCTTAAGACACTTCGGGAGAAAAATGGTTGAGGATCCGGGGGGATTGCAATGTCCTCGTCTCAATCGAAATGACCTCATTATGGGATCCCCACCTGGGCGCAGATTTGCCCCTGTCGGTCGAACAACGTCACCGCCAACAGCAGGGATCGACCGGCATACTTTTGCACATAGCCTGTGGCTCTCTCCAGGATTTGGCGAGCCAACTCCTGCATCACGGGTGCTGCCCAGCCAAGGCCATCCAGATAGTGCACCGCTGCCTCTACTGTCCGCAACTCCAACACCTGCCGCGCCTGTTCTGCCGTTCCTCCGCGCCGGATCAGGGCTGCCGCCAGAATTTCCAAGCGAGCATCGGCCACGTGGCTGGAAGTGGTGAAGATCCCCCCTGCCAGCTTGATCAGCTTGCCGTGGTAGCCGATCAAATGAATGGACTCCGCCCCCCGCAGCGCCGCTTCCACCAGCAACGGCCCTATCCAATTGGCTACTCGCAGGATCTGGTCTTCCGGGATCCCTTGCCGCAGCGCCACCTGCTGCCCATGGCTGCCCACGCAAAAGATCAAATGCTTGTGCCGCTCCAACTTTTGTTGCAGCTCTTGGCGGGCTTGCTCTAAGCTCTCAACACTTGAGGAAGGCTCCACCTCCGCCCGCGTTCCCAACAGGGCCAGCCCTTCCAGCACCCCAAAAGCAGCATTGGAGGTGCGCTCGGCCAGCAGCTTTCCTTCAGGCAAGATAATGCGAACCCGCAACCGGCAATCGGGGGGGATCCCGGGCAAAAGATTGATCTCAAACAAACGGCGGGCATAGGCATAAATGGCCGGGCTGCCATCGGTGCGTCGCCCCAGCCCTTCCCCGGCTTCCAAGATCAAGGGGGGATCCTCGGGATCCCTCTCCTCCAACCTCACCCAAGCCCAGACCGGCGTGTCGCGGGTGAGATCCAGGTGGGGGCCGGGATCCGAGCGGGTAATGGCCAGAGCTGTTGTCTTCTCCAAGGCAGCTACCTGCTCCACCGGGATGTGGATCCGAGCCTCAAGGGACTGGGGCTCAGCCTGCACCGCAACAACCAAGCGCCCCCCTTCCTTCTCCAAAGGGATCCCCAGAAGGTGGTGAAGAGCAGCCCTGGCCGAGGCAACGGCGAAAACGGGCAAGGTATAGCCCCGCGGTCGGGATCCCTGAACAGCATCCTGCATCTGCACAGCTTTTTGCTTCGGAAATGGATGACCGGAAAACCAAAATCTCCGGAAAATGCACACCTCAATTGTGGCTTGTGAGAGAACCCAGGAGTTTCGGGGAACACCTCCCGGAAGCAATCGTTAAATGATCTGGGGGAAGAAGAGGGGATCCGAAATTTGCCTTTTTCAATGAAGGTAGTCGAAAACTGGGGCAGCTATGAGCGAAGCAGTGCAGCACTACCTTGAGCGTCTGGAGTCGCAAATACAGGAGCTAAAAGCTGCCATCGAGCGGATGCCCGAGCAGGTGGTGGCTGTTCTCCTGGCTACCCAGGAAGCCAAAAAAAACACCCCCACCCCCTCCCGTTACAGCGTTCTAATCTCAGACTTGGTGGAAGATGGCAGCCACAACTTCCTGCTGGATGATGAACCCACCGTGGTGAGCAACCGCAGCATGGGGCATGAGCTGGCCCCCGAAGCCCAAATACAGCGCCTGAGTGCCCAGTTAACCGCTGCCTACAACCGCATTGCCGCTCTGGAAGAGCAGCTCTTGGCCCAGCGCTTGCAACACTAAACCAAACCGACAGTCGTCCGGACCGGTCTGGAAAGGCTTCAACGGGGAACAGCAGAGGGCTTGCCTTTGCGTTGCACATCCTGCATCTGGAAGCCGTGCTTGCGCAGCTCTTGATCCAGCACCAGCTCGTTTTCCACGTGATCCACAAACAACACGCCGTTGAGGTGGTCGATTTCGTGTTGGATCACCCGCGCCAGCAAATCGTCCGCTCGAAGGGTGCGGGGCCGCCCCGTTTCATCCTTGAACGAAACCACAATCCCTTCTGGGCGCATGACCTCGCAGAATACCCCCGGAATGCTCAGGCAACCCTCCTGCCCGGCAACGGCCTCGCCAATGTACTCCCGGATCTCCGGGTTGATCAGCACCAGCGGTGGCACCTCCGGCTTATCGGGATAAAGATCCACCACAATCATGCGCTTGGGAATGCCAACCTGCGGAGCCGCCAGACCAATCCCATCAAAGCTGTACATGGTCTGCAGCATGTCCCGGGCAAGCTGGCGGATCTCGTCGTTGACCTGGCTGATGCGCTTGGCCGGCTGCCGCAGCACCTTGTCCCCCATGCGATAAATGCGCAGGGGCGGATGCTTCAGCTTCACTTTGGGAACAGCAACAGAAAGGGTAGCCACCATCTGGCAGATCTCACAGAATAACAGCAGGTATCAGGCCTGGATCCCTATTCTACATTCAGTCCCAGTTGCGCCGAAACCACTGTTGCCTAACTCTCTTCTCCTTTTTGGTTTTGAAGAGGGGGTAGGGACCTGTTTGGGATGATCATGGCTCAGGGTTGCCGTCGCCAGCCTCTGGAAGTCGTTGGGCCTGTTGGTCAATTCCCTGCTTAAAGCCCAAGGCCACCAAAATATTGGAGAGGGTGAGAAAAGCCTCTGCCCCTCCATGCAAGGGATCCACATTGGCCAGGGAAGTGCCGTAGTGCATCTGAGCGTACAGCCCTGCCGGGATGCTGACGGCCACAAAAAGCAACAACAGCCAAAATCCAACCAAAGCCAAACGTGGGATCCGGCGCAGCCGCGACAGAAAGAATAAAAAGACCAAGTAAGGGAACAGAGAGAGGGCAAATAAACTGTTCATCGCCTAGTCGGGATCCCCCTCCTGTGCAGGCTCGTCGGCTCTCTCAGCTCGCCAAATGCGGTAGGCAGCCCAAGCCAAGGTGCAGTTGCCCAGCAAGGTGAAGCTGGCCTGTGCAGTCACCACCCAGTCTAACTTGGGGTCGTTGTCAAACCAGTGCCAGGTGATCGCGCACATCGCCCCCGACAAAGCAGGCAGCATCGCCCAGCTCAAACTTCGCCATTCGGGCTGGCCCACCCGCTCCCCAAATTGCCACACGAGCACAATAGCAGCGATCCACTCCAAGACGCTGGCAATGTGAATCCACCAGGTGGGAAGCGAAAGGGCGTGCATCAGGCGCTGAGGGAATGACGCAGCAGTTGGCGGTAAGTGGCCTCCTGCAACAGCATTTGCTTGTGCAGTTTGACCAAAATGTCTTTGGCCTGCTCGGGGCTCATGCGAGAAACCAAGGTCTCGAAAGCCCGCTGGCGAAATTGCTGCTCCAAAGAAAGCTCTAGCGTTTCATCCATCATTATCACCTCAGGGTGCTCAGGTAGAGAGGTCTGCAAAGAGTTCCAACAGCGCAGATCTGGCCAGGTAGTGCAAGCAGGATAATACATATCTTAACAAATCGCAACAACGTGACAAGATGCCGGATCTCGACGTGCCGGAAGGGAGCTTGGCCGAGGCGAGGGCAGAGGCATTCAACCCAATGGCAGAAAAAGTACAGGCCCGTCAAGTTTGACGAAAGCGCATTTTGGATGGGGAAGGGGGAAGATTTTCCGGCAGGGATCCCTTTACATCCCGTCATGTTCGGCGATTCGGCAGGGCTCCATGATAGAAGTGAAGTACTCTGGAGCTTTGTTGCCACCCTTGCTGATTGGTGACTTACTTTGCTTGAATTGCCATGACCATTTTTGTGGGGAACCTAAACTATAAAGCCTCAACAGAAGAACTGAAAGCTTTCTTCCAGCAGAGGTGGAACGTTAAGTCGGTTACAATCCCGATAGACCGAGAGACAGGTCAGACACGAGGCTTCGCGTTTGTGGATCTGGCAACCGAAGCTGAGGAGGACGAAGCCATCGAGAGCGCGAACGGGCAGGAATTCATGGGCCGGCCTCTGCGTTTGGATCGAGCCAGGCCCCGCCGCCAAGCCTAAGCAAAGATTGTTCAACCCTGGGTTTGCCATTCTGGGCAACCAAAGGACTCCGTCCCGCTAACGCGAACGGCAAGGTTTATCCCAACAGATGGGAGAGCTGCAAAGTCTCCAAGAGCGCCCAAGATGGTAAGGTTGCTACATCTTTCCGACATTCATCTGGGCAGTGGTCTTGCCTACGGCCACATTAACCCAGCTACCGGCCTGAATACCCGTTTGGAAGATTTTGTAGCTTCTTTGCGCTTGTGCATTGACCATGCTCTCAACCAAGCGGTGGATCTGGTGTTGTTTGGGGGCGATGCTTTCCCCGATGCGACACCCCCCCCTCTCCATCAAGAGCTTTTTGCCCAACAGTTTCGCCGCCTGGCCGATGCAGGGATCCCAACCGTCCTGTTGGTGGGCAACCACGATCAGTACGGGCAGGGACAGGGAGGCAACAGCCTGGCTATCTACCGCGCTTTGGGGGTCTCAGGCTTTATTGTGGGGGACAGACTGGAAACTCATCGGATCGAAACTCGCGGTGGCCCGGTGCAGGTGACCACTTTACCTTGGCTGAGTCGCTCTGCTCTACTCGCCCAACAGGAAAGCTTGGCGCTTGAAGGGGAAATCCTCGCGCATCAGCTCCTGCAGCGCCTCCGCCTAGCCCTAGAAGGGGAGATCCGCACCCTGCAGCCAGGGATCCCGGCGATTTTGTTGGCTCACGTCATGGTGGAGACAGCCCGCTACGGAGCAGAACGCCATCTTTCGGTGGGCAGAGGATTTACGGTGCCCCTTTCGCTGCTGGCTCGGCCTGCCTATCAATATGTTGCCTTGGGGCATGTACACCGTCACCAGGTGCTGTGTCGGGATCCCTTGATGCTCTATCCCGGCAGCATTGAGCGGGTGGATTTTGGCGAAGAAAAAGAGGAAAAAGGCTGTGTGCTGGTGGAAGTCACCCCTACGGGGGCCAGCTATGAATTTTTGCCCCTGCCAACCCGTACCTTTCACACCATTCGCCTGGATCTGAGCGCAGATCCACCCCAGCAGGCGCAGTCCAAGCTGCTGGCCGCCATCGCCAAGGCCCCCGTGGCCGGCTCCATCCTGCGGTTGATCTACCGCATACGGCCCGACCAGCTAGAGTGCATTGATGAGCGGGCTCTGCACAACGCTCTTGCCCCTGCTTTTAGCTACACCATCGCCCCAGAAGTGGTCAGCCCCAGCCGCATCCGTCTGCCGGGATGGGATCCCAGCCGACTTGAGCCCCTGACGGCTCTGGAGCAGTATTTGGCCAACCGCAGCGATCTGGCCCCCTTGCACAACGATTTGCTGGCCGCCGCCCGTCAGTTGTTGGAGGAATATGCGGATCCCTTGCAGGACTGGGATCCCAACTGGGAGGAGCCGGGAGCTTCAAGCCCTGCCTCAGCAGAAGAGGAGCAGTTGCCTTTGTTTTGAGATGCTCCCTTTGTCGCCTCAGGGTTCGTAGGGGTGGGGATGGGGGATCCCTGTACGAAGAAATCAGGACAGGAGTGCTCGCCAAAGCTGCGGGCTCCTCAAGCTTCAAGTGATCTGAATCACTTCGAAATGGCAAAAAGCAACACAAACTGAGGATTGGGTTGAAGACGTTGGCAACGACGGCATCAGCTCACTCACAGGGAACTGACTCAGACTGGTAGACCTCACACTGCCAGTCTTTTTTTGTTTAGGGCCTGGGGGCTGTGAAGTCGCAGCGAGCGGGGGATCCCTTTCTAGCATTCATGAAATTCCCATCTTCTTTTCTATAGAGTCAGTCTATTAAATCTATAGAGTCTGTATATTAAAAGACAAATAACGATCTGTTCTCGGCAGAGGCTACCAATTTGTCAAGTGGGCGTCAAGTGTGCCAAGTGTACAGAAGGTTAGTTCTCAGGGAATTTATTTTCTCACAACAATAGGTATGCTGTAGAAACAGCATACTATGGAGAAGTAGGTTCTATGGACAGTATCCTTTGGTTTCTCTTGATCGGAGCCCTGGCGGGTTGGCTGGCAGGGAATATTCGACGCGGTTACGGATTTGGATTGATAGGCAACATAATCGTTGGTGTTTGCGGGGCATTTTTTGGCGGGTTCCTCTTCGATTTGCTTGGCCTGTCGGCTACAGGTCTTTTGGGAAGTTTGTTGATGGCTACCGTTGGGGCTTTGGTTTTGTTGGCGTTAATTGGCTTCGTTCGTCAGGCTTGATCTTTAAGATGGCCCGCAAGGGCTTGTGTTTCCGTTGGGATCTTGATCGAACATTTAATCGAACATTTACCGGAGAATTTTTATGAGCATTCGTGTTCTTTCGGCAGCGATGATTGGCTTAGCCATCCCCAGCATGGGTCTGTTGACAATGCCATCTGCTTCTGCCCAGCACTTGTTTGATTTGGGAGTGCGCCAACTGCAGCCGGGCACCATCATTCCCGTCCAAAGCTTCAAGGGAGAAGAGCCCCAGTACTTCAGCCCCAACAGCACCCACCCACTTACCCTGCGGGTGGCTCAGGACATCTACAACGGCAGCGGCCAATTGGTAATCCCAGCAGGCAGCGAGGTGCGAGGCAGCTTACGACCGACTCAGGGAGGGGCCAGGTTCTTCGGCACGGCTTTGATTGCCAATGGGCGACTTTACTCGGTGCAGATGTCTTCTGATTTGATCCACTGATTTGATCCACACTGAGAAAGACCCGCGCCACTATTCTGCCGAAGCGATTGCTCAAGATGCAGCCATTGGTGCTGTGGGGGGTACGGTGCTGGGCTTGCTCACAGGAGGCGTTTCTGCCTTAGGGGTCATTGGCGGAGCCGGAGCCGGAGTGGCGGTGGGCAATATCACAGCACCTCAAGTCGTGGTGTTGCGCCCTAACCAAACGATTAACTTGACCCTGAACAGTCCAGTGCGCCTGTAACCGGCCAAGTTTGATCCCAAACTTCCAGATGCAGAGAGATAAGGATCCCGGCCTAAACCGGGATCCCTTTCTGGTTTCAAGGGTTTCGTAGAAAAAACCCAGCTTCAGTGCAAGTAGGTGTAGGCCCGCAAGTTGTCTTCAAAGTGCCGTTGCAAGGCGCGGGCCTGGGATAGGCTGATCTGCCCCCGTTGTAGGGCGGCTTCGGTGGCGTGGTGGAGGGTCTCCACCAGATCTTCGCTGTTGTACTGCACCCAGCTCAGCACTTCGCCAATGGTGTCCCCCTTGATGACTTGGGAAACGTGGTAGCCGCCGGGGCGGGAGCGGATATGCACCGCGTTGGTATCGCCAAACAGGTTGTGCAGATCTCCGAGAATCTCCTGGTAAGCGCCCCCCAGAAACACCCCCAGCAGGTAGGGATGTCCGTTGGGGTCGTGCAGCGGCAAGACCGAGGTGATCTGCCCGTCTTCGCCGAAGAAGCGGTTGATCTTGCCGTCGCTGTCGCAGGTGAGATCGGCCAGGGTGGCCCATTGGCGTGGCTCCTCATCCAGACGATGAATCGGCATGATGGGGAATACCTGGTCGATGGCCCAGCTATCCGGCAGGGATTGGAATAGAGAGAAATTGCCGTAGTAGATGCTGGCCAACATTTCGTCCAGATCCAAGAGATCCACCGCCACCGGATGCCCCGCTTGGTGCTGCTCGTAGGCCAAGGTGCAGATCTTGTCGGAGCAGTTCCAAAACAGGCGTTCCACCTCGGCCCGCTCCTGCAGGCTGAGGGATCCCTCAGTGAACTGGCGCAGGGCGGCCTCCTTCAGCTCCTGACAACGGCGGTAATTGACCACCAGAGTATCGGGCTGGATTTGGTAGTAAAGCTGGTTTAGCTTCTGGATCACCTCCGCATCGGAAGTGAGCTGGGTGGGCATCGGGTAGGGGCTGGCAGCGTTGACATCTTGCACGTCAAACACCAGCACCGACTGGTGGGACATGAGGGCGCGTCCGCTTTCGGTCACCAGTACCGGCGGCTGGATCCCGTGGGGTTCCAGGGCGGTGAGCACGGTCTGCACCACGGTGGCGGCGTAGTCCTCCATGCTGTAGCTCTGGGAAAAAGGATTGGGGGACTGGGATCCGTCGTAATCGACCCCCAAGCCGCCGCCGATATCCAGGTAGCCCATGGGGGCCCCCAGCTTGACCAGCTCGATGTAGATTTGGCTGGCCTCCCGCACGGCCCGTCCATGCACGCTCACCATCGAGATCTGGGAGCCGATGTGGTAGTGCAACAGGCGTAGACAATGCAGCTTGCCCGCTTCCCGCAGCCGTTCCACCACTTGCAAAATCTCGGTGGCCGTGAGGCCGAACTTAGCCCGATCCCCAGCCGAGGTGCCCCAGCGTCCACTGCCCTGGGCGGAGAGCTTGGCCCGTACCCCCAAGATGGGGTCAATGCCCAGTTGGTCGGCAGCCTGCAGCACCAGCTCCAGCTCTTGCAGCCGCTCCAAAACGATGATCGGGGTGCGCCCCAGCCGCTGGGCCAAGAGGGCCGTCTCCATAAAGTCGCGGTCTTTGTAGCCGTTGCAGATCAACAAAGCCCCAGGAGTATCCAGCAGAGCCAGGGCAATCAACAGCTCCGGTTTGGATCCCGCCTCCAGGCCAAAGTGGTAGGCGCGACCGTGCTTCACCACTTCCTCCACCAGGTGGCGCTGCTGGTTCACCTTAACGGGGTAAACCCCCCGATAGACGTTGGGGTAGCCAAAGCGCTGGATGGCCTGCTGAAAGCTCTCGCAAATTTGCCGCATGCGGTCGGCCACGATCTCGGGAAAGCGAATCAACAGAGGCAACTGCAAACCCCGTGCCACCAGATCCATCACCAAGTGGTACAGGTCAATGCCCGGTTCCTGCTGCTGTAGGCCCTGTGGGGTCACCTCCACATGACCGGCGGCGTTGATACGGAAGTAGGGATCCCCCCAACCTGAGATGCGATAGAGCTTTTCGCTGTCTCGCAGTGTCCAGGGAGAACGAGTCAAAGTCGGCATAGTAGTCCCCCAGATACCGAGATGTGAACAGCGCAGGATTTCTGCACAGAATTCACAATATATTGCCCTATTCCAGAATATGTCAAGATTTTTCTGGTGCGGGGGGACTCAGGCCCAAAAACCGCTAAGCCTTGCCAGACAAGGCTTTGGCTTGGGGATCTCTGTGCAACTGCCGCAGAACTCAGCTCGCTTAATCTCTTGTTTGCGCTGTTTTTCTTTGTTTTTCTCTTGAATTCTCCATTTTCCGTCTCTCCTTTCTGAGCTTGGGTCGGATCCCGACTTTTGCTGGGAAGCGTAGCGAGGAATACGGGGATGGTACAGAGGGAAAGACAGCCACCTGGGGAAAGTGGGCCACGCACGGGATCCCAAGAGCTCTCGCCGGCAACCCTTGACAGGGCCCCGCAGGCAAGACAAGGATCGGGGCGGTGACCTCGGAGAACCTGAACCATGGCTCAACTGCCCCGCTTCCGTCGCCGAGAAGTGTTGCTTTCTTTATTGGCCACCGGCGCTACCTTGAGCGCCTGCCAAAGGGGATCCCGTTCTGACCAACCCAGCGGCAGGGATCCCGTTCCTGCCTCCGGCAGCCAGTCCTCCGACAAAGTTTTGCTGATCAACGGAGCCGGGTCCACCTTTCCGGCTCCTCTTTACTTGCGCTGGTTTTCCGATTACCGCCAGGTGGATCCCAAGGTGGAGATCAATTTCCAACCGGTGGGCAGCGCCGCTGGGATCCGGCAATTTATTGACCAGACAGTGGACTTTGCCGCCAGTGATGTGGCCATGACCGATGCCGAGATCGCCGAGGTGAAGCGGGGTGTGGTCATGATCCCGATGACCGCAGGCAGCATTGCCGTAGGCTACAACCTGCCGGGGATCCCTTCTGGACTCAAGCTGTCTCGACCCGTTTTGGTGAAGATCTTTCGCGGCCAAATCGACCAGTGGCGGGATCCGGAGATCCTGGCCCTGAACCCGGAGCTAACCATTCCCGATCTGCCCATCACCGTCTGCTACCGCTCCGATGGCAGCGGCACCACCGATACCTTTACCCGCCACCTGGCGGCCATCGATCCGGCTTGGGCCTCAGAAATCGGTGTTGGCATGTCGCTAGAGTGGCCGGTGGGCATTGGGGTAAAGGGCAACGAGGGCATGAGCGCCCAAATGCTCCTCAGCGAAGGGGTGATCGGCTACGTGGAGTCGGTCTATGCCTGCGAGCTGGATCTGTCGGTGGCAGCTCTGGAGAACCGCCGCGGCGAGTTCATTCTCCCCTCCCCGGAAGCCTCGGCCCTGGCCTTGAGCGAAATTGAGCTGCCGGAAAACCTGCGGGCTTTTGTGCCGGATCCCGCTGGCCCTGGAGCGTATCCCATCGTCACCTACACCTGGATCCTGACCTACCGCCGGTACTCGGATCCCGCCATGGCCGCCGCCCTGCAAGCTGTGCTCCGCTGGGCCCTTGCCGAAGGACAAGCCCTGGCCGAGGAGATGGGCTACCTGCCCCTGGCCGCAACCGTTGTGAACCGCGGCCTGGAGGCGCTGCAGCTTATCCAGAGCTAGCCTGGCAGTAGTCCCCCAAGAGTTGCCAATAGCTGCCAACCCAGGCCATACCCCAAGCGGCACCGAAAGCAAGGCTGCTGCAGGTACGGAGATCCGTAACCGGTCTGCCCTTCAGCCCCGAGAAATGGGCGGCATTCTCGCCCTGGCCTCGCCAACCAGCTGGTTAGGATCGACCCAGGAAGTGACCAAGCATCTGCCGGATTTTCACAGATTGGCTGCCCAAGCTACTTCACACAGGCTGGCGGCGGTAACCGAAGCAATGTACTCAAGAAGAGGAGAATAAGGAGCCGATGGGAAAAGTTGTAGGAATTGACCTGGGCACAACCAACTCGGTTGTCGCCGTAATGGAGGGGGGTGTCCCCACCGTCATCGCCAATGCTGAGGGTACTCGCACCACACCCTCGGTGGTCGCCTTCACCAAAGATGGAGAGCGCCTGGTGGGCCAAATGGCCCGCCGCCAAGCGGTGCTCAACCCCGAAAACACGTTCTACTCCGTTAAGCGGTTCATCGGTCGCAAGTACGATGAGCTGAATGCCGACTCCAAGCGGGTCTCCTACCAGGTGCGGCGGGACGAGCGGGGCAATGTCAAACTGTACGCCCCCCGCCTGAACAAGGAATTTGCGCCGGAAGAGATTTCGGCCATGGTGCTGCGCAAGCTAGCGGATGATGCCAGCCGCTACCTGGGCCAGCCGGTCACCCAAGCGGTGATCACGGTTCCTGCTTACTTTAATGACTCGCAGCGGCAGGCCACCAAAGATGCGGGCCGCATTGCCGGTTTGGAAGTGCTGCGCATCATCAACGAGCCGACAGCAGCCTCTTTGGCCTACGGCTTGGACAAGCGCAACAACGAGACCATCCTCGTCTTCGACCTGGGCGGCGGCACCTTCGACGTGTCCATCCTGGAAGTGGGGGATGGCGTTTTCGAGGTGAAATCCACCAGCGGCGACACGCAGTTGGGGGGCGACGACTTCGACAAGAAGATCGTCGATTGGATGGCCGAGCAGTTCAAGCAAATGGAAGGGATCGACCTGCGGCAAGACCGGCAGGCGCTGCAACGGCTAACGGAAGCCGCGGAAAAAGCCAAGATCGAGCTGTCCAGCGTTTCCGAAACCACCATCAACCTGCCCTTCATCACTGCCACTGCCGATGGGCCCAAACACCTGGAGCTGAAGCTCTCCCGCGCCCAGTTTGAGCACCTCTGTGCCGACCTGCTGGAGCGCTGCAAGGGGCCGGTGGAGCAAGCCCTGCGGGATGCCAAGCTCACCAAGGCCGACATCAACGAAGTGGTGCTGGTGGGGGGATCTACCCGCATTCCGGCGGTGCAGCGGCTGGTGAGGGAGCTGCTGGGAAAAGAACCCAACCAGAGCGTCAACCCCGATGAGGTGGTGGCCGTTGGGGCAGCCATTCAGGCTGGCGTACTGGCGGGCGAAGTCAAAGACGTGCTGTTGCTGGATGTCACCCCCTTGTCCTTGGGGGTGGAAACCCTGGGCGGCGTGGCCACCAAGCTGATCCCGCGCAACACCACCATCCCCACCCGCAAGTCGGAGATCTTCTCCACTGCCGAAGATGGGCAGACCTCTGTGGAAATCCACGTGGTGCAAGGGGAGCGGGAGCTGGCCCGCGACAACAAATCTCTGGGCCGCTTCAAGCTGGACGGGATCCCGCCGGCCCCCCGCGGTGTGCCGCAGATCGAGGTCACCTTCGACATCGACGCCAACGGCATCCTCAAGGTGACGGCCAAAGACAAAGGCAGCGGCAAAGAGCAGAGCATCTCCATCACCGGCGCCTCTACTTTGGATAGCAAAGAGGTGGAGCGCATGATTGCTGAGGCAGAAAAATACGCTGCCGAAGACCGGGCCCGCCGGGAGAAAATTGAGCGCCGCAACAAGGCCGACTCGCTGGCCTACCAAGCCGAGCGGCAGTTGAAGGAGTTGGGCGACAAGATCTCCTCCAGCAAACGCAGCCAAATCGAGACTCTGGTGCGAGAACTGCGGGAGGCCATCCAGCGGGAGGACGACAGCGCCATCCAGAGCAAAGAGCGGGAGCTGCAAGAGGCTCTCTACGCCATGAGCAGCGAGCTGTATCAACAGCCGGGGGCCTCCTCTGGCCCCACTCCCGGCTCAGGGAAAACCTCCGGCGGCAGCGATGATGTGATCGATGCCGACTTCACCGAGAGCAAGTGACTGCTCAGGGATCCCTCCGTGGGCCGCGGGCCCAGGGCGGATCCCGCCCTTACTTGTAGCGCCGATAATGAGGAGGGACGGGATGGGCGATGGCGTCTAGCCCGCCTCCTCATTTTCTTCAGTAGGTCGGAGGGAAGGAGCCCTTGCCGGGGACGCCTAGCCTCGTGGTTTTCTGCCCACTCTCAGCGATTTGCCTGCGGACGCCTCCATGCAAAACTTTAAGGACTACTACAAGATTTTGGGGGTCAGCAAAACGGCCACTGCCGATGAGGTGAAACAAGCCTATCGGCGCCTAGCCCGCAAGTATCACCCAGATGTCAACCCCAACGACAAAGCGGCTGAAGAGAAATTCAAAGACATTAACGAAGCCTACGAAGTTCTCTCGGATCCCAGCAAGCGCAGGCAATACGACCAATTTGGCCAATACTATCAGCAGGGCGGGTTTCGCTCCAGCCGCGATGCCTACACCTACAGCAGCAGCCCCTTCAGCCAAGACTTTGGGGGGAGCGGATTTGGGGGGAGTGGCGTCGATTTCAGCCAATTTGATGATTTTCAAGACTTCATCGATCAACTGCTGGGCCGGGTGCGCAGCCAAACCGCAGACCGCAGCAGCGGATTTTCGGGATCCACTGGCAACACCAGTTACGATGCTGAGGCCACCATCCAGATCAGCATTCCAGAAGCTTTTGAGGGGGGCAAGCGTCGCCTGCGGGTGGGCGGGGATCGCGTGCTCGAGGTAAACATCCCGCCGGGAATTACGCCAGGGAAGCGGATTCGCCTGCGCGGCCAAGGCCACCCCAACCCCAACGGCGGTGCCGGTGATCTGTACCTTAAAATTGAGCTGAAAGACCACCCCTTCTATCGCCTAGAGGGATTCGACGTTTACTGCGATCTGCCCATCAGCCCCAGCGAAGCGGTTTTGGGCGCCCAGGTGGAAGTGCCCACCTTGGATGGGGTGGTGAAGCTGCGGATCCCACCTGGCATGCAGCCGGGGCGAAAGTTGCGGCTGGCGGAAAGGGGATTTCCCAAAGGCAACGGAGAACGGGGGGATTTTTACGTGGTGGTGCAGATCCATTTGCCCACCCAGATCTCCGAAGAAGAGCGAGAACTTTACGAAAAGCTGCAGCGGGTTCAATCCTACGATCCCCGCGCCACCCTTAAGCTCTAGCATTGATATTCTCCGATATTCTCCCACGGCCAAAGCCTCAAGATTCTTGACAAGCGCTCCGCGCCGCCTGAAAGCAGGAAGCCGCCCTTCTAGCTTGCTTCCAGTAGCGGTAGGGCGGGGCTGGAGGCCCAGCCTTGGGGTCAAGATGGGGTCCTGCTGGAATCTGGTTGCGTCGGCGGGACGGGAGCTGCATTTGCTTCCAGAGGTTCCTGACGAGAGCATCCCTGGCTCCATTGCAGTTGCCGCAGGATCCCGCGCAACAAGGCCACCTCGGCTACGGTCAGGCCGGCTCGCTGGAACAGGGCGCGAAACTTGAGCATTTTGCGGCGGGCTGTGTGGGGGTGCAGGTAGCCAATTTGCAGCAACAGCGCTTCTAAGTGGTCGAAAAATCCCTCCAGCAGCTCGAAGGGGGCAAGCCTTTGCGGTGAGGGCATAGGAGGAGCAGGGGAAGGGCTCTGGCAGACGAGGGTGTACAGCTCATAGCAACAAATGGCCACGGCTTGGGCCAAGTTTAAAGAGGGATAGGTCGCATCGGTGGGGATCTGGATCTGGCGATGGCAAAGGGCCAGCTCCTCGTTGCTCAAGCCGCGATCTTCGGGGCCAAACACGAGGGCGGCAGGGCCGGCGGCCAGCAGAGCGGGAAAGGCTTGGCGGGGGGACTGAATTTGCCATTCGGGTGGGTAGGTTTGGCTGCGCCCCGTTGTCCCGAAAACCTGCACACACCCTTGCAGGGCTTCGGGCAAAGTTTGCACCTTCCGGGCTTGATGGAGCAGGTCTGCCCCATGCACGGCTGTGGTGATCGCTTCTATATCGAGGGGATCGCATTGGGGATCCACCAGCACCCACTGCCTGAAGCCCATGTTTTTCATCACGCGGGCAATGGCGCCGAGGTTGCGCGGCCCAGCCGGCTGCACCAATACAAGCCGTACCTGCGCCAGTTGTTCAGGGCCAGAGTGGGGTAATATCGGCATCAGGTTGGGATCCCCCAGAGTGCCTAGAGTAGAGAAGAGGAGCTTGATTCTGTCATAGATTGCATCCATGGGATCCGCATACCGTTGTTGGCTGAGCTTGATTTGTCTGGTGTTGGTGGGATGCTGCTGGGGATCCCCGGCGCTGGCTGCCCCTTCATCGCTGGCAGGGCCGGCTCAGGTATCGCCCCAGCTCGTTCGCGATAGCGACTCAGAGCGGTTTTCTCTGGCCGAGGCGCGGCAGCGGCTGGAAGCCATTGCCGAGGTCATGCGCTCGATTCGCCTGTGCAACCGGCCCAACTGCCGCTACCGAGATATCGCTGTGGACGTGTGGCCTGTGGACATATCCATCCCCAATGGTGGTGCCGAGCCGTTCTACGAGGGCAGCATCGACGCCATGATCGACCGTCCTTCCGGCAGCTTGGATAAAGCCCACTACCGGCTGCAGTTTCGCCAGGGGCGCTGGCAGTTGCTGGGGGGCGAAGAGATGTCCGATGTCTCTTCCTTTTTCTTTGAGGGAGATACCTACGAGGTGTTCAGCGCCTATGGCACCCGCAGCCACAAAGCCAAGTTGGCAGATGCCAGCAGCAACCTGCGCGTGGGCTATCGGGAGCTGTATTACCGCGTTTTCGACCAGGGCCAAGAGCGTTTGCACTAGCGCTGCGGAGCACGATGAGAGGCCGGCAACACACCTTAGCCAGCTCTATTGCCCTAGAAGGCGTTGGCCTGCACACCGGCCTGCCAATTGGCTGCAGTCTGCATCCAGCTCCTGCCGGCAGCGGTCGGGTGTTTGTGCGGGTGGATCAACCGGGATCCCCTGAGATCCCGGCTCGGTTGGGATCCCTGGCCCCTGCCCATCTCTGCACCCTGTTGCAGCAGGGATCCCCCTCTGTTCAAGTGCAGACGGTGGAACACCTGCTGGCCGCCCTTTACATCCTGGGCATTGACAACTGCCGCATCGAGGTGGAGGGGCCGGAGCTGCCGATTCTGGATGGCTCTGCCCTGCCCTTTGTAGAGGCCATTGCCCAGGCCGGGATCCAGGCCCAAGATCAGCCAGCCCTGCTGGGGGTGATCCAAGAACCGGTCACTGTCTGGGCGGGGGAAGCCTTTGTCAGCGCCCTCCCCCATCCTACAGCCCGCTTTACCTATGGCATCGATTTTGCCGATTGCCCGATTGGAGAACAGTGGCTGAGCTGGAGGGAGAACAGGCCGGATTTTGTCCAGTCCATTGCGCCGGCCCGCACCTTCGCCCGCCAGCAGGATGTGGAGCTGGCCCGGGAACGGGGGCTAATCCAGGGGGGCAGCCTGGAAAATGCCATTGTCTGTAGCCAAACCGAGTGGTTGGGGCCATTGCGCTACCCAGATGAGCCGGTGCGCCATAAGCTGATAGATTTACTAGGAGATCTCAGCCTCCTGGGCTGCCGACTGCAGGGGCACATTGTGGCCTACAAGGCGGGCCATGCCCTGCACCACCGTTTGGCCGAGCAGTTGCTCAAGAGTGGATCCCTGCTGATCCATGAAGAGTGAGGGGGAGCAAGGGATCCGGTTGCGCAGCAACAACCCTGCCATCCTCAGTTGCGAGAGCGGTGCGGAGCACTTGTCTTCAAGGGGATCCCCAGGGTGGGATCCGCTTCATTCCCCTCCTTTCCGCAGCTCCCTGGGTGCTCTTTTGGCTGAGTTCTGGCCTGCCGTCCTCCCCGTCCGGGATTTGGTTTTGTCCTCTGCCTCTGTGGGTTCACCATGTCCTCTGATGTCTCTCCTCCTCCCCTTCTCTCGGCTGAGGCAGCCGCTCAATTGGCAACCGCTCCCCCCGTCTTCACAACGGAGCAGATTTTGGAGATCTTGCCCCATCGCTATCCTTTCTTGCTGGTGGATCGGGTTGTGGAGTATCAACCGGGGCAACGGGCGGTGGGCCTGAAAAACGTCACCTTCAACGAGCCTTTTTTTCAAGGGCATTTCCCCAACCGACCCATCATGCCCGGCGTCCTAATCGTCGAGGCCATGGCCCAGATAGGGGGGATCGTGTTGACCAAGTTGCCGGACGTGGCCGGGCGTTTGGCCCTGTTTGCCGGGATCGATGGCGTTCGCTTTCGCCGCCCGGTACTGCCGGGGGATCAACTGCTGCTCTCCGCCGATTTGCTCACCATTCGCCAGAGGCGCATTGGCAAGATGTTCTGCCGCGCTCAGGTGGGAGGGCAACTGGTAACCGAGGGGGAGCTGATGTTCTCCCTGGTGGATTGATGGGCCAACAGCGGCCATCCAGGAGGCGCTCCGGTGTGGGTGTTCTCGCAATTGAGATAAAGTGTTGGGATAGAAAGATGGCTCAGGGGCTGCTTGCGCCTTTCTGTCGGGATACGGTAAACATGTTGTCGCGACAGTGGGGCGTAGCTCTAAGGCTCATCTCCCCTGGAGTCAAGTCTTGGTGATCCTTCGCGGGGTTGGGAGCGTAACCACAGTTGCTGGCTAGGTCGGAAATGAGTTCGTTCGCTTCAGCGGGATCCACTCCCAACATCTCTGCAAGTGCGCCGCACCGCTCACGGGAGCGGATTCATCCCACTGCGGTGATCCATCCGAAAGCTGAGCTGCACGAAACGGTGCAGGTTGGCCCCTATGCGGTGATCGGCGAGCATGTTCGCATTGCTGCCCATACGGTGGTGGGGGCCCATGTGGTGATCGATGGCTGGACGGAAATCGGCGAGGGCAACCACATTTTTCCGGGAGCAGTTGTGGGCACCGAGCCTCAGGATCTGAAGTACAGCGGCGCCCCCTCTCAAGTGGTAATCGGCAGAGGCAATCGCATCCGCGAGTTCGTCACCATCAACCGGGCTACCAATGAAGGGGAAGCCACCCTGATTGGAGATTACAACCTGCTGATGGCCTACACCCATGTCGCCCACAACTGCGTCATCGAAAATCAGGTGGTGATTACCAATGCTGTTTCCTTGGCCGGCCATATCCACATCGAGTCTCAAGCCCGCATCGGCGGCATGGTCGGGATCCACCAGTTCACCCGCATTGGGCGCTTGGCCATGGTGGGGGCGATGAGCCGGGTTGACCGCGACGTTCCCCCCTACATGTTGGTGGAAGGACATCCGGCTCGCATCCGCGGTCTGAACTTGGTGGGGCTGCGGCGAGCCCAAGGGATGGAGGGATCCCTGCCCTTGCTGCGGCAGGTCTACCGATTTTTGTACCGCTCAGGGTTGCCTTTGGAAAAAGCGCTGCAAACGCTGCGCAGCAGCCTGTGTGTCGTTTGTAACAGCGGTGCGGAGGGAGAGCGCCATGTCCTTTCCCTACAGGGGAAAGAGTGGGTGGACGAGACGGGATCCCTGCAACATCTGCTGCAATTTTTGGAAGACTCCCTCTCCCAGCCCCAACGACGTGGCCCTCTGCCGGCCCTGCGCGGGAGGGGGGAAGATTCCTTATCGACAGCGATGCAGAGCACTTCAGAGCTGGATGACTAAAGATTGGGGTCGGGAGCGTAGCTCTGGTGAGCCACCTGTTCATCTGCACGGGCGAGGTCTCAGGGGATCTGCAGGCCGGCCATCTGATTGAAGAATTGCTGCGCCAGCGCCCTCAACTGCGCATCACAGCGGTCGGGGGAGAGCGCATGGCTGCTGCCGGGGCCCGTTTATTGCACCGCACTACCGAGATCAGCTCCGTTGGCATTTTAGAGGCTCTTCCCTTTATCGGCCCCGCCCTCTGGACGGAATGGAAGATTCGCCGCTTTTTGGCCCAAGACCCGCCAGATGTGGCTGTGCTGGTGGACTACATCGGCGTCAACAGCCGCATTGCCCGTCTGCTGCAACGGCGGCAGATCCCTGCTGTCTATTACATTGCCCCCCAAGAGTGGGTGTGGTCGCAGGACGCCCGCCTCACCTACCAACTGGCCCAGCAGATGCGGCTGATGTTGGCAATTTTCCCTGAGGAAGCCCGCTACTACGCGGCGGCAGGAGCCCATGTCCAGTATGTGGGCCATCCCCTGTTGGATATTTTGGCCGCTGTGCCCAGCCGTGCTGCCGCCAGAGCCCAGTTGGGGATCCCTGCCGAAGCCACGGTGGTGGTGGTGGTGCCGGCTTCGCGTCGGCAAGAGCTGCGCTCGGTTCTGCCTGTCTTGCTCAAGGCGGCTCAGTTGTTGCAAGCTCACCTGCCTCAGGCACAGTTTTGGGTGCCCCTGGCCTCGCCCCGTTTTGCTGCCCCGATTGCGCGGGCTGCCCGCCGCCTTGGGCTCAACCTCACCCTTTTGGATCCCCAAGCTCTGCCCTTCTTCTCCCCCCACAAAGCTCATCACCTCGCCTTGGCAGCGGCTGATTTGGTGTTGGCCAAGTCGGGCACGGTGAACTTGGAGACGGCCATCTTGGGGATCCCCCAGGTGGTGATCTATCGCCTCAACCCCCTCACCTTCTGGATCGCCCGCCATTGGCTGAGGGTGTCGGTGCCCTTCATGTCTCCGCCCAACCTGGTGCAGATGCGCCCCATTGTCCCGGAGTTGCTGCAGGAGCAGGCCCAGCCAGAGAAGATTGCCCAACTGGCGCTGGAGTTGCTAACTCGGCCCGAACGCAAAGCCCAACTGCAAGCCGACTACGCCGCGATGCGGGCAGCCCTGGGAGAACCCGGCGTTCTGGCTCGCGCTGCCAAGGCCATCCTAGAGGTGTTGGATGGCGCAGCCGGCCCCCAGCGGCATCCCTTTTGCCGCTAGCTCCGGTGACCCAGGGCCCGGGGCACCGCCCGTCCTCCCGCCAGGGCTGCCGTTGAATCTTCCTCTTCCAGATACTCAGCATCTTGGTTGACGCGCCACCCATCGTAGCGCCGTTCCCCCGCCACAATGTTGCGAGCGGCCAAAAGGCCCGTCATCATGGCGTGATCCTGGTTATTGTAGCGGTGCATGCCGTTGCGGCCTGCCACCTGCAAATTGGGCAGTGCTTCTTCCAAAAAGGTTCGAATGGTCTGGATGTGAGCTTGATAGCCGTGATTGTAAACTGGGTAGGCTTTTGGGGCGCGAATGACTGTGCCGCCCAAAACCTTTGCCCTCCCCAGCAGGCCCAACCGCTGCAATTCCAGCGTTGCCAAGGCCATCAAATCCCCATCGGTTTGTCCCCAAAAGGGATCCGTCGCTGAGCAAAAATACTCCAAACCCAAGCAGGTGACCGAGGGATCCGGAACCATGTCCGCGCTCCAATTCTTGAAGTTTTGGATACGCCCCACCCGCACCGAGGGATCGTGAATATAGATCCAGTGATCTGGAAATAGGTTGGGCTCATCCACCAGCAAAGCCACCGTCAAAAAATCCCGATACCGCAGTTGTTCGGCGGCCTCTCGCACCGGCTCCGGTGCTGCAGGTACCAAAGCCCGCACCAGAGAGCGCAGCGGCATGGTGGAAATGAACTGCTCGCCGGTCACCCAAAAGGTCTCTCCCCCTTGAGAACAGGCTTGTACAGCTTGAACTCCGGCCCGGTTCCAGTGGATTGCCGTAACCTTGCGATCCAGTTGTACCGGCTGCCCGGCTTCTGCCAGCAAGGTTTGAACGCGCTCCCACATCTGGCCTGGCCCTAGGCGAGGATAGCGAAAGCGATCGATCAGGGTTTTGATCACCCCCTCTCGGTTGGGGAAAAAGGTTTTACGGATCAAAGAAGCCATCGACAGACCCTTGATCCGCTGGGCTGCCCAGTCGGCGCTGATCTCGTGACAAGGGATCCCCCACACTTTCTCGGTGTAGGTCTTAAAAAAAGTGCGATACAGCCGTTCCCCAAATTGGTTAATGACCCAATCTTCAAAAGATACAGGATTGGGCCTGGGAAAGAGGCGCGCCTTTAGGTAACTGAGCAGACAGAGGGTGGTAAACCCTGGCCCCAGTTTGGCAAAAACATCCGTAGGTCGAATTGGATAATCAAAGAAAACACCTCGGTAAAAAATGTGGGAAAGCCGACGGCAAACCTGCATTTCCGAGCCCAAAATCTCCGTCCACAGAGCCTCAATTTCCGCCGACTTGGAGAAAAAGCGGTGTCCACCGATATCAAAGCGATAGCCTTGGTAGGTTACAGTGCGGGATAGCCCCCCTACCTGCACCGGATCCGCTTCCAAAACCGTTACCGGGTAGCCCTGCTTGTTCAGCTCGTAGGCGGCACTCAATCCAGCTGGCCCCGCCCCGATCACCACTGTGGACTGCACTCTGGATAGCTGCCTTGAGGTACCATCTGGTAATATAGCAAAGGGATTGCAGTTTGACGGCGTTGGCTGTCTTTTGTGGTGTGTTCTGATTCACCCAGTTCAACGCCTGCACAAAGGCATCTATTGTCGCATCCAATTTTGCAGCTTGCGACTGGGACACCTTGAGTTTGCAAGCTACAGTCAGGACTTGGGTCATGCGCCGATTGTACTTCATCAAGGAAGGCCGCATTCCTTCCGGCACTGACCCTGGATAGTGGTGAGTGGGTAGTGACTAGCCACTAGTCACTAGCCACTAATAGAGTGCGGGGCTCCTGCGGGTTCTAGCTGAAAACAGCACGTCCCGGTTGGCTGGCCACCAATCAGGATCTGATCTTGGCCCTGGCCGATCACCTCTCCATCGCCATTCGGCAGGCGGAATTGCTCCAACAGGTTCAGGAGCTGAACCGCACCCTGGAAGAAAAGGTACAGGCCCGCACCGCCCAACTGGATCGCCAGATACAGGAATTGCATCGGCTGGATTGCCTGAAAGATGACTTCCTTAGCACGGTGTCCCACGAGCTGCGCACCCCTCTTTCCAACATGAAAATGGCCATCCGCCTGCTCAGCTCCGTCCTGCTGCCTGCCCAGGGCGCTCCCAGATCCCCGGATCCGGCCAAAATCTCTCAGTACTTGAAGGTGTTGGACAACGAATGTGAGCGGGAGATCAGACTGGTCGAGGATCTGCTGGAACTGCAGCAGTTAGAGGTGCTCAAGGGACTCCGTCCCGCTAACGCGAACGGTTCACAGCGGCCCTGCTGGTTGGAGCTGCAAGAGTGGTTGCCCCAGATCGCGGAGCCCTTTGCTCAGGAGGCCCATAGCCGCCATCAGCGCTTCAGCCTTGGGATCCCTTCAGGACTGCCTGCCATTTTTACCCTGCCGGGAGTGCTAAAGTCGGTGCTGGCGGAATTGCTGAAAAATGCATGTAAATTCACCCCTGCTGGGCACCTGATCAGCCTTCAGGCCACCTGCCATTCCGACCACCTGGACATCCAAGTCCTCAACACCGGCGTAACCATTCCTCCAGAAGAACAAAAGCGGGTATTCGAGAAGTTCTATCGGGTGCCCAGCGTGGATCCCTGGCGGCAAGGGGGGACAGGGTTGGGGTTGGCCCTTGTGCAGCAGCGGGTAAGCCTGTTGCAAGGAAGCATTCACCTCAACAGCGAGGCCAACCACACCTGCTTTACCTTGCGGCTGCCTCGGGTTCTCCCTGTCTTTGGCCAAGGCAAGCCAGCTCAGCCTAGGGTGTAGGCGTCGGGGTGGCCGGCTTTGGAGAGTTGGAAGCTTCCCCTTCCTGCAAAACTTCTTGCAAGCGGGCCCGAACCCGCTGGTTGAGAACAGGATTTTCGTTCGCCAAGGTCATCAATTCGCGGTATTGAAGCACTGTCAGCCCTTGCTCCTCGACAATGCGGCTGGCTTGGGTTTCTGTGCGCTGCATAATTTGCTCGTACTCTTCCTCGTTCTGGGTTTCCCGCAGTTGGGCGCTCGCTTCCCGAATCAGGGGATCCAACTCCAACAAAATCCGCACCAACTGTTCCACCTGGGCATCGGTGACTTGCTCTGGGGTTAGAGTCGGAGATGCCAGAGGGCTAGGAGTTGCTGTGGCCGGAGCCTCCCCCGAAGTTGGAGAAGCAGTTGCAGCAGGGCCAGGCGACGGGGTTGCTCCCTGTGCCCAAGCCGGCAGGGATCCCAAGCTGAGTCCCAGACCCATCAGCAACGCGAATTTCATCATGCCCAAAACTCCCCAAACCCAGACAAGATAGACCTAAGCCCTTGAGGTGCAGCCAAACCTGAAGCCAGACTAGCAAGATGCCTGAATTCCGTCTAATCGGTTCAACGCAGTCCTGGCAGCCCATCAAGCTCATTCCAGCTTGCCGGCACCTGAGGCGGGATCCATCCAATCCCTACGGTACCAGAACTCCTCACTCCAGGGCTCCCAGGATGAACTCGCGAAAGGGCTGTGTGGACATGCTGGGGATCTGCAGTGGATCTCTTGTAGAAACAAGAAGTTGGTTGTACAGTCTTACATGCGCTGTTCAACGGTAGCCCGGCACCGGAGTGCCCCTTTCTCTCCTCGGTTGAGCAGCTCCAGACTTGCAGCATTGGCAATTGACTTAGCACTTCAGCCCAAAGGGGGTTGTCTTGAAGCTGAGCTTAGGTATATGTTCTGTTGAGTATCGTTTTTGTTAATGTTAGGCTAGGGGCCAGATTTGATGCGGATCTCCCACATCGGCATCTGACTTTCTTCGCAGGTGTCAGAGCCCGTGGATCCCCTATCAATATCAGCAGTTAACCTAGCAAACGCCCAATCGCCAGCTCTCTTTGCAGGCGATTGTTGGAGGATTTTTTGTTCGGAGAAAGGTTCCCGATTAGATTTTTTTGGGCGCGTCCATAAGTAACCCTTCAAGGGCTTTGAGGGCGACTGCTGTCTTTATTGCCTTTGTAAAAGATGATAACAAAAATGGGTAAAAGTTATTGCTTTTCTTAAGCAGCGCTGATATATTCTTTGCGGTTGCGGTTGTTCGGTCATCCTTCTACAGGAGGCTTACATTGGTTAGGAGAAGAAAGCGTAAGAGCCGCCGTCGTCTGGAAGGGCGCAAGATTTTAGATCACATTCCTCAATTTAATTTGGACAGTGGTGAGGAGAAGTCTGTAACCGCTGCTCGAAAATATATTCAGGAGAAGTCTATTCAGCCCCCCGCACTTATTTTGGTGCGACGAAATGAACATACAGTTGATCGGTTTTTCTGGGCGGAGAAGGGGTTGTTCGGCGCGCAATATGTCGAGGAGAACCACTTCCTTTTTCCCAGCCTGCGAGCTTTGTTAGCAGAGGTTGCGGCTGAAAAGCCAGAGAAAAAATCCTCGAAGACCCTTGCAACTGCCGCTCGCTAGCTTCTGGCCAGCTTTTCCTACAGCAGGAGCCCAGGAAACAGCCCCCCTACCCTGGGGGGTTTGTTGCAGCCGCTCTCAGAAAATCAAGAAAATCAAAAGAACTGACCCTATTTAGGGGATCCCTTTCACTCAATGGGTTGAGCTTCTGATACCTCACTCCCCATGCTGGATCTGCTGGCGGCAGCGAGGGAGCCACGCGCTACCCTACAAGGGATCCCGTCGGGAGATGCCGGATGAGCCGACTGCCTCAGACCACTGCCCACATCCAAATTACCCGCCGCTCTTGGCAAGAGGGTGCCATTGAGGGGGAAGTCAACGCCAATGGTTGGGCTTGGCGCTTTTGCTGGCGCTTTCGGGCCGGAGAGCTCAGAGTGGAGCCTTCTGTGGGGCGGGCTTTGATTTGCGAGCCCTTGAGCCGTTTTCTGGAAAAATCCGACTATCTGCTGGAACCGGGCAGCAACTACTCGTTTGTGATTCGCAGCAGCTTGTGAACTCTCAATCTGAGCAGATCTGAGCAGAGCTTTTGCCCAGCACCAAAGACCGGGGCTGAGCAATGGAAGGCACCTGCTACGGTGACCCAGAAACCAGGTCTCAAGCCCCGTGGGCGAAGAGTGCCTCCCCTCTCACTCCTGTCGCGCCCAAGCTGTTCGCACTTGAAAGAATCCTCGCCCTCTAGGCAGGGGGGTAGTCAATAAAGCTGCAGCAGCCTTTGGTCTTCGGCGGGGGAGGAGGCACATCCAGAGCTGGGTTGCACTCAAAGAAGCCCAGGGGCTTGAGCATAAAGCCGATGTAGCTAGCCGGCATCACTGGCCAGTCCTCGGTGCGGGGGAAGTGATTGCAGCCAAAGCTATACCAGAGCACCAGGCGGGTGTTTTCCAGGGATCGGTTCGCTTGCGTCCATTGCACCAGCCCTTCGCCACCGGGGTGTTGGTTGGGGTAGTCCCCTGCTGGGAACTTCTCGCCGGGATGGTAGGGCGTGGCCCAGAGGTGGTGGGCCAGGTATCCTGCCCGTCGGTACAGCCAAGAGTCGGGGTGGGCCAAAAGCTGGACATTGTCCCCCGGCATCAGTTTGTAGGCCACCGGCTGTCCCAGGCGGTTGTGGCGATTGGGGTTGACAATCTTCCAATAGCGGCCCCGCAAGGGATCCACCGTTTGCTTAGCCTCCTGCTCGGTTTTGAGCAGGGTGGAGCGGGCGCGAAAGGCGTTGCCGTGAGGGTTATCCGGCCCCAGAGGCAGAGGTTCTGCATGCACTTCATAGAGGGAGTTGCACGGCCCATCCACCGCCATATCGAGGCGGACAGTGAAAAAGTGCTGGTGGTTGAGGCCAGACAATTGGGGTGCCACCAAGACGCCAAACTCCGGCTCTTCCCCCGGCAACGTGGCGCAAGTGTTGATGATGCCGGTGAGCTTGGCTTCAAACTCCAGCGTGCCGTCTTGGTAGAAATACCAGAAAAAGCCGTAGTCGTAGTTGCCAATGGTGGTGAAAAAGGAAAGCACCAACCGCCGCGAGCGCCGCACCTGCGCCCGTTCCGTGCGCCAGTCGGTGTGCTTCCAGAGCACCCCAAAGTCCTCCTCGTGCATACAGACGGCATTTTTCAAAAGCATGGGCTCACCGCTGTTAGTGGGCAGCCAGGCATCGAAGTAGTAGATTTCCCCCAGACAGTCGCAGCCCAGCTGCAGGGAATTGGCCTGCATGCCAATGCCGTATTCCCCCACATCAAAGGCATTTTTGCGACAGTGGGGATCCCGCGGATCCCCGTAGGGCACCACCATCTCGGCTACCGAGGCGCGGTAGAGAATGGGGCGAAGGCGGCCTTGATCCTCGTAGCTCACCTGGTGGAGGACGAGCCCCTCTCGCGGGTTAAAGCTGATGCGCAGATCCCACTTCTGCCAGCGGATGTGGTGGCCGTCCACCTGGAAGCTCACCCCTTGGGGCTGAGTGATTTCTAGCGGCTTCAAGTCTTGGCGAAAATCTTTGAAAAACAGCTCGTCGAAGTTGCCGGACTCCGGCGGCAAGGGCCACAGACCCCGATCCTCCACCTTGACAACTTGCATGCGGTTGAGGTCAATCCAGGGGTAGAGCCCCTCGATGGGGCGGGCATAGCCGTTGTCGCAAGGGGAAGTACGTAGGAAACAAAAGCCTCGCACCAGCCGCCGCCCTTCTTCTTCCGGGATCCCGAAGTAGCCCACCGTCCAGTAGTCCACCATCACCAAATCCACATCGGCAATCCCCCGCCGCTGCAGAGCCGCCAAAAATTGGGGATCCTCCTTGAGCAGGCGGTCGCAGGCGTACACCTCATCGTCGAGCAGAGGGGGCTGCACGCCCGGAACGAGCTGCCAAGAGCGCACCTGCTGTGTTGACAGAGAGACCACGGCTTCGTAGGTGTTGCCACTGGCCGGATCCAACAGCACCACGAAAGCCTGCCGATCCCACGGCTGCCCCGGCTGCCACGCTTCCATCCAAGGCCGCTCCGGCTCTTGTAGCTGGATGGTTACAAAGCGCCCCTGAGAACTGAGGGGCCGTTGCCGGCGCAGGATCTGCACCACTTGCCGCATCTCCTCGGCGCTAAGGGGATCCAAGGGGTGGCCTTGGGGCAATGAAGCCTGGCCAAGCAAAGCAGATTCACTCGACTGGCTATGTCGATCCAAACTGGGAGAAACTTTACAAACCACAGCAATAACCTTGAATTCTTCGGTTGGAAAATGATTGAGCTGAGTAGGAGAAAATGGAGAGAAGTCTGTTGGGAACGGCCAAACGGATCCCTTCGCTCGCCATGCCGCGGGCCAGCCCATCAACCCAACTCAGAGAATCCAGAAAACCTAACAGCAGGCTAAACAGACTATCCTGTTGCCATCGCCAACATCGGGCAACTTTGCAAGAGATACCCGGGGAAAGGAAAACTTAAGCCAAAGCCCAAGGAAGTGAAGACAACCTCGGCCCTGCTAATTGTCCAGATCTAGCAATCTTCTGTTTCCCCGTCCGCTAACCAAATGAAGAGGGCAACGGCACCTTGAGAAGCCGCGCCAGGGCGAACAGGAAGCCGTCAACCCATCGGGAAAATCTGAATACAGGTCTTACTACAGATAAACCCAAACTCGAGAGCAGGAGAAGTTTTCTGTGATTAAACGTCAGGCTTAACGTTGCACAGGAAAGCATAAAAAAGAGAAAACGCTTCACGCAGGCTAAGGGCAGGATCACACCGAGAAAGCTCAACGCAACGTCAACTCTCGCAAGAGCGCAAAGACATCTCGAAGCCTGCCCTGACCCTACCTGCCAGGGGGATCCCACCACTTGGGATCCGAAATGCAACCGACCATCACTATAGCAGAGGCACCCCCCTTTCCCACAAGCCCGGCCCAAAGCCTCCCGGTCGCATCAGCAGGGTGTGACCCTAGGCCTTCTCCCCGTGAAGTTGAAGTCCAGCTCAAGTTGAAGGTTTGGTGTCGGAGAACACATATCTAAGAGTTACCCTGGAGCCATGCTTAAGGTTAAGAATTTCTAACAGTTCGAATAGTAGGATCTCCCAGGTTCTCTGAAAATTGTCCACAATGAGGCAGGGCTCATAGAATCTGGTGAGGGAGATGGCTTCAACTCGATACCGCCTGGTGCCGGTGCGGCCAGGAGACGGCAGCTTTTATCCAGAGCATCTCTATTTGGCCTTAGAAGCCACCCAACTGGGCTATTGGCAACTGGATCTGCGCACCTGGGAGTTGAGTGCTTCTCCCCAGTGCAAGGCCAAATACGGGCTGGATCCCGGCCAAGATTTCACCCTGGAAGTGTTTTTGCAGCACGTTCACCCGGAAGATCGCCAAAGGGTGAAAGAAGCTTTGCAGACGGCTGGGCCCAGGGCGGTAGAGGGGGATCCCAACTTTTCGGTGGAATATCGGGTTTACCAGGCCGACGGCCAGATGCGCTGGCAGCTTTCCCAGGGGATTGTGCTCTTGGGGCCGAAAGGGGATCCCGGCCAGGTTGTCGGGGTGACCCTGGATATCAGCGAGCGCAAGCAATTAGAGATCACCTTGGCCGAGCGAGAGCGCCACTATCGCCAGCTCCTGGAAGCCCTGCCCGACATGCTGCTTCGTCTGGATCGCCAGGGCCGATGTCTGGAGTTCAAGCCGCCCAGCTATTTTTCTGTCCCCCATCCCCCTGCCTACTACCTGGGCAAAACTCCTGAAGAGCTGTTTCCTGAGGTCGCCTGCGCCGGTGCGGCAGAGCCCACAGCCCAAGCCATTCGCGAGCATCTGGAGCTGGCCTTGGCAACCCGGCAAGCTCAAGAGATCGAGTACCCCTGCCCAGAGGGATCCCCTCAGCCCCAATATCAGCAGGCTCGCATCGCCCCCTATGGGGAAGATCAAGTCCTGATGATCATTAGAAACATCACCCCTCGTAAGCAAGCCGAGCTGAAGCTGCAGCGGCAATTGCAGCGAGAAAGGCTGTTCAGCCAGCTCATTCAGGCCATCAACGCCTCGCTCGACTTGCCCACCCTGTTTGATGTGGCAGTCCGGGAAGTGAGGGCAGTGTTACAGGCAGCACGGGTTACCCTTTACCAGTACCTGCCGGCTGAGGCTGTATGGTTAGGTGTTGCCAGCTACGTCCAATCGCCTGATCTGCCCACTGCCCTTCACCTGCACATCCCGGATAGTCCAGACATTGTGGCCATCCAATACTTGAAGCAGCTGCAAGTTTTTCATGCGCCGGATCCCGAGCAAGTTTTGGATCCCTTTGCTATCCATGAAAAGCGAGAATACCACCTGGGCCCTTGGTTGGTGATCCCAGTGGCTTGCCAGGGAAAAGTGTGGGGTGCCCTGGCCCTGCGGCGCCTGATCTCAGATCCGGATTGGCAAACCGACGAGATCGAGCTGGCCAAGGCTATCGGGGAGCACCTGGCGGTGGCCATTCAGCAGGCAGAGCTTTATCAAAAGCTGCAGCAGGCCAATGCTGAATTGGATTACCAAGTGCGGGTGCGCAATGCAGAGCTCGAACAAGCTTACAACGACGAAGCGCTACTCCAGCTCATCACCGAAGAAATTCGCTCCACTTTGGATGAACAAAAAATCTTGGAAACGGTAGCCCGAGAACTGGCCCTGAGCTTGAACCTATCCAATTGCACCATTGCCCTTCATGACCCAGAGCGGCAGGTCAGCGTTTTGGCGGTGGACTATTTGGCCGGAGAAGGGATCCAGCGCTTCCCCCTGGAGGTTTCGTTTGCGGATTTCACCCATGTGCTTCGTCAGCTCCAGCGCGGACAGCTTTGCCAATTGAGCAACTTCCATCACCCCTGCTGGCCCAACCACGACCGCTACACCCTGATCATCGCTCCCATTTGCGACAAAAGGGATCTGACAGCTCAACACGAGGAACTGCTTGTTTTGGGGAATATTTGTGGATCCCGTCCACCGGGGCAGATATTTACCGAGCGGGAACAACGGCTCATCCAACGGGTAGCCGGCCAATGTGCCATCGCCATTCGCCAAGCACGTCTTTATCAAACGATCCAGCGTCAGGTGCAACAGTTGCAGGAGCTCAACCAACTCAAAGATGAGTTTCTGCACATGGTCTCCCACGAAATGCGCACACCTCTCACCAACATGAAGCTGGCTATTGGGTTTCTATCTAAAGCCAACCTAACTGAGCGGGAAAGGCGCTACTTTCAAATTTTGGAGATGGAGACCAACCGCGAGCTGGAGTTAATCAACGACCTGTTGGAATTGCAAGCCCTCGAATCCGGAAACAAAGTCCTCAGACTTACCTGTTTATCTCCCCAGGAATGGATCCCCAATCTTGCCGAGCCCTTCCGGCTGCGGGCTGCGCAGCAAGGCCAACAGTTCCAGGTGGAATGGGATCCCGACCTTTGGCCCCTCTGCACGGATGAGAGCCTCTTGTCGCGGGTGGTCAGCGAGCTTTTAAACAATGCGTGTAAGTACACCCCCACTGGGGAAAGCATCTATTTAAGTGTGAGCCAGGCTAACTCCAATGGCCGTCCCGGCTGGCTGATCACGGTGCGCAATACAGGGGTGGAAATTCCTGCAGAAGCGTTGCCCCGCCTTTTTGAAAAGTTCTATCGCCTCCCCCAGTTGGATTGCCGCAACGCCGGGGGAACGGGCTTGGGTCTATCGCTGGTTCAAAAGGCAGTGGAGCTGCTGCAGGGATCCCTGCGGGTGGAAAGCCACTCCCGGCAGGTGGTTGTTCAGGTGTGGTGCCCCCACCAGGGCAGCTTGTCGGAAACCCCAAGCAAGGCTTAGAGGGCAAGGCCAGCGCCTTGCGCAGGACTCGAACCTGCAACCATCGACTTAGAAGGTCGGTGCTCTATCCATTGAGCTAGCAAGGCCGAAGAAAAGGGTGCAGAGCCATTATATCCCCGACCCAGTTCCCAATCCCCAACCCTGCCCACCTGCCTCTGGCTTGGATTTCCGCAGTGTTGCTTGGGCAAATTGCGCGGTTTGCCTTAGGGAGCCAGGGCGGGATCCCTTCACCATGGGAATGTTGGTTTTCGCTCAGGATATGAACGTCAAAGAGATCGTCTGCCAAGCTCTTGGAACGGGACGTCTGGGCGTCTCTCAGGAAACTTGACTGTACGGATAAGGAAGACTTGCAGACGGCAGATGCTTTGAGCAGATGCTTTGATCAGTGCCTTTTTGGATGGCGCTGTGCAGCGGGAGAGCCACAACTGGGCTCCCTGTGCATCGATCCCTTAAAATGGGCGAGCCGAAAGCAGAAAAGTACTCGTTTGAGTTCGAGGATCCCATGCAACCGAGCTATTGCGTCGGAGATAAGTCCAAAATGGGTGTTGAGGTGTCGAAAATTGGGATCCCCATGCCCTTGCTCCCTGATCCTGGCTCAGTTGGGCGAAAGAAAGCTTCTTCCGGCACTCAAGCTCTGTCTCCGGCAGCCAAGCGTCTGCTGCGCCTCTATCACGGTGGTAGCTTCATCTTTCTGGGCCTGTTGTGGCTGGTGGTCGGGATCCCCAGTCTCTGGGCTTTGCGAGCGGATATAGCCCGCCTGTGGGATTACTTTACTTGGACGGGCCTGCGATATGCCTTGTTTCACCGCCCAGGATGGCCGACTTTGGGGTTGTTGCTCTGTGTCAGCTTCACGATGGGGATCCTGATCGCCCAAAGCCGCTATGAGCTGTTCGGCCTGTATCCGGTGGAGCGTCTCATGCTGGAGCAGCAATCCCGCTGGATCCTGTCCTTGCCGGTGTGGCATCCGCTGCGGCGCTGGTTGGTGCGCAGGTTGGATACTCAAGATTAGGTTTTGGCTGCCACTTGGGATCCCTGCCGGCACCGAGGCAAAATCTCGTTTGCGTGCGGCTGAAATCCCGCACAAGCACCACTTCCGAAGCAGCAGGAGAATTCAACCATGCTCAACCAAAGCCTCAGCCTGGGATTTTTCCGAGGAAGCCACAGATAGCTTCACAATCCGGGCCAGCCGAGCCTTACGACGAGCGGCTGTGTTTTTGTGCAGGACGCCGGTTTTGGCAGCTTTATCAATGCGGCTGAAAGCAGCACTCATCGCCGCCTGGATTTCCTGCAGAGTTTCTTGCTGTGGGTTGGCGGCATAGGCAGTTGAGAGGGAGATCACTTTCTTCATCAGAGCGCGCACCATGGCTTTGGTGGCTTTATTGCGCAGCCGATTACGCTCTGCGATCTGAACGCGCTTGATGGCAGATTTGATGCGTGGCATGGTTGAAGGGGAAGTTCCAGCGAAGATCCAGCATACCATCAGAGCTGGAAGCTCCACCAGTTCCTATTGTTCTCCGATGGGATCCCCATGTTCCAAGATTGCAGCTCGCAGATCCGCTTTAACCCACCTGCCCTTTTCTACGGGGTTGCCGCTTGCGATTTGGATCGGGATGGGGCCTTTGAGCTGTTTGTGTGCGGGTTCCGCGGCTCCAATCGAGTCTTGAAGTGGGATGGGCAAACCTTGGTGGATCAAGCAGACGACACCCTGGCCGATGCAGGGCGCATGGCAATTGGGGTGGCTGCCGCCGACTTTGACGGGGACGGGCAGGAAGAACTTTATGTCTTGAACACCGATACCTTCGGCGGGCGCAAGCGCTTTGGGGATCGCCTCTTCGACTGGCAGGGATCCGCCTGGGTGGACCTGTTCTCCCTGCCGCAAAACCAAGATGCCCTCAACTTGACGGCAGGTCGCTCTGTAGCCTGTGTGGATCGTCTTGGCCAGGGGAGCTATGGATTTTTCGTAGCCAACTACGGCGGCCCTATGCGCCTCTACGAGTTGGGCCCTAACCAAATGATCGCCGATGTGGCGCCAGAAGCGAGACTCAATCGGGTGACGGGCGGGCGGGGGTTGGTGGCCTTGCCCTTGGTCTCGCAGCGGATGGACATTTTTGCCGTCAATGAGCAGGGGCCCAACTTTCTGTTTCGCAACCGGGGGGATGGCACCTTTGAAGAGATTGCCGCTGAGGTGGGCCTGGCGGATCCGGACGAGCACGGACGTGGCGTGGCGGCGGTGGATCTGGATGGGGATGGACGGCTGGATTTGCTCTATGGCAACTGGGAAGGCCCCCATCGCCTCTGGATCCAGACCCCCGACGGTTTTTTTAAGGATGTAGCCCCCCCGGAGTTGGCTAGGCCCTCCCGCATTCGCACAGTCATCGCTGCCGACTTCGACAACGACGGCTACCCAGAGCTGTTTTTCAACAACATCGGCGAGCCCAACCGTCTGTTTGCTTGGCGCTCAGGCCGTTGGCAAGCCATTGACATTGGAGATGCTGCCGAGCCCCAGGGATTGGGGACAGGAGCAGCAGTGGCCGATGTGGATGGGGATGGTCGTCTGGAATTGTTGATTGCCCATGGGGAGTCTGGCGCCCAGCCTCTCAGCTTCTATCGCCCTCAGGCCAATGCCAACAACTGGCTGAGGGTTCTGCCCCTCACCCGCCAGGGAGCCCCGGCCCGCGGCGCGTTGGTAAGGCTGCTCACCTCCACCCGTACCCAGATCCAGGCCATCGACGCCGGCAGCGGCTACCTCTGTCAGATGGAGCCGGTGGCCCACTTTGGCCTGGGATCCGAAACAGGGGTCAAGGAAATCCAGATCCAGTGGCCAGATGGGAAACAGTTGCAGGTGGCCCACCCACCGGTCAACCAGCTTTTGCGGATCCCTTATCCCCGCTAGCCGCCAATCTGAGACATGGTGCGCCGGTAGGATCCCTGGCTGCCGGTGTCCCGCCCTTTGAAGTTGATATCCGGCTTGATGTCCAGCAATTCCCGCACCTGCTGCCTTAGCCTTTCGGCAGGGATCCCAGCTCGCAGCGGATCCCGCAGGTTGATTTGGCCGGATTCGTTGAGCAGGCAAGGGCGCAGCCAACCGTCGCTGGATAGCCGCATGCGGTTGCATCGATCACAAAAGCACTCCGACATCTGGCTGATAAAGCCCAAGGTGCCTTTTGCCCCCGGGATTCGAAACACATCCGCCGGCCCATTGCCGGCCACAAACCCAGGTTCCAGGCCGAAGCGAGCGCGAATTCGCTGTCGCAGCACCTCAGACTCCACCCAGCCGGCCTGCTGAAAGAGGGCGGCATTGCCAATGGGCATAAACTCGATGAAGCGCACATGCCATTGTCGCTCCAGAGTAAGGGCAGCCAGATCTTCCACTTCCGATTCGTTGAGCCCAGGGATCACCACCACATTCAACTTGAGGGGATCAAACCCCACTTGGTGGGCAACTTGGATCCCGGCCCAGACCTGCCGCCAGCGATCCCGCCCCGTGATCAGTCGAAAGGTCTCGGGGTTGAGGGAATCAAAGCTGATGTTGATGCGGCGCAACCCCGCTTCATAGAGGAGTTGAGCTTTTTGGCTGAGGTTGAAGCCGTTGGTGGTAAGGGCCACATCTCTCACCCCAGGCAGGCTGCATAGAGCCCGGATGAGGTGCTCCAGCCCCGGCCTGAGCAGGGGTTCGCCGCCGGTGAGGCGAAAGCAATCGATCCCCAACGGCAAAAACACCTCTCGAACCAACGTGAGGATTTCCTCATCCGTTAAACGCTCTGGGGCTTGCAGCCACGTCAACTCCGCCTCGTCAGGCATGCAGTACTGGCAGCGGAAATTGCAGCGATCGATCAAGCTGATGCGCAGATAGTTAACGGTCGGCATGGCAAGCTAGGCCCAAAAAAGATGTGGCACCCCCTCCCCCAAGGTGCCGAGCAACGCCGGGGACCCTTTCCGTTGCCTCTGGAAAACCTCCCAGCGTCTCCATCCGCGAAGGCAGCGGGAACTGTCTCCAGGCTTTCAACTTGCGGTGGCCACACCTCCAGTTTGCAGGATACTACGAAGATTGAGGTGCAAATCTCTACTCGGCAGAGCCAGGGATCCCTGCCCATTCGGGTTGAACAGGCCGCTGCCAGCGTTCCCACCAGGCCAGCACAGACTCAGGTGGGTGGCTGTCGTGGCTGCCGTTGGCATTGGCGGGGAGGGGGGGAGAGGGAGGTGGGGCCGGCGGTGTCAGCCAACTGACAGGCGCGGGGATCAGACAACTGGGGTGGAGAGGGCGCAGATCGCGGTAGTGGCTGCTGCGAATGGCCAGGATCTCCTGCTGAATGATGTCTGGGGGTTCTCCCAACTCCAGCAACACATGGCTGCACAGACCCAAGCTGGCCTCGAATTCGGGATGGACGACTTCTCTGGCCCCCAACTGATAGAGCTGTTCGATGTCTTCCTTGTCGGTAGCTCGCACCACCACATCCAATCGCGGCGCCAACTCCAGAGCTCGTTTCAGGCAGAGGCGGATGCTCATGCGATCCGGCAGGGCAATGACCAGAGCGCGGGCCTGGGGCAGGCCAGCTTTCTCCAGCACCAACGGGCTGGCCGCATTTCCGTAGAGGTAAGGGATCCCACGGGAACGCAGGTGTTGGATCACCCGTTCTGACTGATCGATAACCAAGAGGGGGTGACGACGGGCTTCGAGAATGCGCACAATGTCTTGCCCCACCTGCCCATAGCCGCACACCACCACGTGCCCCTGTTGAGGAGCATCGGGGGCCAAAGCGCGGGGCCGCTCGCCCGATTCCAACCAGCGGGCCAAGAAGGGGATCCCGTGTAGCCCGGAAAACAGTCGAGGAGCGCCCCTCAGCAGAAAGGGGGTGAGCAGAAGGGTAACGGCTGTAGTGCTGACAATCAACAAATAGATCTGCCGCGACACCAACCCCAAAGCCTGCCCCTCGCTGGCCAGCACAAAGGAGAATTCGCCGATTTGCGATAGGCCCAGCCCCACCACCACCGCTGCCGGCAGAGTGTAACCAAACAGCCGCGCCAAGGGAGCCACGATGCAAAACTTGCCCACCATCACCAGCCCCACCAGCCCCAGGATCAGCAACAGATGGCCGAGGATAAAGCTGGGATCGATGAGCATGCCGATGGCCGCAAAAAAGAGAGCGGCAAACACATCTCGCAAAGGCTCCACATAGTCCAGGGTTTGGTCGGCGTATTCCACCTCCGAGATCATCAGCCCGGCAATGAAGGCCCCAATCTCGCTGGAAATGCCCAGCCGCTCCGTCAACAGGGCAATCCCCACGCAGAGGCTGATCACCCCCAGCAAAAACACCTCTTTGCTCTCCTGCTGAGCCAAAAGCCGCAAGAAGGCCGGAACGAGCCAAATGCCACTCACCACTGCCCCCAGCCCCACCAGGCCAATTTCCGCTACCGACTTGACCAGGGATCCCGCCAGCTCCGGCAAGGGACAATCCAAAGCCGGCAACACCGCCAACATCAGCCCCACCGCCAAATCTTGCACAATCAGGATCCCCAGCATGGCCTGGGCTTGGGGAGTGCCCATTTGGTTGGTCTCAGTGAGACTTTTCAGCACCACCGCCGTGGAAGACAAGGAGAGCACGGCCCCCAAAAAGATCCCTTGCACCGGCGTCAACCAGCCGCTGACCACCGCCAGCACCGCCGTGATCAAAATCGTCAGGCCAATTTGCAAAATGCCTCCGCCAACGGCGATCCCCCGCACTTTGCGCAATTCTTTCAGGGAAAACTCCACCCCCAAGGTGAACAGCAAAAAGGTCACCCCAAACTGGGCCAAGGTTTCCACCTGAACCAACTCTTTGATCCACCCCAACCCGGTTGGCCCCACCAAGATCCCGGCCAGTAAGTAGCCGAGCAACACCGGCTGCCTCAGCAGCGAAGCCAAGAATCCACCTGCTGCCGCTGCCGCCAATACCGTCACAATGTCCAAAATCAGACGAAAGTCTTCCTGCACAGGGCACCCACCAAGGAATGTGAACTTTTGTAGCCAATCCTGAGGATTCTTCCACGATAATGCTTCCTCTGGCATCTCGGACAGAGTGGAGAACCTGGCCCCAAGCCCTGCACCTTACTTCCCCCAGGGATCCCGGCTGACTAGTCCCGATTAGAGGAAGCTGGCCAGAAACTCAGTGGAAATTTTTGTTAAAACTTGCTGGCAATACCTCAAAACCGTAGCTTATAATACAGAATGTAGATAGAAATCGTTCATCCTCTCGCGTGCTGGGCGGCTCGTTAATGTAGGTAGAGCGACATCACGGCCAGAGGACGGAAGTAGGGAGATATCCCGAAGGAACGCGCCTCAACTCTTCTGGTAACCGTGTGGCTTCTCTTGGGAGAAGGCGAACGGATGAAAACTCAACTCATTGGAGGCGAAGATCATGGCACTCTTTTACCGTGGCGTCGATTACACCCCCTCTTCTGCAACTGCAGCGGTTTCTCCCGGCAAAGTGGGGGGTCGTTACCGGGGGCTGGACTGGCGGTTCCGCCACCTGAGCAAGCCGGTGGTTTTGCCCACCAACCTTGACCTGCTCTATCGGGGTGTTGCTCATCACCTCAAGGCGGCCGAAGGGCCGGCTCAACCCGTTCAGACGGCAGAGGCATCTGCCCCGGTGGCTGCCAATGGCCGTTCTCATGTCTTGGATGAGCTGTCTCGCCGCTTGATGATGAGCCATCAACGCTTGATTCGGATTCGCCAGCAATCCATGCTGCTCCGCGGTACAGAGCAGATTGGCCTGCATGTCAACGTGCGCAACTTCTGGAACCGCATCCAAGGAAAAGTGCATCCCACCTTTCGGCTCAACTACGACCGTAGCCGTGTCAGCATGAGCTGATCTGCCCGTAACTGTTGATGCTCTGGCATGAGCTCAGCGAGAAGGGATCCCGGCTGGGGATCCCCTTTTGGTTTCTGGGTTGAGCTTCCTCAGGTCGATGGACGGCACAGGACGCTTCAACGCTGGCACGAGGTGCTGTTGACCAAAAGTAGCTAAGTTGCCCAAGGGATCCACAATTGAGGGGTGCTATTTCCTCGGAAAAAAACGGGATCCCATCAGGGATCCCGCTGCAGAATCGGCCACACCGCTTAGGCGTCGAAGTAAAGGGCGAACTCGTAGGGGTGAGGCCGCAGATTGATGGGGTTGATCTCGTTGTCGATCTTGTACTCGATATAGGTCTGGATCAGATCCTCAGTAAAGACACCGCCCTCTAGCAAGAAGGCATGATCCTTCTGCAGGTTTTCCAGGGCATCCAGCAGGGATCCAGGCGTGGAAGGGATCTTGGCCAGCTCTTCCGGCTCCAGATCGTAGATATCTTTGTCCAAGGGCTCGCCGGGATGGATCTTATTCTTGATCCCGTCCAGGCCAGCCATCAGCATGGCCGAAAAGGCGATGTAGGGGTTGCAGGTGGCATCCGGGCAGCGGAACTCCAGACGCTTGGCCTTGGGATTGTTGCCGGTCACCGGAATGCGAATGGCAGCGGAACGGTTGCCCTGGGAGTAAGCCAGGTTCACCGGCGCCTCGAAGCCGGGCACCAAGCGCTTGTAGGAGTTGGTGGTGGGGTTGGTGAAGGCCAGGATTGCCGGGGCATGCTTGAGCAGGCCACCGATGTAGTAGAGAGCTGTCTCGCTCAGGTTGGCATAGGTGCCTTCGCTGTAGAACAGGGGCTGGCCATCCTTCCAGAGGGACTGGTGGGTGTGCATGCCGGTGCCGTTGTCGTTAAATAGGGGCTTGGGCATGAAGGTGACGGTTTTGCCGTGCTTGCGGGCCACGTTCCGGATCACGTATTTGTAAACCATCATGTAGTCGGCAGCCGTGATCAGATCGGCAAAGCGATAGCCCAACTCCCCTTGCCCGCCGGTAGCCACCTCGTGGTGATGCTTCTCGATGGGCACCCCCAACTTGCCCATGGTCAGCAGCATCTCGGTGCGGATGTTTTGATGGGCATCGGTGGGCGGTGCCGGGAAATAGCCCTCTTTGTAGCGAGGCTTGTAGCCCAGGTTGCCACCTTTCTCCTCGCGGCCCGAGTTCCAGCGACCTTCGATGGAATCCACGAAGTAGTAGGCCGAGTTTTGGGTTTGGTCGAAGCGAACATCCTCAAAAATGAAAAACTCCGCTTCCGGCCCGAAGTAAGCCGTATCGGCAATGCCCGTCGATTGCAGATAGGCAACGGCACGGGCGGCAAGGCTGCGGGGACAGCGGCTATAGGGCTGGCCAGTGCGCGGCTCAACAATGCTGCAAGTTATGCTGAGGGTGGGCACCTCCAGAAAGGGATCAATCCAAGCCGTCTTGGGATCCGGCACCATGTACATGTCCGACTCGTTGATCGCTTTCCAGCCCCGGATACTGGATCCGTCAAAGGGAAGCCCCTCGGTGAAGGTTTCTTCCTTGATCATCGAGGTGTGGAAGGAAACATGCTGCCAGGTGCCAAAGATATCCACAAACTTGAGATCCACTATCTGGACGTTGTTGTCCTGGATCATCTGAAGCACTTCTTGGGGCGTGGATGCCATTACTCTCTCCTGATTGGGTTGCGGTTAAGACTGGGGGAACTGTGGCTGAAACAAATGGGATCCCAGCAGGTGATCCCCACGCTTCGACCCAGACAGGCCAAAAACGCTCACTCATCCTAGAAAGGCCAACACGGGTATTTTGTAGTTTCTGATACAAAATTCATTTGAGCTCCGCTTTCTGACCAAGACCAAATTGCTGGCCATCTCAGACACCTCTTTTCCTTCTGGCTTGGGTCAACCGGGATTGGGTGTTGGGGATCCAAAACTTGGGCAATGGCCGCCACTTGGCCAACCTCTGGGCAGAGATAACCCTATGGGATGGGCAAAAAAGGCCCCAATGGCCTGAGGCGAGCGAAAATGAGGCTAATAGGCCTCGGCCTCGACCGGTTCGCCAAGGGGTGTTAAGCTAAAGCGTAGTCGTTATGAGTTTGGCTTTTATTCCCATTGCAGAAGGAGAGACATCGGATGACAGAGCAAAGTCGGGTTGAGAATGTGGTGATTATCGGCTCCGGCCCTGCTGGGTTTACAGCAGCCATTTACGCTGGGCGTGCCAACCTGAAGCCGGTTGTGTTTGAGGGGTTCCAGGCGGGCGGGATCCCGGGCGGGCAACTGATGACCACCACCGAGGTGGAGAACTTTCCGGGCTTTCCCGAGGGCATCACCGGCCCCCAACTGATGAAGAACATGCGGGCTCAAGCGCAGCGGTGGGGGGCAGAACTTTACACCGAAGATGTCACCTTTGTGGATTTAAGCCAGCGGCCCTTTGTCGTCTGTTCTGACGAGCGGGAATTGCGCACCCACAGCCTGATCATCGCCACCGGGGCCACAGCCAAGCGCCTACACCTGCCGGGGGAGGAGACCTACTGGAACCGGGGCATGTCAGCTTGTGCTGTCTGCGATGGGGCTATGCCCATGTTCAGAGGGGTGGAATTGGTGGTGATCGGCGGCGGCGATACTGCCTGTGAGGAGGCCACCTACCTGACCAAGTTTGGATCCCACGTGCACATGCTGGTGCGCAGCGACAAAATGCGGGCCAGCAAGGCCATGCAGGATCGTGTTCTCAACAACCCCAAGATCACTGTGCACTGGAACACCGAGGCGGTGGAAGTGATGGGCGACGGCCTGCGCCTGACCGGGGTGAAAGTGCGGAACAACCAAACCGGCGAAATACGCGAGATGTCAGTGGGTGGCCTATTTTATGCCATTGGCCACAAGCCCAACACCGACTTGTTCAAAGGACAACTGGAACTGGATGAAGTCGGCTACATCGTCACCCGCCCGGGATCCGTGGCCACCAGTGTGGAGGGGGTGTTTGCCGCCGGCGACGTGCAGGATCACGAGTTTCGTCAGGCGATTACCGCTGCCGGCACTGGCTGTATGGCGGCCATGTTGGCAGAGCGTTGGCTCTCGGAACACGGCTTGGCCCAGGAGTATCACGTCCTTCCCCAAAGCCATCCTGAACCCAGCCCTGCTGCGACTTCTGCGGCAGAGTCTGCTGGGGATCCTGCTGTTGAGGAGGCCAGCTTTGAGGAGAATGGACAGGATGACTTAGACTTCAGCAAGACTTGCCATGAGGGGAGCTATGCCCTGCGGCGACTCTACCACGAAAGCGATCGCCTGCTCATGGTCAAGTACACCGCCCCCACCTGTGCCCCTTGTCATGCCCTCAAGCCGATCTTGAACAAGATCATCGATGAGTTCTCGGACAAGCTGCACGTGGTGGAGATCGATATTGAGAAAGATCCGGAGATTGCAGAGGCAGGGGGGGTGGCGGGCACCCCGACGGTGCAATTTTTCAAAAACAAGACGCTGGTGGCCCAGTTGGTGGGCGTTAAGCCCAAGTCCCAATATCGAGAGGTGATCCAGGCCAATTTGTGTGAGGAAAAATCCCCCTAAGGATGTTGTCCTCTCCAACCTCTGGCCCCTCTCCCCAAGGGAGAAGGGAGCTGGGCGCAGAAAACGGTTTCCCAACCGAGGCTCAGCTAGTCCGAAAAGGCACCGTGGTAGGCGGCCTGCATGGCTGCCAAAGACACCACCAGTAAGGGATCCTCTTCTGCCGTCCTTAAGAGCAGGGGATCCGCAGGGGATCCCACCTCTCCCAAAAGCTGCCACTGGCCGGCAAGCTGCGCTTCTAAGTAGGCTTCCCAAGCAGAGCGCTGGGCCGGATCCACAGAAACCAGGATGCGGCTGGATCCCTCTCCAAACAGGGCTTGATCCCAGCGCAAGGATCCAGGAGCCAGGGAGAGGGTTGCGCCGCGGCCTCCGCTCAAGCAGGCTTCTGCCAAAGCCACAGCCAATCCCCCCTCGCTGCAGTCGTGGGCAGAGCGCACCCAGCCCTGGCGGATTCCATGGCGACAGGCAGCTTGCACCCGCTTTTCCAATTCCAGATCCACTGGCGCGGGCCGGCCCGTAACTTGCTGGTGGATGACCGCCAAATACTCGCTGCCCCCCAAGCTGGTGAGGGCCTGGGATCCCAGGAGGTAAATGAGATCCCCTTCTTGCTGCCACCCCTGGCCACAGATGCATTTCAAGTCGGGAATAAGACCCACCATGCCAATGACAGGGGTAGGGTAGATAGCCTGCGATCCCTGGGGGGTGAGGGTCTCGTTGTAGAGAGAAACGTTTCCCCCCGTTACCGGCGTACCGAGGGCACGGCAGGCATCTCCAATCCCCCGACAGGCCAGGGCCAGCTGCCAGTACACCACCGGGTTTTCGGGATTGCCAAAGTTAAGGTTATCGGTAACAGCTAGGGGATCGGCCCCCACACAGGTGAGGTTGCGGGCAGCTTCCGCCACGGCTGCCTTGGCCCCCTCGTAGGGATCCAAATACACCCAGCGGCCATTGCCATCCAGGGTGGCAGCGATGGCCTTGCGGGAAGCTCGCAGGGGCGGCACCTCGCCCACGCCAAACCTTTGGGAACGGATGCGGATAACCGCCGCATCTCCCTGGCCCGGCCAAAGGACGGTGTTGTTTTGCACCTGGTGGTCGTATTGGCGATAGATCCAGGCTTTGCTGGCTAGGGTGGGGCTGGCCAAAAGCTGCAGCAGCACCTCTTTCCATGCCAGCGTTGCCTGAGCGAGGTGGATCCCCTGGCAATCACAAGGGGGTAGAGTGGCGGGATCCCATTGCCACGCTGCCTGCACGTAGGCTGGCGGCTCTGGCAACACCGGACGGACATAGACGGGGGTGTCTTCGGCCAAAGCCCGCACCGGCACCTGCACCACGCAGGATCCCTGGTGCCAGATCTCCACCAGCGGCTCGGCAATGACTTCCCCGGCCACACTAGCTTGCAAACCCCAGCGGTGGAAGATCTCCATCACCTCCGCCTCGCGGCCTTTTTGCACCACCAGCAGCATCCGCTCCTGGGATTCCGAGAGCAGGTATTCCCAGGCAGCCATGCCGCTTTCCCGCGCCGGCACTCGGTCGAGGTCAAAGCGGATCCCCACCCCTCCCTTGGCGGCCATCTCCGCGGTGGAGCAGGTGATCCCGGCTGCCCCCATATCCTGGGCAGCCACCACAGCTCCTGTGGCAAAGGCCTCCAGACAGGCCTCGATGAGGCACTTGCCCAGGAAGGGATCCCCCACCTGCACTGCCGGCCGATCCTGCTGCGCATCCTCCTTGAGCTCGGCGCTGGCAAAGCTGGCCCCGCGGATGCCATCCCGCCCGGTGGTGGCGCCCACGTACAAGACCGGGTTCCCCACCCCCCGCGCTGCCGATTTCACCACTGCCGGCGTCTCCAGCAGCCCCAGGGCCATGACGTTGACCAAGGGATTGCCGCTGTAGCAGGGATCCACGGCCACCTCGCCGCCTACGGTGGGCACCCCAACACAGTTGCCGTAGTGGGCGATCCCTTCCACCACCCTGGCCATGAGGCGGCGGTTGCGGGGATCGGTCAGCGGCCCAAAGCGCAGCGAGTTGAGGAGGGCAATGGGACGGGCGCCCAGGGTAAAGATATCCCGCAGGATCCCTCCCACGCCGGTAGCTGCCCCCTGGAAGGGCTCCACTGCCGAAGGATGGTTGTGGGACTCGATCTTAAACGCCAGCCAATCCCCCTCCCCCAGATCCACTACGCCGGCATTTTCCCCCGGCCCCACCACTACCCGCTCGCCCGTGGTGGGAAAGTTTTTCAGCAGAGGGCGGGAGTTTTTGTAGCAGCAGTGCTCTGACCACATCACCCCAAACATGGCCAGCTCGTTGGGGTTGGGATCCCGGCCCAGCTGCTGCTGGATCTGTTGATATTCCGCCGGGGAAAGGCCGTGGGCTTTTAAGTCTTCGAGAGTATAGGGCATAGTGCTCCAATTGCCCCTAGCTTAGGTCAACAACCCAGGGCCCAAGAGACGGGCCTGACGCTCTTCCAGTATGCGGCTTAAGGGGGGCCAGCGCTTCAGGTCGGGGTCTTGGACAATAAGCTGCTCTGCCGCTTGGCGGGCCAGCTGCAGCACCTCTTGATCCTCCATGAGGCTGGCCAGGGCAAAATCGGGTAGCCCCGACTGGCGGGTGCCCATCACCTCCCCTGGGCCGCGGAAGCGCAGATCCATCTCGGCAATGAAAAACCCGTCGTGGGACTGCTCCAGCACCTTGAGCCGCCGCAGGGCCTCCTCGCTTTTGGATCCTGTCATCAGGATGCAGTAGGCCTGGTCAGATCCCCGCCCTACCCGCCCCCGCAGTTGGTGCAGTTGGGAGAGCCCAAAGCGCTCCGCATGCTCCACCAGCATCACCGAGGCATTGGGCACATCTACCCCCACCTCCACCACCGTGGTAGAGACCAGAATATCCAGCTCCCGCCGGCGAAAGGCCGCAATGACAGCTTCCTTCTCGCTACTGGTCAAGCGCCCGTGCAGCAGGCTCACCCGAAATTGGGGGAAGACCTTTTCCTGCAGACGCTGGTGTTCCTCGATGGCAGATTTGAGATCCAGCTTCTCCGACTCTTCAATCAACGGCAGCACCACGTAGGCCTGCCGCCCTTGGGCAATTTCCCGCTCGATAAGCCGCATCACCTGCAGGCGATCCCCTGGCCGGGCCACCAGGGTGTGCACGGGCTTGCGCCCCGGCGGCAGCTCGTCAATTTGGGTAACATCCAGATCCCCATGCAGGGCCAGGGTGAGGGTGCGGGGGATGGGGGTGGCGGTCATAGTGAGCACATCGGGGTGATCCCCTTTCTGTTGCAGAGCGGCCCGCTGCTCCACGCCAAAGCGGTGCTGCTCGTCGATGACCACCAAGCCCAGGTTGCGAAACTGCACTGCCGGCTGGATGAGAGCATGGGTGCCCACCACCAAGGGCAATTCCCCGGTCTGCAACTGCCGCAGGATCTCCCGGCGCTTAGCAGGGGGCGTGGATCCAGTCAACAGTTCAACGGGCACCTGCAGCTGGCTGAGCCATTCCACCAACTTGCGGTAGTGTTGCTCGGCCAAAACCTCGGTGGGAGCCATGAGGGCCGCCTGCCAACCGGATTGAATGGCTGCCAGCACAGCTGCCACCGCCACCACGGTTTTGCCGGATCCCACATCTCCCTGCAAGAGGCGGTTCATGGGCAAGGGATCCCGCAGATCCGCTAGGATCTCGTCGATGGCCCGCTGCTGGGCAGCGGTAAGCTGAAAGGGCAGGATTTGGTAGAAGCGATCCAACAGCTCCCCTCTAGCCGGCTGGTAACGAGGTATGGCCTGAGCTTGGGCACGATAGCGGTGTCGCCGCTGCAATAGGCTTAGTTGTAGGTAGAAAAACTCATCGAACACCAGCCGCCGCCGGGCCTGGGCCAGCAGCTCTCGGGTCTCAGGAAAGTGGATCTGCTGCAGGGCAACAGGCAAGTCCAAAAGCTGCAACTGCCGCTTGAGATCCGCCGGCAAGGGATCCTCCACCAAGGCCGCCGCCGGCAAAGCCAGTTGCACCGCCTTGCGCACCAGATCGGCGGGGATCCCTTCTGAGAGAGGGTAAACTGGCAAGATCTTGCCCAGCCTGTCCAGCTCCTCGCCCTCTCCCCCCAGCACCTCCAGTTGCGGGTTATCCAGCGTTAGGCCCAACCGGCCCTTTTTGACCAGGCCGCTGGCAGCCACCAGGGCCCCCTTGGGGTATTGCCGCTCCAGGGAAGCTTGCCAACTGCGCTGGGCAAACTGCCGCCCGCTGTAGAAGCGGCTGAGGGTAATTACACCACTTTTGTCGGCAATCTTTAGGTTGAAGATGGTCAGCGAGGGATTCTTGGGGCTGGTAAAGCAACTGCAACTTTTCACCGTCCCTACAAGGGTAACGGTCTCCCCCACCTTGGCTTGGCGGATGAGCACCCGCCGGGAATAGTCCAGGTAGTCGCGGGGGAAGTAGTAGAGGGCATCCCGCACGCTGTGTAGGCCCAGTTGTGCCAGTTTCTCCGCCGACTTGGGACCAATCCCTTTGAGAAACTGCAGCGGCTGCTCCAGGCTGAGGCCGGCAGGGAGAGATGGGGAAATCGTGCTCCGCCCTGCCTCTGGGGGGGTTGTTGCTACGCCTACGGCAGGGAAACCAGAGCGCTGTGGCAACGAGGCTGCAAACGAGCCAGGTTGGTGGGAACTCGGTCGGGACAGCTCTTGCTGACGTCGGACTCGCTCCAGCCAGCGGCGGGTTTCGGCCACCAGGTGCTGGCGTTCGGGCAGCTCCAGCTCGGAATACAGGGTATAGCGGGATCCCAGTTCTTTCCATCGCCGCCGGTCATCTCCATTCAGCACCCAGTCAGAGGGGGGATCCTGTCCGAACACACTCCCCAAAAATTGGGAGAAGGTCTGCTCTCGCCCCCGCAGGTCGGTAAACCCCACCTCTGCTTCTAGGGAAAGGGCGCGCTGAAGCCGCTGTAGATCCACCTGGCTCAAGTTGCTTGGCTGCCGGGAGTGCTCCTTATCAATCCAACTTTAGCCAACAACGGCAGGACAACCGAAGGAGTGCAGCAGCGCAAGCCACACTTTCCATTCCTTGATAAAGAAAAAAGCCTGCCTTATTACTCCGCAACACTGTCGTGACGGGGCAGGCCGAAGGGATCCAGAGGCACTTTTTGGGAGATGCAGGAGCTTTAGCTGCGGGCCAGGGCGGATCCCAAAAGCAGAGCCATCACTGCCGGCACCAAGGCAATCGCCAGGATGGTGAAAACTTGTGCGTCCGTCATAACCAACTCCCTAACAGTGGAATTGCACAAAAGTCAGCCCCCTCACTCTACCGTAGCTTGAGGGGTAGCCTTGACACCGAGAAGAAAAGCTCAACATTCTTTACAAAGCAGCCCTTGCCCATCCCGCTTGACCGTGGCTCCCAGATCCTCTGCTTGGATCGATGTTGCTCCGCAACGCTGTCGCGACTGACATTCTCCCCACCCCTAAAGCAAGGGATTCTTTCTCAGTTTTGGGGTTTTACCCCAGGCAGAAAGGCCGGGGCCTGCGCTGCTGGTTTGCGGGTCATGCTACGATGTTGCTCCGCAACGCCGTCGCGACGGCGAAGCAGTTCTTGCCCATTCCTCCTGCGAAGTTCGGTCTTGGCGTCATCATGGTAGCTGCTCCACAAAGTCTGACCACCTCACGGGATAGCTTGGCCATCCTGGCGGAAACGGATCCCGTTGTTTACCGCCTGATCCAGCAAGAGCTCAACCGGCAGCGGGATCACCTGGAGATGATTGCCAGCGAGAACTTCACCTCTCCTGCCGTCTTGGCAGCCCAGGGCTCGGTGCTCACCAACAAGTATGCAGAAGGGCTGCCGGGCAAGCGCTACTACGGCGGCTGCGAGTTTATTGACGAGATTGAACAACTGGCCATTGACCGCGCCAAGCAACTGTTTGGGGCGGCTCACGCCAACGTGCAACCCCACTCCGGGGCGCAGGCCAATTTCGCTGTTTTCTTGGCCCTGCTGCAGCCGGGGGACACGATCATGGGCATGGATTTGTCTCATGGCGGCCACCTCACCCACGGCTCGCCGGTGAATGTCTCCGGCAAGTGGTTCCGCGTGGTGCACTACGGGGTGCATCCGCAGACGGAGCGGATTGATTTTGACCAAGTGCGGGATCTGGCTTTGCAGCATCGGCCTAAGCTGATCATCTGCGGCTACTCCGCCTACCCGCGGGCAATCGACTTTGCTGCTTTCCGCACCATTGCCGATGAGGTGGGAGCTTATCTGCTGGCCGACATTGCCCATATTGCCGGCCTGGTGGCCACCGGACACCACCCCAACCCCGTGCCCCTCTGCGATGTGGTGACCACCACCACCCACAAGACGTTGCGCGGGCCGCGTGGAGGGCTCATTCTCACCCGCGACCCAGAGCTGGGCAAAAAGCTGGATAAGGCAGTGTTCCCCGGCAGTCAAGGGGGGCCGCTGGAGCATGTTATTGCTGGCAAGGCGGTGGCCTTTGGAGAAGCCCTGCAGCCCAGCTTTGCCCAGTACTCGGCCCAAGTTATCGCCAATGCCCAAGCCCTGGCGGGATCCCTGCAACGGCGAGGCATCCGGCTAGTTTCGGGGGGCACCGACAATCACCTGATGTTGCTGGATCTGCGCTCGGTTTCGGCGGTGCTGGAAAAAACTGGGGCGGCGGATCCGGTAATGACGGGCAAACGGGCGGATCGGCTGATGGGGAAGATCCACATCACCGCCAATAAGAACACCATTCCCTTCGACCCACAGCCGCCCTTTGTAGCTAGCGGCCTGCGTCTGGGATCCCCAGCCTTGACCACCCGCGGCCTGGGGCCGGTAGAATTTGAAGAAATTGGGGAGATCATCGCCGATTGTCTGTTTCAGCCTGAGGAGCCTGCTGTGTTGGAAGAGTGTCGCCAGCGGGTGGCTCAGCTCTGTCGTCGTTTCCCCCTCTACCCCCACTTGGGATAACCGCAATCCTCGCCACGGCTTGCTATGCCCTACTTGGTTGCCTTTCTGGCTGCTGCCTGTGTGGTTCTGTGGGCAACCCCGGTGGTGAAGGCGGTCGGGATCCGCAGTGGCCAGTTGGACTTTCCCGACGAGCGCAAGATCCACCGGCAGCCGATGGTACGCCTGGGGGGGGTTTCCATCTTTTTTGGCAACTTGGTGGCCCTGCTGTTGCTCTGGGGAGCCGGAGCTTTTGGGGGCTTGCGCACCGAGCAGGAGTACGAGATTTGGGGGGTGACAATTGGCGGGGTTTTGTTTTTCTCAATCGGCCTGGCGGACGACCTGTTTCACCTGTCGCCTTTTTCCCGCTTGTTGATGCAATTCGGCGTGGCTGCTGCCGCTTGGGGAGTAGGGGTGCGCATTGAGTTCGTCAACCTGCCCGGGAGAGGGATCTGGCCCTTTCCGGTGTGGTTGAGCCTGCTGATTACCTTGCTCTGGCTGGTGGGGATGGCCAACGCCATCAACTTTATGGATGGGCTGGATGGGCTGGCGGCAGGGGTGTCGGGAATCGCGGCGGTGGTGATGCTGATCGTAACCCTGCTGCTGGATCGACCGGCGGCGGCCATGCTGGCGGCGGCTTTGGCGGGAGCTTGCCTAGGCTTTTTGCGCTACAACTTCAACCCAGCGCAGATCTTCATGGGGGATGGGGGGGCCTATTTTTTGGGCTTTACCCTGGCTGGGATCGGGGTGATCGGGGTGGCCAAGGGGGTGACCACGCTGGCAGTGGCTCTGCCTTTCTTTATCTTGGCGGTGCCGATCCTGGATATGTCCACCGTAATCCTCAAGCGGCTGGCCAGGGGGAAGTCGCCTTTCCATCCCGACAAAGGCCACTTGCACCACCGCTTGCTCAAAGCCGGCCTATCCCATCGGCATTCAGTGCTGCTCATCTACGCCATGACCCTCTGGGGGGGATCCCTGGCCTTGGCCTTGGCGGGCTTGCCAGCAGGGGGCACCTACCTGGGCGGGGCCTCGCTGGTGTTGGCAGGGGTGGCTTGGGGGGCTTGGCAACGGCAACGAGCTTTGCCCTCGGAGGACAGGCCCGAACAGGAATATGTTGCTCCGCAATGCTGTTGCGACCAGGAATGTAAAGAAGATTGAGCTGGGCTTGTTCTCCATCGCTCGCCTGCCTAGACTGGAGGCGCTCTATATTTGTTGTTTTTTGTTTTGTTGTTTTTTGTTTAGCTCTGTGTTGCCTCATGCGCCCCACACCTGAGTTGGCAGCTCTCCTGCGCCGCACCGCGGATCGTATCCAATCCCAACACTGGGGCTTCTGGGACTGGGAGTACTGCTGGCGGGACAGCACCCGCTGCAATTGCGGCCTGTTGGTGCGAGAAGCCCTGGGCTGGGATCGGCAGCAACTCAGCCTGCGCATCCACCGCGGCACCTGGCGATCCATCGCCCAAACCGCCTACCGAACTGTTGCCCTGGCCTTGAGGGATCCCTGGCAACTGGAGGGGCAGTGCGAGGCCACCGGCCTGCGGCTGGGGTATGTGTTCGAGAAAATGGCAGAGCTGGGGTTCGACCAACCGGAAGACTTTGCCGCCCTGGAGGAGCTGAGCGATCCCGTAATTCTGGCCCGCCTGGCGGAAAAAGGTGTGGAGCCAGCACAGCGCGACCAGGCGATCCATGTGGCGCTTTACATGCGGGAACTGGCGGACTGGATTGACGAACAACTGCAGGCGCAGGCTCAGATCAGCCGCTTGAGCCAACCTTTGCCCAAAACACCAGGGATCCTCGTCCAACAGTCGGTGCACCTTACTTGAGGAACTCAGTTGCCTTCCTCTACCATCACCACATGGGCAGGGATCCCAGGGGGAAGAGCCTTGCAGCCGGACAAAAAGGCCAGCTCGATTAAGAAGGCAAATCCCCCCACCTCAGCGCCGCTCTGGGCCACCAATTGGGCGGTGGCAGCGGCTGTACCCCCGGTGGCAATGACATCATCCACGATCAACACCCGCTCTCCAGGCCGCAGGGCGTGGGCGTGCAGTTGGAGCTGGTCTTGGCCGTATTCCAGGCTGTAAGTCTGGCTGAGCACCGGCGGCGGCAGTTTGCCTGGCTTGCGAACCGGGACAAAGCCCAAGCCCAGGTGTTGTGCCAAAGCAGCCCCTAAAATGAACCCCCGCGACTCGATGCCGACCACATAATCTAGGGATCCCATGCCGGTGGTGCCGGCGGCCAACTGTTCAATAGCCGCCCGGAAGCCTGCCGGATCCTGCAGCAGGGGGGTCATATCCCGAAAGAGGATGCCGGGTCTGGGAAAATCGGGCACCAAGCGAATGAGGGCTCGCAGATCCATCCTGTTTTCCTCGCTGGCCAGTGGCTTGCTGTTCGCGCTATTCGGACGGAGTCCTCAAAGGGCACTCCAAGCAACCCATCATACTCGGTTAGCTAATGGGCAGATGGGATCCCTTTTGGTCAGTCGAGCAACGGGGAAGATTTTTTATAATTGGCAAGGCTAGGGGCCGCGGCTCACCTGGTCACCCATCTGTGAACTCGGAGACTTCTCATGCGTTATTACATGGCCATCGACTCCAATCCCCTAGCCAGTTTGCCGCTGGCTCTGTTTGGAGTGAGCAGCGAGGCGGCCTATGTCGATCTGCTGCAAGACAAGCTCATTGTGCGGGCGGGCAGCCTGTTCAACGAGACGTTCTCCTTGAGCGAGTTGGGGCGAGGGGAGCGCTTTCCCTGGCCCTGGTACTACGGGGTGGGCGTGCGCACCGATTTTCAGGGGATCGTTGGCCCGGTCACCAGCACCCAAGGGGTAATTGCCATTCCACTGGTGCAGGAAAAGCCTCTTTTTATTCCGTTGCTGGGGCCGGTGGGGCTGCAAGTGCCCTGCAAAAAGCTGGTCTTCAGCCTCAAAGATCCAGACACCTTCCTGGCCAACTTCAATCAGGGTCGCCCAGAGGTGAACGCCGGCCCGAAGAGTGTGGTGATTGAGTAGATGGGGATCCCTGTGAAACCTGAGAGACGGCGGCCTGTCAAGAGCCTACAGAGATCCCCCAGGGGTTGGGGTGACAGGCCCAGAAGCAACGCGGCTTATGCGACGCAAGCCCGGCAAGCCGGCATCCACCACCACCACACTGCCATCCGGTAAGACTGCCAAGCCGGCAGGTTGATCGAACCGGGCCACCGAGGTGGGGCCATCCTGCCAGCCGGGCTGATTCTGTCCGGCCAAGGTGGAAACTTGTCCCCCAGGCTGAAGACGACGAATGCGATGGTTATCTCGGTCGGCTACCCAGAGGTTGCCTGCCGCATCGAAGGCCAGCCCCCCCAGGGTTTGAAAACGGGCCTCTGCCAGGGGGCCATCCCGATAGCCTGGCTCTGCCCCGGAGAGGGTGGTCACTCGTCCGCCAGCAGAGAGCCGGCGCAGGCGATGTCCATCGGCAATCCAGAGGTTCCCCTCCTTATCCACCGCCAGAGCCGTGGGCTGCAGGAGCTGGGCCTGTTCTGCTGGGCCATCGACGGATCCCGGCTGGCCGGTGCCGGCAACCGTGGTCACTTCACCTGCAGGGGTGATGCGGCGGATGCGGCGATTGGCGCGGTCGGCAACGTAGAGGCTGCCATCTGAACCCAAAGCCAGCCCAGATGGCTCCCGGAACTGAGCTCGGTCAAGCCCCCCATCTCGGTATCCGGCTATACAAGTGCCGGCAAAGGTGCTCACCTGTCGTTGCAGGTTGATATAGCGCAGGCAATGGTTGCCGCTGTCGGCCACCCACAATCCCCCCTTGGGATCCCAGAGCAGCCCCTGTGGGGAGTCAAACTGAGCTTGATTGGCTGCTCCGTCGCGGCGGCCTGCTTGGCCTGTGCCGGCCCAAACTTCCAATTCCCCCTCTGGAGACAGCCGGAAGATGCGGTGCTGGGCTCTATCGGCTAAATAGAAGGCTCCTTCAGGATCCACAGCAATGCCGCTGATTTGCTGCAGGTAGATCCTGGACTCGGTGCCGGTGTTATCAGGGGCGTTGCCGACAGGATCTGCCGCGGGCGAGGTGCGGCCATCCAGCAAAGTTTCCACCACCCAGGCCGATGCTGCCGGAGCAGTGGGGGTGGGAGAGGGGCTGGGGGAAGGAGTAGCGGCAGGCCAATCGTAGACCAGAGTGCCCAACCCTTGCCCGGAAGCATCCGCAACAGCAACCCAAACTGAGCCGGAAAGAGAAGAAGGCGGCATCACCACCAAACGGTCACCGCTGCGGGAGCGAATTTCCCCCCTCAGGATGCGCTCGGGATTGGCTGCTGCAGCAAAGAGAACTGTTTCCACCCGCTCCAAATTTTCCCCTGAGAGCAGCAACGGCTGGCCGAGAGCGGGAGTTGCCGAGCTACTGTGCAGAAGCGGTACCCCCACCTCAGAGAGCACCAACATAGAAAGGCGGCGCTGGCGCTCTGTGTCTTGGGGAGGACGATTGACACTGCCAGAACTCCCAGAGCGGGCAGAAAGGGTCAGGGATCCCTTCCCTTGCGCCAGAGTGGTGGATCCCCGATAGGCGATGGCGCTGAGCTCCGCTTCCCCGGCGGGAGGATTGGTGAAGGTGAAGGTGGCCGGTTGCCCCGGGCGCAGAGGGGCAGTGGCGGTTTGGCGATAAGTGCCCAGGGTAATGCTCAGGTCGATCCCTTCCACCCCCGGCCAGGTGGGGGTGCGGGCCAGCCAGCGATCCACCTCTGAGGCCGGTAGCTGGGCCACCAGATCGGATCCCTGTTCCTGAAGCAGCAGAACAATGCGGTTGCTGGGCACCGACAAGCCGGCCTGACGCGCTTGCTCAAAAGTGAGAGAAAGCGGGGAGAGAGGGAGAGGAGTTGGGGTTGAAACCGGCTGTAGGGCCGCAGGGGGAAGAACGCTGGGAGACAGACTAGAAGAAGAAAGCTCGCCACAGCCCGAGAGAGCCAGCACCAAGGCACTCAGCGCAGGCCAAGGTAGCGGTGTCAGGGAAGCCCGTCGTGGCATGATGCAGCTCATCCCCTCCCACAAACTGGGAAATGGCGGAAACCCAAACCCCCACGCTTACCTTCATCAGCGTACAAACCGGCGAAAATTGCCCAGCACCCTCTCTGCCGCAGGAGCCACCTCGACCAATGCCTTGGCCCCTGAACCGCATTCCTATTCATGACCAACCATCCTCACCCGCAGGTGAGTCGCACTCCTCACTCCATCTATCCTTACTCAAATCCCCACCGAAAGACCAGATAGCAGTTTCAGCGGCCAGGAAATCATCCAGGCCATAGCGGTAGCGCTGTAAGTCGATGCTGCCCGCGTTCGCCCGGTTCGGCTATAGAGTGGGGACAGGCCACTCTCGCGGATGAATCAAGTAGACGGTACCCCCGGAGTGCTCCAGCCACAACGACTCTAGCTGTTCGCGGCGGTAGGTACGGCGAACCTCTTCGTTGGTTTTGGCCGCCGGATCGTGGAGGATGGGATCCCCGTGGCTAAACTGCTCCGCACCGCTGCCGCGAGCAAACCCCACCAGCACCGCCAGATGGCCGTTGCTTCTGGGAATTGGCGCCCCTTCCAGTTCTCCCTCACCCCAAGCATAGCTGAGGACCACCGGAACCCCTGCCGCGATCCAGGCTTCTGCTTGGGCCAAGCTCTCCAGCCGCGCCACCACGCCGGACAAACCCTGCTCTGCAGCATGGGCGACGTTGAAAGCCCAGTTGCCATGGCCCTGGTAAACCCGGTCATACACACCGGCCACTGCTGCGCGCACCAACACCTCACAGGGACGGGGATCCCGCTTCCAGTAGGCCATCACCATCGCCAAAGAGGTGGGGCTACACCAGACCTCTCCCCCATCGGGGTACACCATCTGGGAGCACCAAGGCAGATCCAAGATTTTGCCCCAGCGGCTGGGATCCCCAGGGGATAGGCGGCTGGGCCTGACCGGCTCGTTGGAAATGGCAACTGCCACCTGATCCACAACGGCAGAACGGCCTGGCTCTTGCGTGAACAGGCGCACCCTGACCTGGAAGGCTTCTGCTCCGTTGAGGGTATCCTTGAGCACCAGCAAGTCCGTGTACAGGTTGCCATCCTCATCCCCTTGTCCTTGCACTGAGTGGCTGGCCAGAGTCAAGGGATCCGCAGCCCATACCCCGCCGTGATACCACTTTGTCCAGCGGTCTGAAAGCTTGGCCCGAATCCACAGTTCCAACCAGGTGCCGGGGGGCGTGGTGGCATTCCAGGAAGCGATTGCCCCGACCATAGGGAAGCTGGTGGGGACTGCTGGGCTGGTGGCTTCTCCCACCCAGTAGGGGCCAAGGGGATAGAAAGGGCGCCCCCGATCGCGTAAGCGGTGCGGAGCATTATCGCGTAAGCGGGACGGAGTCCTTAGCGCCACCTCAGGCTCTTCAAGGCTGACTTCTTGCCGCAAACCCTCTGGATCCAAGACCAATTGCCCTCGGGCGTTCAGGCAGATCCCTTGGGTTGACCAGTCCTGAAACCCCTGAGCTTCTCCCGCCCGCCAGCGCTGAAACCCGGTGCGATAGGTGAAGTGGGTCTGGGCTTGCATCGTCAAGAGCATGACTCTAGTCAATAATAAGCTCAACTATACTGAAAATAATGTATAATATGTTCAGTACGGATTACTACCAGTTGATCTTTCTGTTTACTTTCGAGTCTGCCAACATGGTAGCCAAAGCAAAGCAGAAAATTGGTAGTAAGACGACACGGAAACTGCGCTTTGGGTATTCTACTCAAAGCTTTGCGGGATACCGCCATTCTGTTTGGACTCCGTCCCGCTAACGCGAATGGAAACAAACAGAATGCTATCGCTGCATAGTTGAACAGTGATGTTCAGCAGTGTTCAGCGTAAATGTATCAGTCCTGGAAAAGTTGGAACAGGCTGGGCCAACGCGGGCAACCCCAGCAAGAGCAGCACAACCCCGCTGACCAGCCCAGGCAGCCCCTGCCGTTCGCGTAAGCGGGACGGAGTCCTTTAGCCACTGCCTTCTGCGAGCATTGTCCGCCTGCCCCCACTAATAGCGCGACACCGCCGGATGTCCACCAATGTACCAGCGCCAGGGGATCTCGGCTCCTTGGGTGATGCCGATGCGGGTGGTTTGGACGATGGACAACTGCGTTTGCCAAGAGGGGGATCCCTCCAGCCAAATGCCTTCCTGGCCGGCTTCCGCCCGCTCTAGCCGCCAGCCGTTGTGGGATCCGTCGATGCGCAGGGCTTGACAGAGCAGGCCCGGCCCCGCCGCCGCCCGTGCTGGCTGATTCTGTTTGTTGGCCGGGATCCAGTCTGGCAGGCGATCCAACTGAGCTGCCCGGATCAGAACCGCCGCCGGGATCCCTTCTGGCTCGGTAACGATATTTAGGCAGTGGTAGAGGCCGTAGATGCGATAGATGTAGAGATGCCCTGGCGGGCCAAACATGACCTGGTTGCGTTGGGTCTTGCGGCGGTAGGCATGGCAGGCCGGATCCCCAGCCGTGTAGGCCTCCGTCTCTACGATCTGGGCCCGCACCTGCAGCCCATCGGCAAATTGCCGCACCAGAACCATGCCCAGCAAGGCAGGTGCCACCAGCGGGGCCGGCTGGCTCAACCACTCCACAGCGTCCACGGCAGGCTTGGCAGCCCTCAGCCCCCAGCAACGGCAGGGACGATGCTCACCTCATCCCCATCTTGCAGAGGGGTGTCACATCCCTTGAGGAAGCGAATGTCTTCGCTGTTCACATAAAAGTTGACGAAGCGGCGCAATTCCCCCTTCTCATCGCACAGCCGCGCCTTAATCCCCGGACAGCGTTGTTCCAAAGCATCCAACAATTCGCGGATGGTGGATCCCTCGCAATTCACCACCCCCTGATCCTGGGTGAGCGCCCGCAGCGTGTTGGGAATCAGCACCTTGACTGCCATAGCCCAATGCCTCGTCCATTAACCAACATCAAAAAACTAGGGTAGCAGCACCCCATCGATGCCGTGAATCACGCCGTTGGAAACTGGAATATCCGCCAGGTTCACGTTAGCCCCGTTGACCCGGATGCTGCCATCGGATCCCACCTGCACCTGCAGCGGCAGCCCTGCCAAGGTGGTCAGAGTGGTCGATTGGCCGGGCCGCAGGTCAAACGAGGTAATCCGCCCCGGCACCACATGATACGTGAGAATGCGGGTGAGCTGAGCCCGGCTGGCCGGCTGCAACAGCGTCTCCACCGTACCCGGCGGCAGTTGCCCAAAGGCCACATCGGAAGGGGCAAAGACCGTGAACGGCCCCGGCCCTGCCAACGCCGTATTCAGGCCCGTCGCCCGCAAAGCTGCCGCCAGCGTCGAGTAGCTGCTGGGCAAAGTTTCCAGCTCAACGGCAATGGTGTTTAGCCCTTGAGGCTGGGCCGCAGGAGCAAAGACAAGCGGGGCCACTACAGCCGCCAACGGGATCCAACGGCGAACAAGGCGTTGAACAGAAGGAAAGATAGGCATTGTGCAAAGCTCCTGAGCCAATAGGTCTACGCCAGGGATCTTAACAGTTCTTCATTAAGATCCTGTTAAGAGGCAGTGGAGAGGGTCTTCCCTGCAAACCGAGTTCATACTGATGCCTCTTGCCAGTCCAGCCGCTCTAGGGTGCGGGCGCGCTCCAAAGCCTGTTCAAAGCTCTCCAGCTTGGGCGAGATCACCAGAGGATGGCCTACGTGGGGTTGAACCGCCTCCTGGGTCTTCAGGCCGTTGCCAGTAATGTAGGCTACTGTAACCGCCTCCGGATCGATTTGACCGGATTCTGCCAGGTGTTTGAGCACGGCAATGGTGGTGCCGCCGGCAGTCTCGGTGAAGATGCCTTCGGTCTCGGCCAAAAGCTTGATGCCGGCAACAATCTCCGGATCGGCAGCCGTCTCGATCTGGCCGCCGGTTTTGCGGGCAATGTCCAGGGCGTAGATCCCGTCGGCAGGGTTGCCGATGGCGATGGATTTGGCGATGGTATTGGGCTTAACAGGGCTGACAAAATCCCGCCCCTCGCGAAACGCCTGGGCAATGGGCGCGCAGCCCTGCGCCTGTGCGCCGTGGAAGGCGACCGGCTTATCCGCCACCAGCCCCACCTTCACAAACTCCTGGAAGCCTTTATAAACCTTGGTGTACAGGGATCCCGAGGCCAGCGGGATCACCACCTGATCCGGCAGTTGCCAGCCCAGTTGCTCCACCACCTCGTAGGCCAGGGTTTTGGAGCCTTCCGAGTAGTAGGGGCGCAGGTTGATATTGACGAAGCCCCAGCCGTAGCGATCCGCCACCTCGGCGCAGAGGCGGTTCACCTGGTCGTAGTTGCCCTCCACCGCCATGACGGTGGGGTTGTAAATCAGGGATCCCAGCACTTTGCCCGCTTCTAAGTCCGCCGGGATGAAGATGGTGCAGTCCAAGCCGGCGTGGGCGGCAATAGCAGCGGTGGAGTTGGCCAGATTGCCCGTGCTGGCGCAGGAAACGGTGGTAAAACCCAGCTCCTTGGCGCGGGTCAGCGCCACCGACACCACCCGATCCTTGAAGCTAAGGGTGGGCATGTTGACGGCATCGTTCTTGATGTAAAGATTTTTTAACCCCAGCCGCCGACCCAGCCGCTCCGCCTTAACCAGCGGGGTCATGCCGGTGCCCACATCGATGGGCTTTTCAGAAGTTACTGGCAGAAAAGGCCGATAGCGCCAGATAGACAGCGGCCCAGCTTGGATGCTCTGCCGGCTGACGCTGTGCCTCAGCCAGTCGTAGTCATAAACCACTTCCAGGGGGCCGAAACACAGCTCACAAACATGCTTGGCGACCGGCTCATACTCGGCGCCACACTCCCGACAGCGCAAACGGCTGAAGCCCACCTTGGAGCTGTGCAAGGCAGAGGCCAACGGGGAATCGGCAGGGCTGAGCGGGCGTTCGGAAAGAGTTTGGGACATGGGCAGCCTCAAGGTGAAGGAAAGGGTGGGCGCTGGATTGAACTTACCTATCGTTGGGGGGAATCTTATCACTCGCAATCTGCCGCGTCAACTAAACCCGACTAAAATAGTCTGGATTAGATCCGGTTGAGGATAATGGAATCGGTGCTTGGCTCTCTCAGGCGGGCTGTCTGGTGTTTGTATGAGCCGCAACATCCCTTGGGCGACTCTGCCCTTTCCTCTGGGATCCCCTGCTATCGGCAGCCTTGGGGGAGCTGATCCCAGCGCCCTGAGGTCTCTTCAACTCTTCAATCAGGTGACTTAGGCTGGGAACTGAGCCTCTACCCAACTTTATTTCCCAGGTTTATTTCCCAGGGCAACAGAAAACTTTCCCTACTGCTCTGCCTGCCTCAGGCCGGTCGCAAATAACCCTATCCGTTGCCGCCATCGCTAAGCTGGATAAGCGAGCTGAAATAACCTGAAAATTAAAAGACCGGGGATCCCGGCTATTCATTTTGGAATTGCCACCCTATGCTCAGAGTTGGACGGGACAGCATTGATTTTCTCGATCACTACGATGTGGTGGTGGTCGGCGGGGGGCACTCCGGCTGTGAGGCAGCATTGGCGGCAGCGCGGCTGGGCTGTAACACCCTCATGCTGACATTGAATCTGGACAAGATCGCCTGGCAACCCTGTAACCCTGCCGTCGGCGGCCCGGCCAAATCGCAACTGGTACACGAAATCGATGCCCTCGGCGGCGAGATGGGCAAAGTTACCGACCGCACCTATTTGCAAAAGCGGGTGCTCAACCGCTCGCGGGGGCCGGCGGTGTGGGCGCTGCGGGCACAAACCGACAAACGGGAATATGCGCGGGTGATGCGCTCGGTGGTGGAAAACCAGCCTAACCTGACGATTCGCGAGGGCACTGTCACCGATTTGGTGTTGGGGCGCAACGACGAGGTGGTGGGCGTGGTCACCCATTTCGGCACCATCTTCGGCTGTCGGGCGGTGATCCTGACCACCGGTACGTTTTTGGGGGGGCGCATCTGGATTGGTCGCCACTGGCAAGCTGCCGGACGAGCAGGGGAATTTGCCGTGGAAGGGCTGACCGACACCCTGCGCCAACTGGGCTTTGAAACGGGCCGGCTGAAAACCGGCACCCCTGCCCGCGTGGATCGGCGCAGCGTGGATTTTTCGGTCATGGAGCGGCAACCGGGGGATCCCGATGTGCGCTGGTTTAGCTTCGACCCCGAGGTGTGGGTGCCAAGGGAGCAGATGGATTGCTACTTGACCCGCACCACCCCAGAGACCCACCGCATCATCCGGGAAAATCTCCACGAAACCCCTGTCTATGGCGGCTGGGTGGAGGCCAAAGGGCCCCGCTACTGCCCCAGCATCGAAGACAAGATTGTCCGCTTTGCCGACAAGGAAAGCCATCAGATTTTTATTGAGCCGGAAGGGCGGGATCTGCCGGAGCTCTACATCCAGGGGTTCTCCACGGGGATGCCGGAGAAAATCCAGATCCAGATGTTGCGCTCCTTGCCTGGCCTGGAGCGGTGCGTCATGCTGCGGCCTGCCTATGCGGTGGAATACGACTATCTGCCGGCCACCCAGCTCTACCCCACTCTGATGACCAAAAAGGTGCAGGGGTTGTTTTGCGCCGGCCAGATCAACGGCACCACCGGCTACGAAGAGGCGGCAGCTCAGGGGCTCATAGCCGGGATCAACGCCGCCCGCCTGGTTCAAGGCAAGCCCCTGGTCACCCTGCCGCGGGAGTCCAGCTACATCGGCACCCTCATCGACGATCTCTGCACCAAAGAACTGCGGGAGCCCTACCGCATGCTCACCAGCCGCTCCGAATACCGCCTCATCCTGCGCTCCGACAATGCCGACCAACGGCTCACCCCCCTGGGGCGAGAATGGGGCTTGATCGATGACCGGCGCTGGGCCCTGTTCCAAGCCAAGCAAGCGCGCATTGCCGCAGAAATCGAGCGCCTGGAAACGCAGCGGGTGAAGGCCCACGACCTGGCCGGCATCCAACTAAGCCAACTGACGGGGCAGGGGATCAAGGGATCCGCCACCCTGGCCGAGATCTTGCGCCGCAACCAGATTCACTACTCCGATCTCCTGGAACTGGGGCTGGGGGATGCGGAGCTGGATCCCTTTGAGCAGGAGGCGGCAGAGATTGCCGTCAAATACAGCGGCTACATCCAGCGGCAGCAGAGCCAAATTGAGCAGGTGAGCAAGCAGTACCACCGCCCTCTGCCCCCCGATCTGGACTACCACTCCATCCCCACCCTCTCCAAAGAGTCGCGGGATAAGCTCTCGGCGGTGCGCCCGCTAACCGTGGGCCAGGCGGCCCGCATCGGCGGTGTCAACCCCGCCGACATCAACGCGCTGCTCATCTACCTTGAGGTGAGGCAACGTCAGAGGGCGGCGGATCCCGTCTGTTCTTCTCTGTGAGCTCCGCCCCCATCCATGTAGAGGGAAGGGATCCCTTCTAGGGGCATGCGCGAGGCTACCCCCAGCTCCAGCGGCGAGACCTCCCCCCGCAGCCAGTGGCAGAGCCCAGCTGCCCCAATCATGGCGGCATTGTCGGTGCAGAGGGCTAGAGGCGGGATCACCACCCGCAACCCCTTTTGCCGGGCTGCTTCCCTGAGGCGGGCCCTCAGCTCCCGATTGGCAGCTACCCCTCCCGTCAGCAGCAGCGTCGAGAGGCCCAGCGCCTCGGCGCAGGCCACTGCCTTTTCGGTGAGCACATGGGTCAGACAGGCCTGGAAGCTGGCGGCAATGTCGGCAATGGGCAACTCCCGGCCTTGCTGCTGCAACTGCTGGACTAGGCGCAACACCGCCGTTTTCAGGCCGCTGAAGCTTGTGTCGTAGGGATGCTCCACTTTGCCCTCGGGCAGGGGAAAGCGCTGCGGATCCCCCTGCTGGGCCCAACGGTCAATCTGCGGCCCTCCCGGGTAGCCCAGCCCCAACAGCCGCGCCACCTTATCAAATGCCTCGCCGGCAGCATCGTCGCGGGTGCGGCCCACCGTCTGGTAGTCCCCGTAGTCCTTCATCCAAATCAGGCTGGTGTGGCCTCCCGATACCAAAAGGCATAGGCAGGGGGGGCGCAAATCGGGCTCTGCCAAGAAGCCGCTGAAGAGATGGCCCTCCAGATGATGCACCCCGATCAGGGGCTTGTCGTAAAGCAAAGCCAGGGTCTTGGCCCCCATCAGCCCCACCAGCAGGGATCCCACCAGGCCCGGCGCACAGGTTACGGCAATGGCATCTACCTCGGCCACCTCCAATCCGGCCTGCTGCAGAGCAGCCTCTAGCACAAAGGGCAGAGTTTCCACATGCTGCCGTGAGGCCACCTCCGGCACCACGCCCCCGTAGGCCGCATGGAGGTCGATTTGGCTGGCCACCACCGAGCTGAGCTGCCGCGGGGCAAACCCCGGCCAGGCCACATCCGCCGTCACCACAGCCACAGCCGTTTCGTCACAACTGGTTTCGATGGCAAGGACGCGGGGCATGGGAGAGCAGGCTGGGCAAAAGGGATAGGAGAGCTTTGGGATACTTGAGATACTTGAATTAAGAATTGTGTGAGCTAAAACCCGGGATCCGTCGGGGCGAGGCGCTCAGGAGTATGATACTAACCGTTTAGTGCCTGTTTCTGCACTTAGCATCCCTTAGCATTTGGACAGATCTTAGACCCCTACCTCAAGGACACATCCTGCTATGCGAACCTTTTTAAGCCTTCTTTTGGCCCTTTGCATTGCGCTTGGCCTCGCCCAATCTGTGCAGGCAGAGCCCTTGATCGGTCTGAAACCTTGCAGCGAAGTTCCCGCTTTTCAGGCTCTGATGAACGAACGCCTGAGCAGCCTAGAGGAGAAGATCCTCAACGCCAGCCCTGCTATGGCTCCCGTCTACCAGCAAAAGCTGGCCCAAACCAGCAAGCGCTTTGAGCGCTACAGCAAGCTGCTCTGCGGCGAAGAGGGCCTGCCCCACCTGGTTACGGATGGTCGGTTGAACCATGCGGGCGAGTTTCTCATCCCCGGCTTGCTTTTTCTCTACATCGCCGGTTGGCTGGGCTGGGCAGGGCGCTCTTATCTGATTGCCGTGCGGAATAGCGACGAACCGGAGATGAAAGAAAGCATCATCGACGTTCCCTTGGCGCTGCGCTGTTTCCTCACGGCTTTGGCTTGGCCTGCTGCTGCTTTCAAGGAGATTGCCAGCGGCGAAATTCAAGAGCCGGAAGCGGCTGTGCCCATCTCGCCCCGCTGAGCCTGGCTTTCCAACTCGATCTGTTCAACTTTTGAGAGGCATCTATGGCTGATTTCACCAAGTTTCTCACCACTGCTCCGGTGGCATTTATCCTGTTTTCCAGCTTTGTTTTTGCCCTGTTCATCGAGATCAATCGCTTCTTCCCCGACATTTTGACGTTCTGAGTGTAGGCCAGGGATCCCCAGCGCAACCTACGCCCGGTGGGATCCCTGCTTTTTTTGAGCTTCTTTTCATACCCTTTTGAACCGGACACAGAGTTGCTGAAATGGTCGAACCCAATGCTAATCCTGCTCCGTTGAATATGGATAAGGGATACGTCACCGTCCCTGAGGGAGATCCGCAAATTGGCGATCTCTGGACACCGATTAACCACGCACCTGTTGTCCGGCTGTTGATCGACTGGCTGCCCATCAACCGACCGGGATTGAGTTCCATTTGGCGGGGCTTGGAAATCGGTATGGCCCACGGCTATTGGCTGGTAGGCCCCTTTGCCAAGCTGGGGCCGCTGCGCAACGAGCCCATCGGTCTGCTGAGCGGCTTTTTGGGAGCCTGTGGCCTGATCCTGATCCTGACGGCGGCCCTTTCTCTCTACGGCTCTGTCACCTCGCAGCGCAACACAGGGCCGGTAAAGGGATCCCAATCTTGGAGCGAATTGGCTGCCGGCTTCTTGGTAGGGGGTATGGGGGGGGCGGTCGTCGCCTACCTGCTTTTGCTGAATGCAGATCTCCTTGTCCCCGCATCTTAACTGGAGCTATTGGCCATCCGTTGGATCATCCACAACGTCTTTAATCGCTTCTCGAGCATCCTCGACTCCAGGGTGGGTGGCTGCCTTTGTTTGCTCGGCCTTACCTTCCAGCCTTTCACGCTGATCGCTGGCCAGCTCACCCACAATTTCTTGGATTTTGCTCTCCAGATTCTTGGCAGTAACTCCAACTGGCTTTTCAAGGCTCATAACATCAGCCCCTTAACCGGCTTTGCCCTGTCTACTCGATAGCACCTTTTCTCTCTGGGCCTCGTGATCCAAATCACCTGCAAGGGGGGAAAGAGCGCGAGTCAGGCTAGCAGACCAGAGGAAGCTTGTCTTAGCATGGACTGAATCCTGCAATGAGCCGATGACAGCGGTTCTAGAGATTTTTCTGCCTATCTTTCGTGAGCTGCTGTGAACGATCTGCTGTTCGAGCCCACTTCCGAAAGGCCCTCCTTGGCCGAGATTCGCCGCCTATCGCCCGCAGCCTTGGCCTACTTGGGAGACGCCATTTACGAACTGCATGTGCGGCGGCAACGGCTATTTCCTCCGGATCGACTGGAGCGCTATCATCAGCAGGTGGTGAGGCGGGTGCGCGGCTCGGCTCAGGCTAAGCTGCTGTTGGCCCTGTTGCCCCATCTCAACCCCGAAGAGCAGGAAATTGTCCGCTGGGGTCGCAATGGCTGCGGTCGCCCACCCCGGCATCTGCCTCTGGCCGATTACCAAAACGCCAGCGGCCTGGAAACAGTTCTGGGCTATCTCTACCTGGCCAATCCCGAACGGCTGCGCCATATCCTCGCCCTCACTGATGTTTTGGCTGAGACCCTAGGCGAGTGGGAAGGTTAGGATAGTCTTTCCGTCTTTCCATCTTCCACGCCCATGCCCAAGACTTCTCAGCGCAAACCTGCTTCACGGCTGTCTCGCTCGGGCAAACTGCAGCCGCGAAGGGCAGGGCAATCCGTTAGCAAGCGGGTACAGCGGCCCAAACGCCGAGACGGGGATCCCAAGCTTGCCCTCCGAGAGGCTCCAGTGAAGCCCATCCGTCGCGACGCGCAACGGCAGTGGCCCCAAGGCAAGATGGCTCCTCAACCAGTAGGCGAGCTGGATCCCGGCCTCTCCACTGGCGAGACAGGGATCTTGCCAGGGGAAGTTCAGCCTCAGGCCGACGGGAATCCGGAGACCGAGCTGGAGCAAGAGATTATCTACGGTCGCCAGACAGTACTGGCTGCTTTGAAAAGTCAAGCCACCCTCAATCGGGTTTGGATCTTGCCGAAGTTGCGCTACAGCCCCCAATTTTTATCTCTGTTGGAAGAAGCCAAAGCGCGGGGCACCGTTATCGACGAAGTGTCTCCAAAGCGGCTGAACGCCCTCACGGCTGGCGCCAACCACCAGGGTATCGCTGCCCAAGCCACGCCTTATCAGTACGTGGCCCTGGAGGATTTGGTGGAAAGAAGCCGGCAGGCCGGCCCCAATCCGGTGCTGGTGGTTCTAGACGGGATCCAGGATCCCCATAACTTGGGAGCTATTGCCCGTAGTGTAGAAGCTTTTGGCATGCAGGGGATGGTGATCCCCCAGCGGCGGGCAGCAGGGGTAACCTCGACGGTGATGAAGGTAGCGGCGGGAGCCCTCTCCACCTTGCCGGTGGCGCGGGTGGTGAATTTGAATCGGGCTTTGGAATACCTCAAAGAGCAGGGGTTTTGGGTCTATGGCACCACCAGCCGAGGGGCTGACCCCATCTATAGCGCCGATTTTCAGCGGCCCATTGCTTTGGTAGTAGGATCCGAGGGGGAAGGGATTAGCCTGCTCACACAACGCCATTGTGACCAACTGCTGTCCATTCCCTTGGCAGGCCGCACTGAAAGCTTGAATGCTTCTGTGGCCGCCGGCATTGCCCTCTACGAAATCCACCGGCAGCGCTCTCCCCACCACCTCAAACGCCCTGAGGTTGATACATTCCTCAACAAATCGTCAATAAAAGTAGTAGAATCTAGGGGATTGCAAAAGGACATCCAATGATTGCTAGACTTGATAATGGGGGATGGATCCCGTGAGCAACCCTTTGGTCAGTCTGTTGGATAAGCTGCGCGGCCTGTCGGTCTGGATCGAGATCACCACCGAGGACTGCACCTACTACTACGGCCCCTTCTCCGATGAAGCTGAGGCGGAGCGGCTCAAAGGCCACTACATTGCCGACCTGCAAAAGGAAGGAGCCAAAAAGATCCAGGCTCTGGTGAAGAAAATGCGCCAGCCACAGTCTCTGACGGTGACCCGTACTCCGTCGGGAGCCCGTTCCTGATGTCTGCTACGGCTTATCAAGTAACCCTTCATCACCGCGGCCAAACCTACCGCTTCCCTGCCTCTGCGGATCAGACGGTTTTACAAGCTGCTCTGGAGCACGGGATAGAGCTGCCTTCCTCTTGTCAGGCAGGGGTTTGCACCACCTGTGCGGGGCGGCTGAAGTCGGGATCTGTGACTCAGACAGAGGCAATGGGGATTGGCCCAGAACTGCAGGCCCAAGGGTTTGTGCTGCTGTGTGTAGCCTATGCTACCTCCGATTTGGAGGTGGAGACCGATCAAGAGGAAGAGGTTTACCGTCTGCAGTTTGGCTCCTGACCGTGCCGGATTTCTGTTCAGGTCTACTTGTTAGCTTATGGGGGGGTGGGGGTAGCTAAGCCCCGCACTGTACCCGTAGGGTCATTGCCGGGATACAGATACCCCCACATGGTGTATGATAGGAGTAGTTGCACAAAATGGCTTTTGCCGGAATCTGGTGCAACTACGCGGTAGGACATTCCGTGTCTGCTCGTGGAGGGTTCTTGCGTAGGCTCCCCGATGAAGCGAGAAGCCCGCTCCGTACTGCCAGCAGTCGGGGTCGGGAGTATGTCACTAGGTGTTGTAGTCATTTCGATTCAAACTAGGACACTATACCCACAACTAAAACCTTGGTCGCGTCTTCGCGTCAGCGTTGCGGAGCAATAGCGTTGCGGAGCAATAATGCAGGGGCCCAAAAGGTTTTTCTCAGTAGCCCGGCTGTCTCAGCCTAATCTGAAAATACTACATTAGTTTATATTGTTGGATTCTTAGTGTTAGAAGTTATCGAAAGTAAGTCTGTTTCCTTGGCGAGATCAGTTCTCGACTCCTGTGAAGTTGCATTTGTTGCACCTATCTCTGCCGTTGAGCTCGCCTCTCTCTGCCCCGCAACTGGAGCAATCCCTCTGTCAGCAAGTTGACCGGGAGCTGGGCCAGCCGGCTCGGCTTCTGCGCTGGAGCTTGACGGCGGTGGAGGGGGATAGAGCCTGGGTTGAGGTGGTCGCCACCACTGATGAGGACTACTCGGATTTAGACTAGGACAACTCACTCTTAGTCAGCTTCTTGACAGACGTCTGCAAGAGTTTTCCCAATACCCCAGTGGTCTCAGACCAATCGAGAACCAACAGTTTCATTGCTACGTTAAAGAGATGGTTCATATTGATTGATGGAAATGGCTATCGGTACCCTTGCCCATTTTTGTCGTTTGGCCAATGTCTGTCTCTGCATCTGAACCAACTCCGGCTCCACTGCTGGCCGAGCAGCACCCCCCTGTCGCCCTCACCATCGCTGGATCCGACAGTGGTGGGGGAGCAGGGATCCAAGCGGATCTGCGCACCTTTGCTTTCCAACGGGTACACGGTACCTCTGCCCTGACCTGCGTGACCGCCCAGAATACCCTTGGGGTGAGCCGGGTGGATGCGCTGCCCCCCGAAGCCGTAGCCGCCCAAATCGAGGCCGTGGTGCAGGACATTGGGGTGCAAGGGATCAAGACGGGCATGTTGCTGAATGCCGAGATCGTGCTGGAGGTAGCCCGTCAGGTGGAGCGCTGGGCGTTGCGGCCTCTGGTGGTGGATCCGGTGATGGTGTCCCGCACGGGAGCAAAGTTGCTGGCAGATGAGGCCATTCAGGCCATCCGCGAGCAGCTGATCCCCTTGGCTCAGGTGCTGACCCCCAACCGCTATGAGGCGCAAATTTTAACGGGGCTGGAGCTGCAGTCCCTGGCAGATATGCAAACGGCGGCCCAGCAGATTCACGCCTTAGGCTGTGGAGCGGTGTTGGTTAAAGGCGGAGGCATGCCGGGGGAACTGCAGGGGGTGGATGTGTGGTTCGATGGCGAGCGACTGGAAGTGCTGAAAACAGAGCGGATCCCCACCCGCCACACCCACGGCACCGGCTGTACCCTCTCGGCGGCCATTGCAGCACAGATGGCCTGGGGCAGGGATCCCTTGGCGGCCACAGTGGCGGCCAAAGCCTATGTAACAGAAGCGCTGCGACATCCTTTGGCCATCGGGTCAGGGCAGGGGCCAGTGGGGCACTTCTACCCGCTTCTGTCCGGGATTGGCAAACCTGTGCCATAAGAGAGAGGTCACTCTCTCTGGCTGCTATGGCTAGCCCGTCGAATCTTTCTCAGAAGGGATCCCTGCCCAAATGGCGGTTTTGGCTACCCCTACTGCTGCAGCTGGGTATCGTTCTGCTGATACCGGCTCGGCAAGCGCTGACTCTTGCTGTCGGAACCACGATCTACCTGCAAACGGCCCCTGTGGATCCCTATGACCTTTTGCGGGGCCGGTACGTGACCTTGGGCTACGTCGTCGCTCGACGCTCCACCCTAGAGCAACTGCCGGGTTGGTTACCTGATTTGGAGACGCCAGGGATCCTTTATCTGCGCTTAGCTCCCCCCGAAGGGGATCCCACTCAACCTTGGCGAGCAATCGGTGTCAGCCGGGAGATGCCCAAAGATTTGCAGCCTGAAGAGAAAGTGCTGCGAGGCTGGTTTGACGGGCAGCAGCTCAAGTTGGGAATCGAAGAATTTTTTATTCCCGAAGCGATTGGAGATGCCTTGGAAGAGGATATTCGGCGTTACCCTAAAGCCACGCGGGCAGAAGTGAAAGTGGATCCCTGGGGCAAGGCAGCATTGGTCGGCCTCTGGGTAGGGGAGCATCGGTACTAAGTGCTCATTCTGCCCGGCTTTAACGCTTTAACAATTAATCACTATATTCTGACATCCGAACCCGAAGGAGAGCCGGAAAACTGAATGGGGCAGGGATCCCTATCACTTGCCCCTCGAAACCCTGAAGATGGCGAGAACCGGAGCTGTGCCATTGAGGAGCTTGCTAAGTGCTGCACAGCCTTGCTCAACACCTGAATTAGGGTCATCCCAATTGGGTCAAACTTCTTCAGCTAGAAATCGCAGGAGTCCCGCACTGTACCCGTAGGGTCAGTGTCGGGAGGAATGCGAGGTTACAATAGAACCATGACCCAAGTCCTGACCGTCTCCTGCAAGCTCAAGGCGTCCCAGTCGCAAGCCGCCAAATTGGACGCGACTTTGGAGGCTTTTGGCCAAGCCTTGAACTGGGTCAACCAAAACACACCCGAGAAAGTCGCCAACGCCGTTAAGCTCCAGTCTCTGTGCTACCGCGAAATCCGTGCCCGGTTCGGCTTGTCCAGTAACTTGGCAAGGACTACGTCCCGCTTACGCGACCAGCAGGTCTGCAGACGGCTGGCCGGCGCCCGTAAAGTTGCCCGACAGAAAAACCGTCCCGTCAAAGCGTTCAAGAGAGGCTTTGCGACCTACGATGCCCGTATCTTTTCGTTTCGCGAGAAAGACTGGACGGTGTCGCTGACCACGGTGGAGGGTCGGGAGCGCTTTGAGCTGGCGATTGGCCGCTACCAGAGAGAACGGCTGGCGGGCTCCAATCCCAAATCTGCCACTCTGGTCAAGCGCAAAGACGGTTCCTACTCTATTCAGATCTGTGTGGAAACGGAACCGTGCCCACCGCAACGCACGGGCAGAGTGCTAGGCGTGGATTTGGGCAGGACGGATATTGCTCATACATCGGAAGGAGATAACTGGAATGGACAGCAGTTGAACCGAATCCGAGACCACTACTCCAAGCTGAGGGCGGCACTCCAACGCAAAGCCAGTAAGGGCACCCGCAGTTCGCGGCGCAGATGCCGTCAACTGTTGCAACGGCTGTCTGGCAAGGAGAGGCGCTTTCAGGCGTGGGTCAATCATCGCATCTCCAAAGCTATTGTCTCTAGGGCAAAAGCTACCAACAGCGCTATCGCTCTGGAAGACCTGACAGGGATCCGGGAAAGGGTCAATCAACAGCCGCGCAGCAAAGCCGAGCGGCGCAGGGCCAACAGTTGGGCGTTCTACCAACTACGTCAGTTTCTGGAATACAAGGCGAGGGTTGCAGGGGTTTCTCTGATTCTTGTGCCGCCTGCTTACACGTCGCAGACCTGTCACCGGTGCTTACACATCCATTCTGAGCAGGGCAAGTCCTACCGCAGTGGCAAGTCGTTCAAGTGTGGGCACTGTGGATGGGAAGGGGATGCGGATTTGAATGGTGCGAATGTGATTGCGCTTTTGGGGGCTGTCGTAAACCAGCCTAGAGGTTCGGGCCTGTTTTGTTCTCTGGTGGAGCAGAGCAGGCTCAGGGCTACCGAAAGCCCGCTCCATACCGCTTCAGCGGTCGGAGTCGGGTAGTTTACGTTTTCACTTCCGAATCTCTCCTATCCAACAGGTTTTGCAACCACACCTGAATATCCCGCAGGCTCTCCGGGGAAACTTCATGGCCCATCTCGTACTCGCGATAGGTAAAGTTCAGTGGCAGCGGGGCAAAATAATCCCGGATCTGACGGCCAAAAGCAATCGGCAAAACAGCATCAGCAGTGCCATGAACCACCAGGATGGCCAGGTGTTTCATCCGCTCCGGCTCCACCGCCTCGGCCAGGATCTCTGGAGATAGGCGCCCACTCATTGCCACCACCCCCGCCAGCTTCTCCGGCTGGGTCAGAGCCAAGTACAGGCTCATGATCGCCCCCTGGCTAAACCCCAGCAAATACACCTGCCTGGGATCCAGGGCAATACCCGGGATCCCACTGGGCAGCGTCTGTTCTAGAAAGCGGCTCAGGAGCTGGAGGCTATTGCGCGCTTGCTGGGGATCCCCCACCAGCCCTTCCGGTGTCCAGGCCATTTCAAACCAGGCAAACCCGCCTCCACTCCAAGGAATAGGGGCTCTCAAGCTGATCACCGCCAACCGAGGATCCAGATAGGGGGCCAACTGGAACAAATCCCCCTCGTGGCTGCCGATCCCGTGCAGCATTACCAACGCAGGCGCGGGTCCTAAGCCGACCTGTCGAGGCGGCTGAAAGCGGTAGGTGAGGGGCAAAGAAGAAGGCACGCAGCGGATCCTCAAAGGCGGAGACAAGGTATGGCCGGCCTACGCCCAATCCTGGGGCTGGCGGAGCACCTGGTAGAGCTTAGCTTCCCACGTGTCCGGCTGGGGCTCGTAGCCATATTCCCAGCGCACCAAGGGGGGCAAAGACATCAAGATCGACTCGGTGCGGCCCTGGGTCTGGAGTCCAAAGATCGTGCCCCGGTCGTAGACCAAGTTGAACTCCACGTAGCGCCCGCGACGATAGAGCTGGAATTGCCGTTCTCTCTCCCCCCATTCCATCCCCTGCCGCCGCTCCACAATCGGCACATAGGCCGGCAAGAAGGCGTCGCCACAGGTTTGCACCAACTGGAAAAGATGTTCCCAACTGCGGGATCCCACCCGCACCTGTAACGATGGTGGCTCAGAAGCCAGTTGTTCGGGATCCCCTTCCGCCTGGCCTTCAGGCCGATAGAGCAGCCCAGGGCGTTCATCCTGATAGTCGAAGAAAATGCCGCCAACGCCGCGCGCCTCGCCGCGATGAGGTAGGAAAAAGTAGCGATCGCACCAGATCTTGAAAACCGGGTAGTAGGCGGGATCCAAGCGGTCACAGGCTGCCTTGAGGGTGCGGTGAAAATGGGCCGCATCCTCCTCAAACAGGTAATAGGGGGTGAGATCCATCCCGCCCCCAAACCACCAAACCGGCCCCGCCTCGAAATAGCGATAGTTCAGGTGTACCGTCGGCACATAGGGGTTGCGAGGATGCAACACCATAGAGGTGCCTGTGGCGTAGAAAGGATGCCCTGCCGCTTCTGGACGCTGTTTCAGAATCGAAGGGGGCAGATGGGATCCGAACACCTCGGAAAAATTGACTCCCCCCTGCTCAAACACGTCTCCCTGCTGAATGACCCGCGAGCGCCCGCCCCCTCCTCCAGGGCGTTCCCAACGGTCTTCCCGAAACTTGGCTTTTCCGTCTAGGGCCTCCAGACGGGCACAGATGTCATCTTGTAGGCGCTGCATGAATTGGCTCACCTGTTGACGGGCATCCACTGGCAGCGCTGTAGGGCTTGAGGCCAGCATCATAGTCTTCCAATCTCTCGAAACTCGACAAAAACCTCTCCCGCCCCCATCAAACCTCTCAGACTGGGAGAGCCGAACTGCCAAACTGAAGAGTTCTAACCTGGCCGGGCAAGAAACTCCCTGGAAATCCAGGCCGCTCTTGGATCTTACGTGGGAACCGCCTCATAGGGACGAAGTCGCGCCCATTTGTTCCGTTCCTCGCGAAAGCTCTGGCAGCCCACCACATCCCATTCCATCTCGGTGCCCCCATTGCGGATATTGACATTGATCTGGGGGCCCTGCGGCTCAAAATCCGGCGTCAGTGTGAGATGAGGTTGCTGATGCTGCGCTTCCACGGCATGGTAGGTGGTACAGCGATCCACGTAGTAGCAGTGAATACAAATACACATGGCTGCTGCCTGCAAGAAACGGTTCCCAATCTTGAGGGTAGCATCCTGCCTCCTTCCAGACGGCGGATCCCCTCTTTCTCAGCCGATTCTTGAGATATTTCTTAGCAAAGAGAGGCATCTCCTCGTCTCTCGTCTAAAATCTCGACATATTTCTCAGGATGGGGCTTGATCTGTCCTTAGGATCGAACCATCCAGGCTATCCAGAGGAACTGCCATGAACACCCACACCCGCTACCGCTTCACCTGCACCCTCTCCTTTGGAGATATCTACGGCCAGATCATCGTTTGGCTGATTGTCATCTTTGCCAGCTTGGCCGCTGCCCTCTCCCTGATGAATAGCCCCCTCTACGCTTTTCTCACCATTGCTCTGATTTTGGTGATCTCCCTGCCTTTCCTGCTCTTCGCCTTCGTGACCACCCTGCTCAATCACATCGAGTTTGCCGTTGTCCCTCCTGAGGAAGAGGAAAATCGCGCTGCTGCTGCCGCTAAGTCGCCCGTGGCCGTCAGTTAGAAACAACTGGCAGTCGGTTGGCGCTTGTCGGATGGATCCCTATTCCTCAAAGGCACCCGTGCTGACTTGAAAAAAACCGCGGCTCTCTTGGTCTAGCGCTTGAGTTGGCCCCTGCAAGGCGAGCAAGCGGGTAGCCTTTTATTGGCATTTTATTGGCAATTGTTTTACCAAAAAATTGGGTCTAAAGCCCTGCCGTTCACGGCAGCTTTTGTGCTGCACTCTAGACCAGTAGTAGAGTAGTCAACCACTTAAAAAACCCGGTAGTCCGGTGACTACGCAAGCAACCTAAATAGGTTTTGCCCTTTCTCTTCAACGGTACTTAAGGCAGAAGGGAACTGCCCCGCTTGGGGAGATGGGCACCGCTGTCGTAAAGGGGCAACCCGATACGGCAAGTGCTGTCTTGGAACCAAGAGCCAGAATCCTCTGCCTTTGGGCAGGGGAGTATGGTGACATCCTCCCGGCGCTCGTCCTGTGGACAGAGAGCGGGCCACCCTTCCCGTCAGCAGGACGGAGTCCTTACCTCGCGGTCGGGCATTCCTGCCCCACGCCACTTGTCTGGGTCTACAACCCCCGACAGACCGACTGAACAGGCAGTTTCCCTTCCCCAGCCTCCCTGGCTACTGCCAGCTCGCAAAACAAGTCTAATCCCAGGGAACGGTGCATCGGCAGACAGGATGGACTCCTGCACCCAGGAACCCCTGTCCACCGGCCAAGCAAGATGCTATCCACTCGTTGATTTCCGGCAAAGTGTAGTTGTATACGTCCCGGCCAATCTCCAGCCACGCCAACAGCAAGGCCTCCGTCCCGCTGACGCGAGCGGCTTGTTGGGAGGCATCTGGATCAATCCGGTGCTTGTAGGTTACACCAGCATAAGTAGGTTTTGCTACAGATTTCGCTCAGGGGTATGGCGGGGATCCCTGTATCCCGGTGCTCACCCTGCGGGTAGAGCGCAGGACTGATTGCCCCCGCACCACCGTTAGCTAAATCGTTGAGTTGCTCTGCAAGCTAAGATCGGCAAACCCTGTTCCATCGATGAGGATCCGCGTCGGCCATGATGACCGTAATGGAGTTTTTCGCCCTCAGTGCTGGGGAGTGGATGTGCCAACGCACCAGCCATCACTTGGCTTTTCGCCGCTCTGAGGGTGGGAGGTCGCGGCTACAAATTGCCACCCTTGCGGCAACCGATCCAGCAGTCATCCGGGTTTGCGAGTTGTTCAGGGTGGATCCCCGACGAGCTGTGGGAGCAGCGCGGGTGCGGTGGGATGGCGAGCAGGAGTGGGACAACGAAGAGTACAAGGGAGACGTGGTGCTGGTACCTATCCCCGATGAGACCGATCCCATGCGCGGGCAGTTGCTGCGGGATCAGGGCTACGCTGAGAAAGTACCGGTGGCCGGTACCTATGTCATGGGATCCGATGGCGCCCTTACCCTTTACACCCAGTATGAGATGACTGAGTCGGAAGAGCGCATTTGGTTTGCCAGCCCCAACTTGCGCCTGCGGGCCAGCACTGTCAAGCGGTTCGGTGGCTTCAGCATGGCTTCTTTCTGCTCCGAGGTGCGTAAACTCTCCGTCGGCCCTTCTCCCACCCCTACGGTGGCCGAATCCAGCTCTTTCCGCAGCTAGAGCGTTTTCTCCTCAACCGCAACACGGGTTGTGCCATGCACCAAGTCTTGGATCTGGGGATTAACCTGCTCCACGCCAATCAACACCAGGCCGACCACAACCGGGAGCATTTTGATGCCTGGGGAGCATGACTCTAGTCAATAATAAGCTCAACTATACTGAAAATAATGTATAATATGTTCAGTACGGATTACTACCAGTTGATCTTTCTGTTTACTTTCGAGTCTGCCAACATGGTAGCCAAAGCAAAGCAGAAAATTGGTAGTAAGACGACACGGAAACTGCGCTTTGGGTATTCTACTCAAAGCTTTGCGGGATACCGCCATTCTGTTTGGAAACAAACAGAATGCTATCGCTGCATAGTTGAACAGTGATGTTCAGCAGTGTTCAGCGTAAATGTATCAGTAACCTGTCTGAACCTCATGAGCGCGCCGGGGGCGGGTAAGACGTCTTTGCTGGAGAAAACCGTGGTCGCTCTTGCCGGCTCGCTGCGCCTGGCGGTGATCGAGGGAGACATGACGACCCAACTGGACGCGGAGCGGTTGCGTCGCTACGGGATCCCGGTGATTGCCATCAACACGGGGCGGGCCTGTCATTTGGATGCGGCCATGGTGGCCGGGGGCTTGCAGCAATTGGAAGCACTGCTGGATCCCCAACAACTGGATTTGCTGCTGGTGGAAAATGTCGGCAACTTGGTCTGCCCGGCGGAGTTTGAGGTGGGGGAACACGCCAAGGTAGCACTACTCAGCGTCACAGAAGGGGAAGACAAGCCTCTCAAGTACCCAATCATGTTTCGAGAGGCGGATTGTCTGCTGATCACCAAAGTGGATCTGGTTCCTGTGTTGGAGGTGGATTTGGATCGGATCCAGGCCAATATCCGCGAGATCAACCCTTCTGTGCCGATTTTTTGTCTTTCTGCCAAGACGGGTGACGGGCTGGAGCCCTGGCTGGGCTGGATCCGAGAGCAGATTCTCCTTGCCCAACACCGACGGCAGCCGCAGTGAAGGGTATCATACTGAGCATCTAGCCGTGGAACTCTCCTCACCTGAGCTGGCCAGGCAGGGGATGAGTTAGCACCTCTGGCGGGTCAATTTGCAGATAACTTGTGTGGATGGAAAATCCCGGCTATGGCCAATTTAAGTGACTTTGTACAGGGCATTGAGCAGTTGATCGAGCTGGCTCAGAAGCTGGACGAGAAAAAGCAAAGTGGAGAGCTGCGAACCGAAGTCCGCATCCAGGCCCGTCCTCTGGGCAGTTCTATTCCCCCTTCCGGCTCCATCCCCCGCCGCCGCAGCCCTGCCCAAACGGGGGATCCCCCCTGGAGCAGCGAGCCCCAAGTGATGTCTGCGGTTCGCTTCCAGGAACCGTCCAAGGCCGCTGTGCCCGACCCGCCAGCAACTTCTGCCGACCGCCCAGAGTCTTGGGCTGGGCCACGCCTCAAGGATGTGGGGGGACTGAGGGAACAGCTCCAAGCGCTGCGGGAGATGGTGGAGATCCCCCTCAAGCGGCCCGATCTGCTGGCCAAGCTGGGGTTGGATCCGCCCCGCGGCGTGTTGTTGGTAGGCCCCCCCGGCACCGGCAAAACCCTGACGGCCCGCGCCCTGGCCGAGAGCCTGGGGGTGAACTACATCGCCATTGTCGGCCCGGAGCTGATCGGCAAGTACTACGGCGAGGCGGAGGCGCGCCTGCGGCAACTGTTTGAAAAGGCAGCCAAATCGGCTCCCTGTCTGGTGTTTATTGACGAAATCGATGCCCTAGTGCCCAACCGCGCCACCGTCGAGGGGGAGGTGGAAAAACGCCTGGTGGCCCAGATGCTGGGGCTGATGGACGGGTTTGTGGCCCAAAAGGGGATCGTGGTGCTGGCAGCCACCAACCGGCCCGAGGCTCTGGATCCGGCTCTGCGGCGACCGGGGCGCTTTGATCGGGAGGTGATCTTCAAGGTGCCGGACCGGGAGGGGCGGCGGGAGATCCTGGCCATCCACACCCGCGGCATGCCCTTGGCGGAGGATGTGGATCTGGACAGCCTGGCGGATCAGACGCTGGGCTTTGTGGGGGCAGATCTGCGGGGCCTGTGCCAGGCAGCAGCCTATGCGGCTTTGCGGCGGCAGGTGCCCGATTTGGGATCCCCCATCCCCGAGTCCCTGACGGTAACCGCAGCGGATTTTCAACAGGCTCTGCAACAGGTGAAGCCGGCGGTGCTGCGCTCGGTGGAGATTGAATCCCCGCAGGTGAGCTGGGATCAAATTGGCGGCCTGGAGCACGCCAAGCAGATTTTGCAAGAGGCCATCGAGGGATCCCTGCTGCACCCTGAGTTGTACGAGCAGGCTCAGGCCCAAGCGCCCAAGGGCATCCTCCTCAGCGGCCCCCCTGGCACTGGCAAAACCCTGTTGGCCAAAGCCATCGCTTCCCAGGCCAAGGCTAACTTCATTGCCGTCTCCGGCCCGGAGCTCTTGAGCAAATGGGTGGGATCCTCCGAGCAGGCGGTACGGGAACTTTTTGCCCGCGCCCGCCAATGCGCCCCCTGTGTCATCTTCATCGACGAGATCGACACCCTTGCCCCGGCGCGGGGAAGCTACTCCGGGGATAGTGGGGTCAGCGACCGCGTTCTGGGGCAGCTGCTGGCAGAGCTGGATGGGATCCGCCCCAGCCAAGGGGTATTGGTGGTGGCCGCCACCAACCGCAAGGCCAGTTTGGATCCCGCCCTCACCCGGGCCGGCAGGTTGGAGCTGCACCTGAGCGTGGAGCTGCCGGATCGCAGCGGGCGACGGGAAATTTTGGCCGTTCACAACCGCAAGCGTCCCCTGGGGCCTGATGTGGACTTACAGGGGTGGGCCGAGCAGACCGAAGGTTGGAGTGGTGCCGACCTGGCCCTGCTCAGCAACCGCGCCGCCATTGCCGCCATCCGCCGCCACCGCGCCACTTCCGAGACGGTGGATGCCAAAACCCTGGTCATCCAACAGGAAGACTTCTGTCGAGCCTTTGCCGAGCTGCAGCAGCAACGCCAAGCCGGCTGATCCCAGCCTGAGGGCTATTCCCATCACGCCAGCGGTTCGGAGCACCTTCAAACTTTCAAAATCAAAAGACTGGGATCCCTTGCCATTCTGGTTGGCTGTGGGCGTGGGCTGACTCACCGCAGGTGCGGGGGGTGGGAAAGATCTTGCCGGGGTTGGCGATGTGCTGGGGGTCGAACACCTGCCGCACCCATTGCATGCTCTCCAGATCCGCAGGCGTAAACATTTCCGGCATGTAGCAGCGTTTGTCTGCTCCGATGCCATGTTCGCCGGAGATGCTGCCCCCCAAGCGCACGCAGAGCTTAAGGATCTCGCCCCCCAGTTTCTCCACCTGCTCCAGGGATCCCGGCACCGACTCGTCGTAGAGGATCAAGGGGTGCAGATTGCCGTCGCCAGCGTGAAACACATTGGCCACCGGATAACCGTACTCACGGCTGAGGCGCTCGATTTCCTTCAAGACAAAGGCTAGCTGGCTGCGGGGGATCACCCCATCCTGAACATAGTAGTTGGGGCTGAGCTTGCCCATGGCGGCAAATGCTGCCTTACGTCCTTTCCACACCCGCGCCCGCTCTTCCGGGTCGGATGCGACTTGCACCTGTCGCGCCCCATTTTTGAAGCACAGCGCCCTCACCTGTTGGCTGGCTTCTTCCACCTCCAGTTCCAGCCCATCCACCTCCACCAACAAAATGGCCGCCGCATCCCGCGGATAGTAGCCCAACTGCACCACATCCTCCACGGCATTGATGCTGAAGTTGTCCATAATCTCCAGGCCGGCGGGGATGATCCCGGCAGCAATGATGTCGGAGACGGTGGATCCCGCCGCTTCCACACTGTCAAAGTCTGCCAGCAAAACCTGCACTTGAGCCGGGGCCTTGAGCAAGCGCAGGGTAATCTCGGTGGCAATGCCCAGGGTGCCCTCGGATCCCACAAACAGCCCCACCCAGTCGTAGCCGGGCATCTCCGAGATCTTGCCTCCCCAGCACACCACCTCCCCATCCGGCAGCACCACCGTCAGGCCGAGAATGTGGTTGGCTGTTACGCCGTACTTGAGGCAGTGGACACCGCCGGAGTTCTCCGCCACATTACCTCCGATGGAGCAAACCGACTGGCTAGAGGGATCCGGCGCATAAAAGTAGCCTTGGGCGGCCACGGCCTGGGTAATCCAAGTGTTAATAACCCCCGGCTGCACCACCATGCAGCGGTTGTCCAGGTCGATTTCCAGGATCTGCTTCATCAGGGTGGTGGCGATGACGACGCTATTTTCCACCGGCAGGGCTCCCCCTGAGAGGCCCGTACCGGATCCCCGCGCCACGAAGGGCACCCCGTAGCGGCTGCACAGCTTCACCACCTGCGCCACCTCTTCTGTTGTGCGGGGCAGCACCACCAGCGCCGGCCTTTGCCGGTAGCTGACCAGCCCATCGCATTCGTAAACCAGCAGCTCCTCCGGCTTGCTGATCACCCGCTGGGGATCCAGAATCTTTTTGAGCTCAGCCGTCAGCCTGATCCAGTCGAAGGTGAGGCCAGTTTGCAGAGGATGAGAAGAAGTTTTTGCGCTGGCAGTGCGGAGCACTTTCATGACAGTGGGCCCAGCAGGAGCTTTAGGAGGGATATTGTCACTATAGTCTTGCTGGTAACCGAGCCAGCCAACAGATAGCCCATGCAGCCCAACTCCCCCAGCGCCGAACAAGTCCTCAACCAAGTGCGGCAGCTCTACGAGCTCTACCCCTTCCCCCCGCAGCCCGTCGGCACTGTTCCCCCGCCAGGGTGGAATTGGCGCTGGAGCTGGCCCCAGGCCCATGCCTTTTGTACGGGATCCCATCCGGGTCGGCGCAAGGTGCGCATTCTGGATGCCGGCTGTGGCTCGGGAGTGGGAACGGAATACATTGCCCACCAAAACCCCAACGCAGAAATCTGGGCCTTTGATCTGAGCAGCCGCGCCCTGGAAATCGCCGAGGCCCGTTGTCGGGCTTCCCAGGCACCGCCGGTGCAGTTTCGCCAGCTCAACGTCTACGACATCGACCAGCTGCCGGGGCAGTTTGACTTCATCAACTGCGTGGGCGTGCTCCACCACCTGCCCGATCCGCTAGCGGGGCTGCAGGCTTTGGCCGGCAAATTGGCTCCCGGCGGGCTCTTGCACCTGTTTGTGTATGGTGAGCTGGGCCGCCACGAAATCCGCCTCATGCAAAAGGCCATCCGCCTGCTGGTAACGGGTTCTGAACACCAGACCCTTGCCTCGGCGGAGCAATTGCAGAGGGGTCTCCAGGTGGGCCGCCGCCTTTTCGAGATCTTGCCGGAAACCAACCGCATCCAGCAGCAAGAACGGGCCCGCTGGGCCATCGAGAACGTGGACGACGAATGCTTCGCCGATATGTACCTGCACCCCCAGGAAGTGGACTACACCATCGAGACTCTGTTTGAATTAATCCGGGCTTCCGGACTGCAGTTTCTGCGCTTTTCCAACCCGGAGTTTTGGCGGCTGGAACGGGTGTTGGGCCAGGACGAGGCCCTGCTGGCTCAGGCGGCTCAGCTGCCGGAACCGGAACGCTATCGCCTGATCGAGCTGCTGGATCCGGTGGTAGCCCACTACGAGCTGTTTCTCGGCAAGCCCCCCATCCGCTGCTGGGAATGGACAAGCCCGGAAAGTGTAGCATCAACCATTGCCCACCTCAGCCCCTGTCTGGGCCTGTGGCCGGGGCGGAGCATTTTCAACTATGCTTACGAAGCCATCTCCCTGAGCGAAGAAGCCTTCGCCTTTCTCCAACAGGTGGACGGGATCCGCACCGTCCAAGAGATCCAGGCTGGCCTAGAGTGCCCCCTGAGCTTTGAGCAACTGCAACGCTTGCTGCGCTGGCAAGTGCTGCTGCTGGAGCCTCAAAACTCAGTCTCCTGAGAGTTTCTCGACCCCTTTCCCTTGCCTCAGCGGGACGAACCTTGGCATTTGCCCTCTTGTTCTTCTATGGCTTATCCTAGAAAGCTGTGACCTTTAGCTCTGGCCCCGCATATTCTGGGGTTGTCATCATGCCCAAAATCAAAACCCGCAAGGCAGCAGCCAAGCGCTTCCGCCTGACCGGCAGCGGCAAGTTTATGCGTCGCAGGGCCGGGCACAACCACTTGCTGGAGCACAAAACCAGCAAGCGCAAACGCAAATTGGCCGGTGTGGCCCTGGTGGACAAGCGGGATGTGGTCAATGTGCGCCTGATGTTGCCCAACACCCACTAGCCGGGATCCCGCTCGCGCCGGCAAGAAGATTTCAGGGGCTGGCATTGGCGACAGCAGTTCCGATCCCGTTAGCAGGACGGAGTGCTTCTACCCTTCAGTTTGAGTTTGTTCAAGTTCCTATTGAGTTACTGCCATGAGAGTCAAACGGGGCAATGTCGCCCGCAAGCGCCGCAAAAAGATCCTCAAGCTGGCCAAAGGCTTTCGGGGAGCTGGTTCAAAGCTGTTCCGCACCGCCAACCAGCAGGTGATGAAGGCTTTGCGCAGCGCCTACCGGGATCGCCGCCGCAAGAAGCGGGATTTTCGTCGCCTATGGATTACCCGCATCAACGCGGCCACCCGTGCCCAGGGCCTGCGTTACCACGAGTTCATCGATGGTCTCAAAAAAGCCAATATCCAGCTCAACCGCAAAATGTTGGCCCGCTTGGCTTTCCTGGATCCAGAGGCCTTTACCCAGGTGGTGGAGGCAGCGCGCCAGTCTCGCGCCTCCTGAGGAGGTTCCGACGGCTATCCAGAAGTCCTTCCTGGCAGCCATTCTGGCCCTCGCCTGCCTGGGGAGAGGGATCCCTACTGTGGCTCGTCCTTGGCCGGAGATTGTGGATTCTGGACGGCTGCGCGTTGCCGTAAAAGACAACTTGAGGCCGCTGGGGTTTCGCACTCCCCAAGGGGATCTGCAGGGGTTTGAGATCGAGCTGGCTTGTGAGCTGGGATCCCGGCTGTTGGGCTCGGCAGAGGCTGTGGAGTTGGTGCCGGTCTCGAATGTAGAGCGGCTGCAGGTGCTGGCTGACGGCCAGGTGGATTTGGCCATTGCTCAGATCGGCATTACCCCGGATCGGGCGCGCCAGGTGGAGTTCACTTCTGCTTACTATCAGGATGGCCCCAGCTTGGTTGTGGCTCGTTCCCACAACTGGGAAAGCTGGTCGGACTTGCGGGGCGGTCGCGTTGCAGTCTTGCGCGGTTCCAGCGCCATTCCCCTGCTGAATCGATACCTGCCAGGGGTGGAGTTGGTGCCTGTCGATTCCTACCGAGAAGGGGCGGAACTGCTCCTGAAAGGGGCGGTGCAGGGGTGGGCAGCAGATCGCTCGGTGCTGGCAGGGTGGCTAGCAGAGCATCCCCGTCGCGAAAGCGCTGCGGAGCAACAGTTTCAATTTCTGGGATCCCCCTTGGCAACGGTGGGGCTGGGCATTGCCATGCCCAAGGGGCTGCAGCACGCCGAATTGCGGCTGCGGGTGCGCCGAGAACTGGAGAATTTGCGGGCTGAGGGCTGGCTGGCAGAGCGGGCCAGAGCCTGGGGGTTGCCCTAAAGTTGAGGATACTTGCTACTCTTTGTCTCTGATACATTTACGCTGAACACTGCTGAACATCACTGTTCAACTATGCAGCGATAGCATTCTGTTTGTTTCCAACCAGAATGGCGGTATCCCGCAAAGCTTTGAGTAGAATACCCAAAGCGCAGTTTCCGTGTCGTCTTACTACCAATTTTCTGCTTTGCTTTGGCTACCATGTTGGCAGACTCGAAAGTAAACAGAAAGATCAACTGGTAGTAATCCGTACTGAACATACTATACATTATTTTCAGTATAGTTGAGCTTATTATTGACTAGAGTCATGCTCTTGGGAAGATTTCTCTCTTGAGCAGAAAGGCGGGCTCAGTGCAGAAAGTGACGTATGCCGGTGCAAACCATGGCAATACCGGCAGCGTTGGCAGCAGCAATGGAATCGGCATCGCGGATGCTCCCCCCCGGCTGGATGATGGCGCGGATCCCTGCTTGGGCAGCCATCTCCACGCTGTCGGCAAAGGGGAAGAAGCCATCGCTGGCCAAAACAGCTCCTGCTGCTTGGGATCCCGCCTGCTGGAGAGCGATCTCCGCTGCTCCCACCCGATTCATTTGTCCGGCTCCGACGCCGAGCGTCTGCCTCTGCTTGGCGACGACAATGGCGTTGGATTTCACATGTTTGCAGACTATCCAGGCAAATTCCAGATCCGCCCACTCCTCCGGTGTGGGCTGGCGCTGGGTGACCACTTGCCAAGAAGGGGGGCTGTCGGTTTGCGTCGGTTCCTGGTCGCGACAGCGTTGCAGAGCAACAGGTGAATCGGCGTCTTGCACCAGAAAGCCCCCGGCCAGGGTGCGGATTGTTTGGGCAGGCCCCACACACAAGTCCGGCAAGATCAAGACCCGCAAGTTCTTTTTGACTGACAGTAGCTCAGCCGCTTCTGGAGTGCAATCGGGAGCCACCACACACTCCAAAAAAGGCTCCACCAGCCGTCGGGCGGTCTCTGCGTCCAAGGGTTGGTTGAGGGCGACGATGCCCCCAAAGGCCGAAACTGGATCAGCAGCCAGGGCAGCCTCGAGGGCGGCAGCCGGCGATGGGCGAATGGCCACCCCGCAGGGGTTGTTGTGCTTAACCACCACCGCCACCGCTTGTTCAGGTTGCAAGAACTCCCTCCGAGCAGAGCCAGAAGACACAGAGCCCTTCCCGTCAGTGGGCCGCGTCGCATCAGCATTGCGGAGTAACAAGGTTAACTCTGCCGCCAGGGCACGGGCCGCCTCCAGATCCAGCAGGTTGTTGTAGCTCAGCTCCTTCCCCTGCAACTGCTTAGCCCGGTGCCAGCCGGGGGCAGCCGGATCCGTCACATACCAAGTGGCAGCTTGATGGGGATTTTCCCCGTAGCGCAGGCGTTGCCACAGGATCCCTTGCAGTTGAAACCTGTCTTCAGCGGCAGCTGCGGAGGACTGGGAGGGACCTGCTAGCTCCAGGCGAGCCAGGTAGGTGACGATGGCGCGGTCGTAGGCCAGCACCTGCTCAAAGGCCCGACGAGCACACTGGAAGCGAAACGCCAGCCGCTCTGTTTCCCCATAGGCCCCGGAGAGCAGTTGCAAATACCGAGGGTATTGGCTGGGATCCGTCAGCACCGTAACGTAGGGATAATTTTTGGCTGCCGCCCGCGCCAAAGTGGGCCCGCCGATATCGATCTGCTCAAAAGCTTCCTCCAGAGACACTCCTGCCTGGGCCACTGTCTGTTCAAAAGGGTAGAAGTTGACCACCACCAGTTGGATGGGAGGGATCCCCAGCGCCTCTAGGTCTGCCCGGTCTTCGCTGCATTCCAGGCGGGCCAAAATGCCGCCGTGGATGCGGGGGTGCAGCGTCTTCACCCTTCCCCCCAAGATTTCCGGCGCGCCAGTGTGGGCAGAGACAGGGGTGACCGGGATCCCAGCTTCTGAGAGCGCCTTGGCGGTTCCCCCACTGCTGAGCAGTTGAAAGCCATGCTCTTGCACGAGGGACTGGGCCAGCGGGATCAGTCCGGTTTTGTCGGATACACTCAACAAAGCCAACGGTACAGAATCCTGTTCGCGACAGCGTTGCGCAGTAGCAAGGGGCATTGGAGGCGTTATCCAGTAGAGAAGGGCCCAGAGGAAAAAGCTGGCCGGGATACCCAGCCCAGCGCTCTCACAGCATACCCCGAAAGCTGGACCCTCTTGTCCAGCCACCTGGTTCAGACAAATCTTCAGATCGTTCGCATCAGCAGGACGGATCAGGAATATTCTGCTTCGCCTCTCACCTGATCCTGCCGGACCTGTTCCCGCTCCCGGTTAAGGCGGGCCACCTGGGCTTCCAGATCTTGGATACGGTGCAGCAACTGTTCGATAGCCCGTCCCACTGGGTCAGGCATGAGATGGTGATCCAGGTCAATGCCATGGGCGGGGATGCGGCGCTGATGGGGCGGGATGACCGCACGGCCTGGGATCCCAACCACCGTCATGCCGGGAGCTACATCCTGAATCACGACCGCGTTGGCTCCGATACGAGCTTTTTCCCCAATGCGAACCGGCCCCAGAATCTTTGCCCCCGTGCCGACAATCACCCCGTTTTCCAGGGTGGGATGACGTTTGCCCTTGCTCCAGGAAGTACCCCCCAAGGTGACCCCGTGGTAGAGGGTAACATCATCGCCAATTTCTGCCGTCTCACCGATCACCACCCCACAGCCGTGGTCAATGAAAAAGCGCCGCCCAATCTTGGCTGCCGGGTGGATTTCAATCAATGTGAAAGAACGAGCCAAGAAGCTGAGCAGCCGCGCTAGGAAAAACCAGCGCCGTTTCCACAGCCAGTGGGCGATGCGGTGCAAAAACAGAGCATGCACACCGGGATAAGTGAAGATGACCTCCCAGCGATTGCGTGCTGCCGGATCCCGATCGAAGACACAATCAACATCCTCCCAAAATTGCTGCCAGAACCCCAGTTTTGGCTCCGGATCGCTAGGAGGAATCCCCGTTTTGGGGCTTTCCACCGCCGACTGCTCGGCCTCCGTCAGCATGAATGGTCTCCGTTTAGGAACCTCCACTCCCCTTTTAGCACTTTTTGCCGGCAGCAAGGAGAGATCTCCAATCGCGCCAAGGGAGCTCCTCGCGCAACTCTCCACTGGGTCGAGCTCAAGCAAATTGCCTTCTGCCCTAGCCTTTACTCAACTGCTGAGCCACCAGTTCTCCAATGGCTTGCGCGGCTCCCGGCCTTCCCCCCAGCCACTGCAGTTCTGTCTGCATTTGCTGACGGCGCTGGGGATCTTCCAACAGAACTCGCATTTGTGCGGCCACGGCCACCGGGCGCAAGTGGCCCCGCAACTCCGGTACCACCTCTCGCCCTGCCCAGATGTTCGGCCAAGCCAAGTGACCTAGCCAACGCAGAGCAATTCTGTTGACGGCGCGGGCCAGCCAAGTGCCCAAGCCTGGAAGGCGGGTCAACAGGCCAAGAATCCCATCCCAGGCGCGCATTGCCTCCAGCTTGTTGGTAGGGATCACCACAACCATCGGCACCCCCAAATAGGCCAGCTCGGCGGTGTTGGCGCCAATGGTGGTCAGACAGAGATCACAGTTGGCCAGCACAGAATAGGCAGGGAAGCTTGTCCACAATTGCACCGTGCTGCCAAAGGGGGTAACAAACTGGGATCCCAGATTGGTCTGCTCCAGAATGGCTGAGGTGCCATAGATCAAAGCCATATCGGGATTGAGCTTGGGATGGGCATAGGCTGCCAACGACTGGGGGGTTTGTCCTGGGGCCACCGGGATCACAAAGCGGACATTCGGCAGCATCTGTCGCAGCTCATCGGCCACAGCCAACACCAATGGCACCCCCAAGGAGAGCTTGGCTGGCTTGGAGCCTGGGAGCAGCCCCACCTGATAGTGGGTGCGGTTCTCATCGCTCAGACGCTGCCAGCCGCGCGGTAGCAATTCTTCAAAGGCCTCCGGCCCGCTTACGCGATCGGTGAAGCGGTTCCCCACTCTCTCTGGCGCAGTTCTTACAGGCTCCCCCTCGCCGATGGAGCTGGGAGATGCATCTTGGAGCAGGCCAAAGGCTTGGGTTGGGGAAGAAAAGCCTGCCGTGGGTTTGGAGGCAGCGGCAGGAGATCTGCTGCCAAGCCAGCCGGAAAGGGGCACCCCCGGCAAATAGACAGCGCTGGCTACGCCATCCGCCATCAAATCCCCGACAACGTGCATTTTGTGGGCCCAAGGGTGGCCCAGCAGCCGTCCGCCATCGTAGCGGCGTTTGATTGCCTCGGTTCGCACGGCGAAAGCATGTACCCAAGGCCGCCAACGGGGTTGATGCTCAGCATAGACCACCAGCCGATAGCGCAAGCGGCGAGCAATCCAGACGGCAAAAAACTGATCCCCCCCCAGAAACAGCACCACCCCTCGCTTGGCCCAATCCCAGGCTTCTTCGGTTTGGCCGGTAAGCAAAAAAGCCAGAAAAAAATCGGGATCCTGCACCCGATCCACGTCGACGAACGCTTGCGCTATCTTCATCTCTTGCCCGGAAGCATGGGGGCAGGGGGACAGCACCAGGGAGAGGCGTGCCTGAGGCAGTTGCTGGCGCAATTCCATCACCACCGGACGCACCCAGGTGGTCAGCTCTCCAGGGCCGTTTGAGAGAATAAGAATGTCATAGGGAGGCTCACCGCTGCTCAGTGGGGCCATCGGAGGCTGGGATCCTGCAATTAATCGTCTCATTCTACCGTTTGCCCATGGCCCTGGGTCGATTCCTGCCAGTCCGGAGATTTGTCGGGATCCCTTCCCAAAGAGGCAGCCCCAGCGTCGGTTGAGGGGCAAGGCGTTCTTCAGAGAGGCATCTGGCCATGCGAGAGGCCAGGGGATCCCTCAGGCCAGCAGGGACCCGCCGATCATCCCCGCCAGCAGAATAAACCCTTGCACCACATTTTGGCCGAAGATGGCCAGGTACAAGGTGGGAGAGGCATTCCTTTGGTGGAGCTGCCAGGTTTGCCGGCCCCAGAGGACAGTGACGATGGCCAAGCTGACAAAATAAACTCCATGCAACCGTAGGCTGAGGCCTACCCCCAACAGCGCGATGGCAGTGCCCAAAAAAAATAGCCCTACTGCCGTCGGCGTCCGCTGCCCGAAAAAACGGGCGCTGGAATGGATCCCGGCCCGCTCATCGTCCTCCCGATCCGCAAGAGCATAGACGGTATCAAATCCCAGTGTCCACAACACCGTGGCCAGCCACAGCCAGCCCAGCCCCTCTTCCCACAGGGGGGTGTTGGCATCTTGGCCGCTCACCGCCGTCCAACTGATGAGCACGGCAAATCCCCACGCCAGAGCCAGCACCAACTGCGGCACCGGAAACACCCGCTTGGCCCCTGGATAGAGCAGAATTACCGGCACCGCCGCCACACAGAGGGCAAAGCTAACCGGGTTGAGAAACAGCGCCAGCCCTGCCGCACAGGCCAAACTCACCACCGCCATCAGGATCCCGACGCCAACGGTCAACTCCCGGCTGGCCAACGGGCGATGGCGGGTGCGCTCCACCAGCGGATCCAAATCTCGATCCCAAAGATCGTTGATGACACAGCCTGCCCCACTGGCAGCCAGGCTGCCCAAAATGATGATCCCGACCAACGGCCAAGGGGGCGTTCCCCGTCCGGCCAAAAAAGCTCCCCACAGCGCCGGGATCATCAAAATCAATCGCCCTGCCGGCTTATGCCAGCGCAACAGCCGCAGAATGGCTCCGCCAGTGGCCCAGAGTGCAGAAGGGGAAGCAGACATAACCGGTTTCCGGCCAATCGCGACAGCGGGACGGAGTCCTTAAAGCGTGAGTTGCCGTTCGCGGGAGGGGTGCAGAGCACCATGAGGCGTGGGTAGGGGCGGCTCCACATTAGAGATCTTAAATCAATCATCCTGAATTGCAGGTTTTTGGAATCCTTTCGGTTCCATTCGCCGTCTCAAGGCCCTGTGCAAGTCAGTCCGCCCCTGTTCTCTTTATTGGCCTGCCCTGGAAGTTTGATATCCTATCGGGGGGCTGCTGTTGAAGGTGGCGGCACTTGCCCTTCTCACCCTGTGAGGCTGTTATCGCTACGTGACGCTTCCGCGTTCGTGACGGCGGTGCGGAGCACTTGCGTGCAGGCGCAACGGAGTTCTGTATGGAAGCAACCCTCTCCATGACTGGTTCACTTCCTCAAGCCAAGGAAGCTGCTCCCCATCTGGAGACCCTGCTGGTGGTGGATGACGAGGATGCCATTCGGGAAACGGTTGCCCTGGCTTTAGAAGAGCAGGGGTATCAGGTTTTACAAGCCGCTGATGGTCGGCAAGCCCTTGAGATGGTGCATACGGTTGAGCGGCTGGATTTGATGATCTTGGATTTGATGTTGCCCAGCTTGAACGGTCTGGATCTGTGCAGGCTGCTGCGCAGGGAGGGCAACACGATTCCCATCTTGATGTTGACGGCCAAAAGTAGCGAAACCGACCGCGTGGTGGGCTTGGAACTGGGGGCCGACGATTATCTGACCAAGCCCTTCGGCATGCGGGAGCTGATCGCCCGCTGTCGCTCGGTGTTGCGCCGGCAACAACTGGCCCAAGCCAGCGATGCCACGGTGCTCCGTTACGGGGATCTGTGTATGTTTACCCAGGAGTGCCGCGTGTTGGTGCGGGGCGTTGAGGTGAGTTTTTCCCCCAAGGAATTTCGCCTGTTGGAGCTGTTTATGTCCAATCCCCGCCGCGTTTGGACGCGGGAACAGCTTCTGGAGCGCATCTGGGGATCCGACTTCATGGGCGACAGCAAGACCGTCGATGTACATATCCGCTGGCTGCGGGAAAAATTGGAGCTGGATCCCAGTAACCCAGAGTATTTGGTGACGGTGCGCGGCTTCGGCTATCGCTTCGGCTAGTCTTTTTGCTGGCCACGCCACCGGCGGGCAAAAGAGAGCGCCTCGGCACGAGTTTGAATCTGCCCCCAAGCCTGCGCCTCCTGGAGGTCTTGCAGCAACTGGCCTACCCAGGGGCCGGGTTTGGCCCCCAAGCTGTGCAGCAGATCGCGGCCATCCAGCAGGGGCACCAGATGGGCCAGGGGATCCTGGGGGTCTTCGTAGCGTTTGAGCCAAGACTCCAGCTTTTGAGGGTCGCCGCCCGTAGCCACCGCCAACAGCGCCAGGCCACCGAACAGGGATCCCGCCTGTTGATAAAGCCGCCACTGTTGCGCAGGGGTGGGGGAGTCCGTCAGGAGAAGCTGAAGCTGAGGCAGAAGATGGTGTAGCTTTTGGATGGCCCGCATTTCCGCTCGGCTGAAGCGCAGCCGCTCCAGCTCGGTTTCCACCCTTTCTGCCGTTCGCGTCAGCAAGACAGAGTCCTCAGTTCCCGCTGGATCCCACAACAAGGCCGCCAGCACCACTGCCAACAGCCTGCCGCGCCCTTCGCGTGAGGATGTCAAGGGCTGGGCCAGCTCTGCCAGCGTGCGGGGATAGAGCGGTCGCCAGCGCCCGGCCCACTCCCACACGGCCTGAGCTTGAGGGAAGCCCGGACTTTCCGGCTTCAGGTGGGGCAGCCAAGCCTGCAGCAACCCCGCCGCCACCGCCGCCTGTAGGTGAGCCAGCCCTGGGATCCCTGCCTCCAACAGGGCCACTATCTCTGCCCGCACCCGTTCTGCCGCCACATTCGCCAAAAGGGGAGCCCGCTCCCGGATCGCCTCTTGCGTAGCTGGATCCAGCCCAAACCCCAGCTGAGCCGCCTGTCGATAACCCCGCAACAGCCGCACCGGATCAGCACTGAGGTTGTCGGGGTGTACCATGCGCATCCGGCTCTGGCGAATATCGGCTTGTCCGCCTGTGGGATCCAGCAGTTGCTCCCTTTGCAGATCCAAGGCCAGGGCATTGCAGGTGAAGTCCCGCTGCCTCAGATCCTCCTCAGGGGTGGATCCCGCCTGCAGCCCCACGTCCACGGTCAACTTTGCCAACACAATGCGGGCAATCTGCCGTTCGGGATCCAACACCACAAAGCCCGCCCCCAACCGCCGTGCCACTGCCGCTGCCCAGCCCACGGGATCCACAGCGCACATCAGGTCCAAATCCACCGACGCTGAGGACTCCATCCCACCGTCGCGAGCGGGATCCCCAGCAGCACGGCCCTGCAGCCAAGCCAGGTAAGCATCCCGCAGGGATCCCCCTACCCAATAGCTTTTCTGCGGCAGCCACTCTTGGGGGAAAGGCAGCCGTTGGTAAAAATAGGTCAGCAGCCACTTCGTCAGCAAGGCTTCGCTCGGGCTTAGGGTCATTCCCAGTCAAAACTCCATGAAGATGAGACACCTGGGGTGGTAGGAGAACGCTTCTGGGGGTATGAAGTCAGCGTCCTCGTCTGGTCGCGTCAGCGTTGCAGAGCAACAATGAGCAGAGCAACAATGAAATGCCTGGCGTTCTTCCCTACCGCTCCAGCAGCGAGCTGCCCACAGCAGCAGGGACAAAGGCAGGAGCTGCCAAGCCCGGAGTGAGCAGATGAGGCCGCACCAGCGCCGCCAAGCCGGCAATGAACAGAGGGTCGGCATTCAAGGCGGGCACACGGCGAAAATCGGCAATCCCAGCTCGATGGGCCAGCTCCCGATACTCGATGTCGATCTCCTGCAGGGTCTCGATGTGCTCCGACACAAAGCTAATCGGCACCACCAGCAACTGCTTCACACCTCGGGATCCCAACTCCAGGATGACCCGTTCGGTATAGGGTTGCAGCCACCGCACCGAACCCACCCGGCTTTGATAGGAGAGGGTGTGGTCATTGGGGCGTCCCACCTGCTTCCAGATCAGCCGCACGCAGGCTTCCATTTCCCGTTGGTAGGGATCCCCGGCCTCGGTGACATAGCTTTCGGGAATGCCGTGGGCGCTGAACAGCACATGCACCCCTTCGGGCTCGGCAAATCCATCCAACTGTTCCCGAATTGCTCTGGCCATCGCCTGCACGTACTGAGGCTGATCGTACCAGGAGCAGATCTGGCGGCGCTCGATGCATGCCAGCTCCGGATCTTCAGCCCAGAGCCGATCCAGCAGCTTAAAGCTGGATCCCGTCGTGCTGATGGAATACTGCGGGTAGAGCGGCAGCACCACCAAGCGGGTGATCCCATCCGACTTGATCTGCTGCACCACCGACTCGATCAACGGATGCCAGTAGCGCATGGCAACATACACCGGCACGTCATAGCCCTCAGCCACCAGGTGGGCCTGCAGTTCTCGCGCTTGCTCAGCAGTAATGCGCCGCAAGGGGGATCCCCCCCCAATGGCCGCGTAGTTGCGGCGGGATTTTTCGGCCCGCAGTGTGGAGATGGCCCAGGCGAAGGCCCGCTGCAAGAAGGGAAACGGCAGCCGGATCAGCTCGGGATCGGCAAACAGATTGTAAAGAAAGGGCTGCACATCGGCCTGGGTCTCTGGCCCCCCCAAGTTCAGTAGGAGCACGCCGCTTTTGGACATAACAAGGCTCATCGCGTTGGCGGTGCGGAGCACCATGTTCTTCTTTATCCACTATCCCACAGCGGGAAAGTGACCTTAAGTTTTTTTGCAGTCTTTCTCAGCTTTCCCCTCACCCCAGGAGAAACCACCCGATCGCAATCTCACCCAAACCCACAAGTCCGATCTGGGGACTCCGTCCCGCTGTCGCGAACAAAGTCCAAAAAGGGATCCCCGCCCACTGCAGGGATCCCCAGCCTTAAAACTCCACTGTCGTGCAGAGCAGCAGAGCGGTGTTAAAACTCTCGACCTCGGTAAACCCGCTGCAGGGCCGGAGTGACGGGGTAGCGATCAATATCGGCCAGGCTCAACTTCAAGCGCAGCGTATTGAGGAGTTTCCAGTAGGGGGGCACAAAAGCCTTTTCAGGGATGGGTTGGACGGCAGGAGAGGGATCCCCAGAGCGGGCAACCGTCTCCATGGGGCAGCCGCGGTAGCGGAGCGGACGGGATCCGAGGTGAGCTGAGCGCAGATCTCGGCTGGGATCCACCGTCAAGCCGCGAAACTGGATTGCCCCCGGACGAGAGGCTTCCCGATAGCGCAGATAGCCTGCCCACACCTGGGCAATCCACTCCGGCAAAGCTTCGGGCCGAATGTGATAGCGCTCCGGCAACAGACGGTCGTTGAGAAAACCAATGAGCCCAGACCAAACTTGCCAGAGGAAAGCTCCGACAACGCCAGCAGCGGGAGACAATGAAATCTTCATGGTGGAAGCTGAAAAATGTAGAGAACCTGAAAAACCGGTGATGCAGCCAGAATTTGCCGTTGATTATATCAGCCTGGATTCATCGGAGCGCTCACTCTGAACGTTTTGGCCTCGAGTTTTTCTGCTCACTGGAAAGCAGAAGCCAGCTTGCGGCCAAGCGCGTTGAGCCACCCAAATCCATCGACTACAATAAGCCCAAGGCTTGGGTGTTGCTTTCTCTCTCTGAATCTTTAGCTGGTGAGGATCCTGGAAGCGCACCGACAAGCAAACTTCACTTCAATGACCACTGCACCTAATAGGGATCGACGGATTATGACCTGGCGCGGCGACATCACTCCCATCAATCGGCTGTGGGGATCCCTTCCCTACCTTCTGCCTTTGGTATCGGCTCTGCCCTTGGGCTTTTTGCCCTCTGGGCTGTTTCAATCTTTGCCAGGGCTGATCCCCATTTTTGCGCCCCTATTTCGTCTGGTGCCCCTGGCCACGGGCTGGCTGGGAATGGGGGTGTTTTTGGCTCTGCTGTTCCTGGTGATCCGCAACACCCGCGTAGCCCATTTTGTTCGCTTCAACACCATCCAGGCGCTGTTGCTCAACATTGCCTTGTTCTTGGTGCAGGTGCTGATGCAGGTGTTCGGCATGCTCTTTGGCAGCCTTGGCCTGGCAGCGATGGTCAGCATTTTGGCCACCACGGCTCTCTTGGGGGTGATTGCCATCACCGTCTACGCCTGGGTGCAAAACATTCGCGGCCACTACGCCGAGGTGCCGGTGCTCTCCGATGCCGCCTATGCCTGGATTCGCTACTAGTTGTCAAGTCCCTGCGGGTCTGGTTGCCGATTTGCCGACCTCATCGGAGCCTAAGCCAACTCTTCAGCTCTCAAGGATTGTGGGAGGCCGGGGTGCCATCGGATTCGAGTTCTAGTCGCGCCAGCAGGACAGAGTCCTTTGTTGGGCAAGCCCTCACCCACCTGGACGCCTCTGGCCGAGCACAAATGGTGGAAGTGGGACACAAGCCCATGGTTGCCCGCTTGGCCACTGCCCAAGGACAGGTACGCATGTCAGAAACGACTTTGCAGGCTATTCTGGCCGGTCAAGGGCCCAAAGGGAATGTGGTGGAAACAGCCCGGCTGGCCGGGATCATGGCTGCCAAGCGCACCGCCGATCTGATCCCGCTGTGTCATCCTCTCCCCTTGAGCAGCGTCACCGTGGATCTGAATCCGGATCCCCATCTGCCCGGCTTTCTGATCACCGCTACAGTAAAAACCAACGCCCAAACAGGGGTGGAGATGGAGGCTCTGACGGCTGTTTCCGTGGCTGCCCTCACCCTATACGACATGGCCAAGGCCTTGGAGAAGACGATGGTGATCGAACACATCCGGCTGCTGCGCAAGTATGGGGGGAAGTCTGGGCCTTTCGAGGCAGAGGATCGGGATAACGCCGAGAAATGCTGAAAGCTTTGCAACAACCAGAGAGGGGTGTTGGGCTAGGGTTGTTGGTGGGCATTGGGGTGCTGCTCTGGCCCATGCTGCGCCAGGGCTATCCCATGACTCACTCCACTCACTTCAACCTCAGTTGGGCCTTTCAGTATCAACGACAGTTTTTCGGCGGGCAGTTTTACCCCCGCTGGCTGGAGTATTCCAACTTCGGCTACGGCAATCCCACCTTTGCCTTTTACCCCCCTCTGTGCATGGTGGCCCCTCTGCCGTTTCGCCTGCTGGAGCTGGACATGCCCACCTCTTTGGTGGCCAGCATGGGCTTGGCGATGGCAGTCTTTGGCGCAGGGCTGTATGCCCTTCTCCGGCAACTCATCCCCTGGGCTTGGGCTCTGGTTTTGGCTCTGGCGGGTATGGCCGGCCCCTATTGGCTGGTGGATATTTACCAACGGGGGGCAATGGGGGAAGTGTGGGCCATTGCTGTCTCTCCCTGGATTTTCTGGGCCTCAGTCCAGGTGATCTGCCGGCCCCAGTCCCTTTGGCCGATTGTGGCCTTAGCCATTAGCTACGGCCTGTTGGCCCTATCTCACTTGCCCACTTTGCTGGTCTTTACGCTAACTTGGCTGCCCCTGCTGTGGGTGCTGAGCCGTCGGGATCCCCTCTGGCCCAGGGTGGGGCGCTGCTACTTGGGGTTTGGGCTGGGGCTGGGGTGGACGGCGTTTTATCTGCTGCCAGCCTTTTGGGATCAGCGCCTCATCCAGGTGGAGTTGGTGAATTTTGTCGAAGAGTACATGCCCCAACATCGCCTGATGCTGAGTGGGCTAACCCGGCTCCAGCCGCAACTGACGCAGCACTGGTTTGAAAGCGGCCTGGTGGGGTACTGGATCTGGATGGTGGCCGTTGTCTTGGGTGCTGGGATCCTGGTTTTCTGGGAATGGCTGGCCCGCAGGACAAGGGGGATGACCCCGATCCATTCCGTTCGTGCTGGCGAGACGGAGTCCTTTGATGCCTTGGGATCCCATGCTCCCCTGGCCAAAGCCATCCTGCTCTACAGCTTGGGGGCCAGCTTGGTGGCCTTGCTGATGATGACGGATCTGCTGGGTTGGCTCTACGAGTGGGTTTTGCCCCTGCGCCGCATTCAGTTTTCTTGGCGCTGGATGGCGGTGACATCAGTAACGGTGCCCTGGCTGTTGGGATCCCTGGCCGCCTGGGGGTGGGGGCAAAAGGGCTGGAGGATCCTCTTGATTGTGGGGATAGGTCTGGCAATGGGGATACAAAGCTGGCAGGGCTGGCAGGTCTTGTCCAGAGCCTGGTTTGACCCGCAAACCATCCAGACTTTTCAAGAGCTGTCTGCCGCCAAGCCATTTCCCAACGAGCCCCAGGAGCGACCGGGCATTGCTTTTCTCCACATGCACTGGCGCTTTCCCGACGGGCTGGCGCTGGTGGATGTGCTGGAGTACCGACCTCGCCAGGCAACGCTGCCCATGCCGCCCCCAGAGGTGGATCCGCTGCTGCGGTGGCAAGGCGACATGGTGAACTTTGGACGAGAACAAAGCGATCTGGAGCCACTGTTGGAAGTGGAGCAGTGGCGCTATGGCTACCGTCGTTTTCGGGCCGTTAACCCCACCGATCAGGATCAATGGGTAGTCCTGCGCACTTTTTACTACCCTGCTTGGTGGGTACAGGTGGATGGTCGCCTCACGTCTGCTGAGCACAGCGGAGTGGGGCTGTTGCAGGTGCGGATCCCACCGGGGGATCATCGCGTGCAGGTGCGCTATCTGGGTACTGCAGCCGAGTGGATGGGGTGGATCTTGACCGGCCTGACGGGGGTGCTGCTGGTGAAGCTGCGGCGGCTGCTTCGTTTATTGAATTTGAACGGAGCGCGGAGACAAGAAACTCCAGAGGAGGTAACAGCATGCTGAGTCGCGTGGCCGATTCCATCTACTGGCTCAACCGCTACGTGGAGCGCGCCGAGAACATCGCCCGCTTCATCGATGTCAATCTCAACCTCATCCTAGACTTGCCCAGCGGTCCCGCTCAGCAGTGGGATCCCATCGTCTACACCACCGGGGATCAGGAGCTGTTTTACCAACGCTATGGCCAGGCAACCCAAGAAACGGTCATCCAGTTCCTGGCTTTTGATAGGGATTACCCCAACTCCATCCTTTCCTGTTTGCGGCTGGCGCGGGAAAATGCCCGTTCTGTGCGGGAGGTCATTTCTTCAGAAATGTGGGAGCGGGTCAACCGCTTTTATTTGATGGTCAAAGAAGCGGCTCAGCAAGGCCCCCACCTGAGTCAGCTCCACGATTTTTTCACGGAAGTGAAGCTGGCCAGTCACCTATTCGCCGGGGTGATGGATGCCACCATGACCCATGGGGAAGGATGGCATTTTGGCCAGATTGGCCGTCTTTTGGAGCGGGCAGACAAAACGGCGCGCATTTTGGACGTTAAGTATTTTATCTTGCTGCCCTCTCTGCAGTATGTGGGTACGGCTTTGGATGAGCTGCAGTGGATCGCCTTGCTGAAGTCGGCCAGTGCTTATGAAATGTACCGGAAATACAGCCGCCAGCACCGCATCAATCCCAGGGAGGTGGCCTCTTTCCTGATTTTGGATCGGCAATTTCCCCGCTCCATTCAGTTTTGTCTTATTCATGCGGATCGATCCCTGCACCAGATCACCGGCACCCCAGCCGATACCTGGCGGGATCCCAGCGAGCGAGCTTTGGGCCGCCTGCGTTCTGAGCTGGACTACCTGACCATCGACGACATTATGGAGCAGGGCTTACATGAGTTTCTCGACAAATTGCAGCTACAAATGAACCACGTTGGCGATTGCATCTACGAAACTTTCTTTGCCACTCGCCCCTTGCAACCGTCTGAATCCTCTCTACTCTCTCAACGTCAAGCCCAACTGACATGAACGGCCTCGACTCTGAATGCAACGAGAAAAACAGGACACCTGGCCAATTGGGCTGGATCGGCAGCCGACGGGAGTAGATGAGGCAGCCTTTATTGCCGCCAATGCCATACTGATCGGCGATGTCCATCTTTCGGAAGCGGTGAGCATCTGGTACGGGGCTATCCTGCGCGGGGATCTCTCGCCCATTGTGATTGGCCGCCGCAGCAACATCCAAGATGGAGCCATCCTGCACGGGGATCCCGGACAGCCGACCCTGGTTGGCGAGGAAGTGACCGTAGGCCATCGAGCGGTCATCCACAGTGCCCACATCGAGGGGGGATGTCTGATCGGGATTGGGGCCATTATCTTGAACGGGGTCACCATCGGGGCAGGCAGCATGGTGGGAGCTGGAGCGGTGGTCACCCGGTCTGTGCCACCCCACTCTTTGGCGGCGGGGATCCCGGCCAAGGTTATCCGCACCCTCACCGAGGAAGAGGTCAAGCAACTGCGCCTTCACGCCCAGCACTACGTGGATTTGGCGCTTCAGCATGCCAGCCGCTTTGGCCGGTGGAGCAGAGGTTCGGGCGAGCGGCTCTGAACCTATTTTGCAAGCCGTCTCTCAACAGCCGGGATCCGCGCAGAGCACCCAGGTATCTTTGCTGCCGCCCCCCTGGGAGGAGTTCACCACCAGAGATCCCTTCTTGAGGGCGACGCGGGTCAGCCCCCCTGGGTGAACATAAATGTCCTTGCCATAGAGGATGTAGGGCCGCAAGTCCACATGACAGGGCTCCAGACAGGGGCCTTCTCCCCGATCCACCAAGGTGGGCACGCGAGAAAGGCACAGGGTGGGTTGGGCGATGTAGTTGCGCGGCTGGGCGCGGATTTTCTCGGCAAAAGCAGACCGCTCTTCCGGTGTGGCCTGGGATCCCATCAGCATGCCATAGCCGCCTGACTCGTTGGCTGCCTTCACCACCAGCTTGTCGAGGTTCTCCAGCACATACGCCTGATCCTTGGGATCCCAGCAGAGGTAGGTGGGCACGTTGGGCAAAATGGCTTCCTCTCCCAGATAGTAGCGGATCATCTGGGGCACATAGGCGTAGATCACCTTGTCGTCCGCCACCCCTGTTCCCAAAGCGTTGGCAATCGCCAGCCGCCCCGACCGGTAGACCTCAAACAGGCCGGGTACCCCCAAGAGGGAATCAGGGCGAAAAGCAAGGGGATCGATGAAGTCATCGTCGATGCGGCGGTAGATCACATCCACCCGCTGCAGCCCTTTGGTGGTGCGCATTTGCAAATAGCCATCGGCCACCACCAGATCCCGCCCTTCCACCAGCTCCACCCCCATCTGCTGGGCGAGGAAAGAATGCTCGAAGTAGGCGGAGTTGTAGATGCCGGGGGTGAGCACCACCACCGTTGGGTTGGCTAGGTGCGGCACCAGGTTAAGCAGAGTATCCAACAAATGGCTAGGGTAGTCGTCCACCGGGCGGATCCCCATGGTGTTGAACAGGGAGGGAAAGGTGCTTTTCATCACCCGCCGATTTTCCAGCACATAAGAGATTCCCGACGGACAGCGCAGGTTATCTTCCAACACGTACCAAGTCCCGTCCCGATCCCGCACCAGGTCGGTGCCGGTGACGTGGCACCAAATTCTCCCCGGCGGGTTGAGCCCCACACAGGGCCGCAGAAATCCCTTGGCCGTTTCGATCAGCTCGGCAGGGATCACCCCATCCTTAAGGATCTTCTGGTCGTGATAGACATCGTCGATGAACAGGTTGAGGGCGTGGATGCGCTGCTTGAGACCCTTCTCCAGCCGCTGCCACTCGGAAGCCGAGACGATGCGGGGAATGATGTCAAAGGGGAAAATTCGCTCCGTGCCCTGGCTATCGCCATAGACGTTGAAGGTCACCCCCATCTGAAAGAGGGCCGCCTGTGCTGCCGCTTGCCGCTGCTGCAGTTCCCCTTCTTCCAGAGAATGAATGCGCTCAATCAGCGGGATCGCCTCAGGACGGGGCTGGTTACGCCCCAAAAACAGCTCGTCGTAAAACCCCTCGCCCGGGTCGTAGGCATCAAAACGCACGTCTGGGATCCCTGGAACGCTATCATCTTCTTCTACTTCTTCTACTGTTGGCGGCTCTGGATCTGCATAGTGTGCTTTCAGCTACTTTTAGCCTGGTAAAAAGAAAGGACTCCGTCCCGCTGACGCGAAAGGACTCCGTCCCGCGAACAGTGGGTTGGCCAAACCAGGGGGGAGCTCTAGGGATCCACCACCTCAAAGGCCCATAGCCCCCGCTCGGCAGGGATCCGATGCAACTGCCCCTTGGGAAAGCGCCGTTGCAGCTCTGCCCCCTGCTGATCCCATACCCACTCGTTCATGAACAGGGTAAACGGTGGCTCCAGCGCCTGGATGGGCAACACCTCAGGGGAAAACACCGCTACCTTTTGTTCCCGTCCGGCAAAAAATTGGATCCAGCTTTGCCAATAGTGGGGTTCCCCCCAGCCGAAATAGGGGTAGGCAGTGCTGGCGGCCAGATAGAAGCGGTAGTCGGGATCCCCTTGGCGAGCTGCCACATAGCGCCCGGTAGCCCCCACATCGTTGCCCTGCGTCCAGCCTTTGTGGACAAAGTCTCCAAAAATGGCCAGGTTCCACCCCCCAATCAGCAGGATTGCCCCCGCCATCGCCGCCGCCGGCAGCCAACTCCCGGCCCGGGATCCCCAGCGTTCCAGGAGACCTGCCAGCACTTGGATCCCTTCCAAGGTTAGATAGGCTACAAAGGGCAGAATGACCAGCAGGCGGGTGTAGTTGGGGGCTTTGGTGATGGCCAAGCTAAACAGCAGGTAAAGAAACAGGAAACTGCCGATACACAGCCAGTCGTGGGGTTGGCTGCGCTTCTTGAAAAGGCGGTAGAGGCCGGATCCCAGCCCCAGCCAGATCAAAGCCCCCGTCAAGGGATCCACAAAAGCATGGCCGTAGTTGGGATAGATGTAGCCGCGGTCGTGCTGGCCGGGGTCGTTGAACATGCTGAGGCCGTTGAAGATGTTGCGCCAGACCGCCTCCTCTGGCGTAGCCGCATTCACCCACATCTGTTGTAACGCCCGCCCTTCCGGGAAAAAGAGAAATTGTTGGCGAGAGTACTCGGCGCTCACCGCAGGTGCTGTGACCGTGGCCACCAGAATGGGCCCAGCCACCAGAAAAAAGCCCAGCGCCGCGGGCACCGTCAGCTTAGCCAGGACCCAGAGGGGATTAGCTTGCTTGTTTTCTCCTCGGAGATCCTCCCGGCCCAGGAGCAGGTACAGAACTCCAAACAGCAACCCCAGCAGGATCACCACCCGCCCCGGCAAATAGCCGTAGAGGGAGAAAGCCGCCGCTCCTCCCCCCAGATAGAGCAACAGGGGATTTTTTTCCCGCACGCCCTTGAGGAGCAAGGCCAGGGCCGCACACTCTACCAGCACAATCAGGTTTTCCCGCATGGCCATGCGGCTGATGCCCAGCAAGGCGTGGTTGGATCCCAAGAGGGCTGCCCCCGCCAAAGCCAGCCGGGATCCCCAAAATGCCCGAAAAAACCCGTAGGCCACCAGAATGGTGACGACCCCGAAGGCGGCATGTACCGTGCGCACATTGAGCAGCGTGACTCCCCCCATCAGCCGCGTCAGGCCGCCGAAGAGGCTGAACATGAAGCGGGGGAAATAGAAATACTCCGGCATCAGCCCAAAGATATCGGGATAGCGCACCCCTGAGGCGCGACGGGCCATGGAGGTGATCACAATCTCGTCAGTATTGATCTGAAAAGGGATGTTGGGCAGGTCGCAGAGGTAGATCGGGGCAAAGACCAACACCAACAGCCCCAGGTGCAACAGCTCCTGTTGCCAGCGCAGCCGCGTCGGATCCCAAGGGGGTTGAGCCGGGGAAAACTGCGCCCAATACAACCCCACCAGCAGGATGCTCAGCAGCCAGAGGCCAATCTGCAGCACGTGGTAGCCAAACACCCCGTACCAGAGGATCAGGGCTACCCCCAAGCCCAAGCCGGATCCCAGCAGGGGCAGATGCCGGGAGGTCATCACCCTATCCCAAACCGCCATAGAACCGATACGACTGGAATCAGGAACGAATCGATCCCTCTCAGCCTACCAGGCGCAAGATGCTCGACAAAACCAGAACTCAGTCAGCGCCCTCCCCCCTAGTCTTTCTCCCAAGGGGCGAGGAGAGATCAGAAAAGGTTGGAATCAAAACTTTGCCCCACCTGTTCTAGGGATCGCCAACAGGGATTCACAAAATCAATAACCCCGCATCGGCTCCGCCTCTGGCTCCAATTCCGGATCTATGAAGTTGGACGGATCGTAGAGGAAGCGGTTGACCTCGTCCTCAATGCGATAGATCTCGAAGGGCTCCAATTGTTTGCCAGTTCGCAAGGCCAGCAGGTAGCCATCCACCAGCAGACGTAGCTCATCGGTGCGCCGGTAGCCCCGCTGCCAGGTATCCACCAGAGCATCGGTCAAAGCCTGATAGTGCCGGATCAACTTTGGGTCTTGCAACATGGTGTTCCCTTGCCCTGCCTGTTTCTATCCTAACGTTTGGTGTCTCTTTGTAAGCGGGGATTGCGAACGGGATCCCGAAGCTTGGTCTCTTCTTGGCTTCAAGCCATGGGCAGGTGCAGCCGCGAAGACGTCTCGCCGCCGCTGTGGAGAGTGATGGTGAGAATGCGGGCCTCAATCAGCCGCTCTTCCCGCATTCCCGTGCCTGTGTTGACAGGATAGGCCGGAAAACAAGCCGCGCTAAGGCTGAGGCGCAGAGCATGACCGCAAGGAATGCGAATACAGGTGGGCTGACAGGGAATCAGAATGGGGGTACCAGGCTGGGGATCCCGTAGGCGACAATAGCCTTGGGAAAAGTTATACACCTGCCCATCGGGCCTTACCACCGAGAGCACAGCGCAAAGATCGAAACTGGGGCTGTCGGCCTCCGCGTACACCTCCACAGCAATGTCCCCGACCAGAACCAGCTCGGCTTGCAGCGGCGGAGTGGTATAGGTCAGGACATCGGTGCGGCAGTCGAGGGCGGAGCGCTCTTGCGGCCCGGCAGGCTGAACTAGGTGGCCCCCCAAGGCCGGCACCGGTCGCCAGGGATCGTGAACAAAGGTATCCGATTGTTGCGTCGGCGAGGGTTCAGGGCGAAGGGATCCCTCTGCTTCTGAAAGGGCAGCCAAGCCGGTGCTGTGTAGGTAAAAAGCTTTTGGCTCAGGGGTAGGCCAAGCATCAAAGCCGCGCCAGCGGTTGGATCCCATCTCGAACAGGCGTACCGGCGGCTCCTGGAGGATCCCTGTATCTTTGCCTTTGAGGAACTGGTCAAACCAGCGCACCTGCAGCCGATCGATGGGGCTGACAGCCTCTGGGCCAAAGTCCAACGCCCCCACTTTGCGCCCCCAAGGGAGATGGATCCAAGGGCCGATGATCAGGTATTGAGGGTTCTGGCTGCGGGCGCTCATTTCCTTGTAGAGGCGCAGGCTACCACTCAGGTAGCTGTCAAACCAGCCGGCAATGTGTAGCATCGGCAGATCCACCACCTCTAGACGGGGAGAGAGCTTGCGCCAGTATTCATCCGGCTCGCTGTGCTCCAGCCAGTCGAAGTAATAGGATTGGGGGGCATACTGCTGCAACACCCCCGGCTTGAGGGGGATAGGGTCGTAGAGGGGGAGATTGCGGGCAGCTTTCAAAAGCGCTTGGTAGGCATTGGCATCCCCCCTGAGACGCGCCCCTTCGGTCTCCAGTTGCAAGGCCCAACTGAGGTTGTTGTAGAAGGCAAAGGCCCCCCCTGGGTAAGCGGCATCGGCATAGAGATCGTAAGGCAGCATCGCCGGGCAGATGGCCTTCAAGGCGCTGGGACGGGTAGAAGCCGCATACAGCTGGGTCATGCCCTGATAAGAGAAGCCGTACATGCCCACTACGCCGTTGCTCCCCGGCAAGGCAGCCGCCCAATTGACGGCGTCAAACCCGTCTTCCACCTCATGGCGGAAAGGGTAGAAGGATCCCTTGGAAGTTCCCCGTCCGCGCACATCCTGGATGACCACAATGTACCCCTGGGCCGCATACCACCTGGGATGGGCATACACCACCGTCGAGGCAATGGCCCGCCCATAGGGCTGCCGCATCAGCAAAACCGGGTAGCTCCCCTCCCCTTGCGGGCGATAGACATCCGCGTCCAGTTGGATCCCGTCGCGGGTGAACATGGAAACAGTTTCGCGGGGGCGAACGGGCAACATGGCCTGGGTTGGGCTAGCGGATCTTGCCAAAGGGATACCAACCAAGGACAACCTAAGGGATCCCTGGGTGGATTCTTCCTAAGATAAAACAGAAGCCCTTATGAGAGGGAGAAACTCCCACCAGAGTTTGAGCCCCTTCCCTGGTATTGCCCTTGATCTCCGGCCTGCTGGCGCAAACGCAGCCCCCTCCAGACCCCTCTTTTATGGCTTTTATGGATTTATGGAAACAGAGACCCTGGGAAAAGATTTGTCGGAGCATGCCTCTAACCCCCAAAACCCTGAACTTTGCTGAATTTACTGAGCTTTAGGCGGTTTGGCAAAAGTCATTGAGAGGGATATAGTAGACCAAGTTTCCCCCTGATCCTTGAGTCCACCGCAACGGTTGCCGGGAAGTGAAGGGGGAAAGCGCTCGGGGGGTATTCCTCAGGGCTTTGCGGGATACCGCCTTCCTGCTCAGAGATAGGCAGGATGCGATCGCTTCTTTCCTGAACCATGTTCAGGAGAGTTCAGCGTGAATGTATCAGTACCCCTGACTTCCAACCTCTACAGCTCCCAGAGCCATTGAGGCCTAAGCCTCAGCAAATGCCCTTCTCCAGCCCCCCGACAGCACCTGCAAATCCTCCTCATCCAAGTCCGCAGGAGTGCCGGAGCGGATGAGCTCGGCAAAATCTTCGTTGGGCACCATGAAGCAGAGGGCGTAGAGGCGGCCTGGGCCGGTATTGTGGATTTCATGTACACCGGTCGGCGGTACCAGAATGCTATCTCCAGTTTTGATGGGGGCCGCTTTTCCATCGCAAATGGCCAGGCCTTCCCCCTTGAGAACAAAAAACATTTCCACAGCCATTTGATGGCGATTTGGAGGGGTTTTGCCTCCCTCATCGAAGATCTCCACACAAAAGGTTAGAGAAATCTGAGCATGAGAAGGATCGAACACGATGGCCAGGCGATTGGTATCGTGGGGGCTGATGCGAAAAGCCTGATAATCGGCAGGGGTTTTAACAATTGGAATCACGCAGCGGGAAAGCGTTTGCATCCGGATCCTCCGCTCAAGAGATGAGGGGTGAATAGTGGGCAAGTGCTAACAGGGGAGAGCCGCGAGCAAATCTGAGGAGGAGGCGACAAAGCCAAAGCACTGCTTGACGTTGTAGAGGGTAGCTAGCAAACAGTATTCAGGAGAGGTGGTGGCGGCGCAGTCTTCCAGCAAAATGCAGTCGTAGCCGAGGAAATTGGCATCTTGCAGCGTGGTCATGACGCACTGGTCGATGTTCACGCCGGCAAAAAAGAGGGTGGTGCGCCCCAGGTTTCTGAGAATGCTATCGAGAGGGGTATCCCAAAAGCCGCTCATGCGGAACTTATCCACCCAGATATCCTCGGGCTTGACCTCCAGTTCCTCCACCACAGCAGCGCCCCAACTGCCCCGCGTGAGGACCAAAGACCCGTTCTTAGGCAAGGGATCCCCCAGCCCTACTCCCTCTCCGGTGGGGTTGTACACATGTCGCAAGCCGGCGCTGATGTTGAGCAAGTCAGGGCGATTGCCCCAGTTCACCCACACAATCGGCACTTGAGCTTGTCGCAGGCGGGGCAGCAGGGCTTTTAGAGGGCCGATGGGAGCCCGTGCAGGTGTAACATCGACGCCAATGCTGGCCAGCCAACCGTCGGGATGACAAAAGTCGTTTTGCATGTCGATCACCAACAACGCCGCTTTGGCCAGATCCAAGCGCAGGGTTTTGCTGGAGGTGGGTAGCAGGATGGGCCGGGGATCCAAGGGCGGACGGGTGAGGTCGGCCATTTCGGCATTCACAGCCCAGGCATTGGGAGGGATCCCAAGGGTCTTCAAGGGGCGATTGGGGGTGCTCATGGATTCTCCGCTCGCGTCGCGCAGCAGTGGGATCAGGTTGGGCAGTTGAGTGATGACCCACAACTACGCTCGACCTTAATGCACAGCTGACCTGACTTTGGAATCATAGGCTACACTTTCTCACCTTATTAACGCATGGGATCCCCCAGGGTCAGTTGATAGGGATTGAGATGAGGATGATCCGAAAGGGTACCCAGGGATCCCTCCCTGCACGCTATGCTGTAGAAACTTGAAATGATTATGTAGAAGCATGAGCATCCTGCGGCAATATATCTTTCCCGCTCTCATCCTGCTGGTGTTTCTGTTTACCCTGGTGGTGGTGAGCATTCGCTCGTTTCTGCCGGAGGATATGGCCCAGCCTGCCCCTCTAGAAGAAGCGACGCCTGTGGCCCTTTCTGCAAATGCCTGAGGATGGCTGAACAAGGGATCCCTCTGCCTGTGGGTTATCGTTGGCGCATCGGTTCAGCCTGGGATCGGCCCTGGGTGCGACGAGGATTGCAGGCCACGTTGCAGGAATCTTTTCCAGAGCAAAGCAACTGGGATCACCTAGAAGAGACGCTGGATCGCCTCTTCGACCCACCCCGCACCCCCTGCTGGTGGATCTTGAAAGAAGAAACTGCAGAGCCGGTGGGCTGTGTTTGGGCCGGCATCTCCACCGATCAAGCCACCCATCGGCGGGTAGCCTACATTTTTCTGCTCTGGGTGGATCCCGCCCATCGCCGGCAGGGCCTGGGCAGAGCTTTGATGCAACAGGTGGAACGCTGGGGATCTCAGCAGCAGCTGGCGGCCATTACCCTGCAGGTTTACCATCACAACCAAGCCGCCCTCCATTTCTATCAGCAGGCTCACTTTGCTGTACAAGGCTACTGGTTGTACAAGCCGCTCAGCCCCGCGCCCATAGACGCGCATGTAGAAGAGCATGAATACAAAGGTCATGAAGTTTTGTGAATAAGCCGGGATCCGCTCTCAGTTGCTCCTTTGATGAAAGCGTGATGAAAACGATGGCATCGACCGGAGGGAACGCCCATGTCCAGACCCGTCAAGCTAAGTGAAGCCGAGATCCAGGCCAAGCTGGAGAAACTGCCGGGCTGGTCTTTGCGGGAGGGAAAGCTGCATCGCCAATTTCAGTTTGGTTCCTTTGTCGAAGCCTTTGGCTGGATGAGCAGTGTGGCCTTGGTGGCCGAAAGCATGGGGCACCACCCCGAATGGAGCAATGTCTACAACCGCGTGCGGGTGGATCTCACCACCCACGATGCCGGGGGCATTACAGAACTGGACTTTACCCTGGCGCAACGCATGAACGAGCTGGCCAGCTAGACGCTTCAGTACCCAACTTTGGGGATCCCTCAAAGCCGGCTTGGCAGAGGATCCCCATTGGTTTGTTGCTGCCTCTAAGGTTGTGTCGGGAGTTGCGCTGGTCTGATAGACTAAGCCTAAGGTTAAGAAATGATAATTTTATGAACGTGCTGGTTGTGGGGGCGACGGGAACGCTGGGCCGTCAAGTGGTACGCCGAGCCATCGAAGAGGGACACCAAGTTACCTGTCTGGTGCGAAATCCGGCAAAGGCTGCTTTCTTAAGTGAATGGGGCGCTCACCTGAAGGTGGGAAACCTGCTTCAGCCCAGCACCCTCAACTCCGCGATGGAAGACATCGAGGCGGTGCTCGACTGTGCTACGGTGCGGGTGACCGACACCCTCAGCGCCCGTCAGGTGGACTGGGATGGCAAGGTTGCCCTGATCAATGCGGCACGGGCTGCCCAGGTAGGGCATTTTATCTTTTTCTCCATCATGGGCGCCCACCACGAGTATCCCAATGTGCCCCTGATGAATTTCAAGCATCACATTGAGAAGTATTTGATCGGATCCCAGATGCCCTACACCATTTTCCGGCCAGCGGGCTTTATGCAGGGGTTGATTGGCCAGTACGCCATCCCCATCTTGGAAGAACAAATCGTCTGGGTAACCGGCGAGGGCATGCCAACGGCCTACCTAGACACCCTAGATGCAGCCCGGTTTGCGGTGCGAGCTCTCACTGTAGAAGCTGCCAAGCAGCAAATCTTTCCCTTGGTGGGGCCCAAGGCTTGGACGGCTCGAGAAGTCATTGCCTTGTGCGAGCAGCTCTCCGGCAAAAAGGCCAAAGTCAGCACCATGCCGCTGGGACTGCTGAGAGGGGCGCGCAAGGTGGCGCAGTTTTTTCAGTGGAGCTGGAACATTGCCGACCGGCTGGCGTTTGTGGAGGTGATCGCGGCCAAAGAACCCATGCACGCCGATATGACGCCTGTATGCGAAACCCTGGGGATTGAACTGGCCTCTCTGACCTCTCTTGAGGACTACCTGGCGGAGTATTTCCAGAAGATGTTGAAACGGATTCGCGAGCTGAAGGTCAAGCAACCTAAAGTCAAAACGCCCTTCTAGGTCGTTGTTCTCAATCTTCATCTTCTTGGCAATTTCACAGGGACTTACGATGGTAGCCTTGGGATGAAGAGGTGAATGGGATCCTGCTTGCGTTAGCCTATCGAAGACCGGAAGTAGGGCAGCAGAACTTCGGGGATGTCCTAGAGCCATTCACGGTATCTGCGCAGCCGGGGATCCTGAGTTCCCAAGGAGTTTATTCCCATCTACGCTTTAGAGAGTGAGGTGGTGACAACAAGAGAGTAACCTCTGTTGCCCCTTGCTAAGGTATAGACTTTTGTCTATAGATCTCATCGAGAAGTTCAATTTTTATCTATCCTAATTTGCAGCTAAGATGCTGCTTAAGATTTTTTACAGGATCTCAGCAAGTGTTCCAGTTTGGCCAAGATCCCTGGCCGAAGGAGGATTATGAGCTTGAACGGGCTGGTCACAACTGCATGGCTGATTCCCCTCTACGCTTTGGTGGCGTGGGCGGGAGCGCTGATCTGGTCCCCAGGAATCACCCGGCGCACGGGACCACGTCCGGCAGGTTATTTGAATGCCCTGCTGACCTTAGTGGCTTTCCTTCACAGTGTGGGAGCGCTGGTGGCGATTTGGGATCAGCCGGCGCAGGTCATTCGGTTGCCTTGGCTGCAGGTGGGGGATCTAATGTTAGAGCTGCCGCTGCAGGTGTCATCGGTAACTCTGGGGGCCTGCGCTGTGGTGACGGGTCTGAACCTGGTGGCCCAGATCTACGGCTTTGGCTACATGGAAATGGACTGGGGCTGGGCGCGGTTTTTCTCCCTGCTGGGCCTGTTTGAGGGGGGGATGTGTGCCTTGGCTTTGTGCGACTCCCTCTTTTTCAGCTACGTGATCCTGGAGATTTTGACCCTGGGCACTTACCTGTTGGTGGGCTTTTGGTTCAACCAATCGCTGGTGGTGACGGGAGCGCGGGATGCTTTTTTAACCAAGCGCATCGGCGACCTGTTGCTCTTGATGGGGGTAATCGCCATCTATCCCCTGACCGGCTCCTGGGAGTTTGAGGATTTGGCGGCTTGGGCTGAGGCGGTGCAGGCAGGATCTGTCACTGTGGATCCCACCCTGCTGGCCCTGGTAGGGCTGGGGTTGCTGGCCGGCCCCGTAGGCAAGTGTGCCCAATTTCCTCTGCACCTGTGGCTGGATGAGGCGATGGAAGGGCCGATCCCCTCGACGATCTTGCGCAATGCGGTGGTGGTGGGCACAGGGGCCTGGGTGTTGATTCGCCTGCAACCCCTCTACGAGCTTTCCCCAACGGTGCTGAAGGTGATGCTGACTATCGGCAGCTTGACGGCGGTGGGGGGATCCCTAGTGGCCTTGGCCCAGATCGATGCCAAGCGGGCCCTGTCTTATCTGGTGAGCGCCTACATGGGCTTGATCTTTGTGGCGGTGGGCACCGGTCATCCCCAGCAAGCCTATGGGTTGCTGCTGACCTATGCGCCCGCGATGGCCCTGTTGGTGATGGCGCTGGGCATGGTGATCTGGAACAGCATTACCCAGGATCTGCGCTATCTAGGAGGCTTGTGGTCGCGGCGCCCTATCTCGGGGCTGTGCTTCTTGACCGGGATGGCTGGAATCATCGCTTTGCCTCCCTTCGGCTCCTTTTGGGTGCTGACGGATCTCTGGCAGCAGTTGGTGCAACCGGGGCAGGGGTTGTGGGCGGCAGTTGTGCTGGTTACCAATGCGGTGACGGCGCTGGGGCTAACGCGGGTATTTGGCCTTGTTTGGGGGGGCAAACCGCAGCAGATGAGCGAGCGCTCGCCAGAGGTGCATTGGCCGATGATGTTGCCCAGCACCGCCATGATGGGGGTAACGCTGCACATGCCCATGATCCTATCGGCACTAGGTCTGATTCCCGCTCTGGAAGGGATCCCTGTTGGGGTAATGACGGGCTCCAGCTTGACAGGCATTGCCTTGGGAGCCTGGCTGTATCTGCGTCCGCAGCGGCAGCCGGTGGACTGGGCCTTCTTGGCCGACTGGCAGGATTTGTTGGCCAACGACTTCTACACCCCCAAGCTCTACCGGGCCAGTGTGGTGTTTGCGGTACGCATCATCTCTGAGGTTACAGCCTTGTTCGACCGCTATGTGGTAGACGGCTTGGTAAATTTGACCAGCTTGGCGGTATTGGCGGGTGGACAGGTTTTGAAATACACCACCTCTGGCCAGTTGCAAGCCTACGTGCTGACGATTGTGGTGGGGGTGGCCCTGCTGGGCTGGCTGATTCTCTAGGCTTGGGCAAGGTAGCGGGACGGAGTCCTTAGATAAAGAGGGAAAAGACCATGCTGAGTGCCTTGATTGTGTTGCCGATCTTGGGATCCCTGCTCCTGTTCTTAGGCTTGGGGGGGCGAAAGCTGGCGGTGGCCTTGGCCGGGATCCTGCTGGGGATCTCGCTGCTGCTGTTTGCCAACTTTGACCTGCAAGCGGAAGGGCTGCAGTGGGTGCAGCGGTGGGATTGGATCCCGGCAATTGGGCTGAGCTACTCCCTGGGCCTGGACGGGTTTTCCCTGCTGATGGTGGCTTTGAATGGGCTGCTCACGCTGATTGCGGTGCTGACAGCTGAGCCAGAGGTGAAGCGGCCCAACCTCTTATACGGCTGCATTTTGTTCATGAGCGGGTCGGTCAACGGGGCTTTTGTTGCCCAGAACCTGCTTTTGTTCTTCTTGTTTTACGAGCTGGTGCTGATCCCGATCTACCTGCTCATCTCCATTTGGGGCAGCCCCAAGCGGGATTATGCTGCCATCAAGTTTTTGATTTACACCGCCGTTTCCGCCATCTTTCTGTTGGGGGCCTTTTTGGCCATCTACTGGCTGGGGGATCCCCATAGCTTTGAGCTGCTGGAGATCCGCATCACCTCTCTCAGCCCTGTTGCCCAGACCTTGACGCTGTTGGCCTTGATCGTGGCTTTCGGCATTAAGATGCCGCTGATCCCCTTCCACACCTGGTTGCCTGATGCATACGGGGAGTCGTCGCCGCCAGTGGCCATCCTCCTGGGAGGGATCCTCTCCAAGTTAGGCACGTACGGTCTGTTTCGCTTTGGGCTGCAGTTGTTTCCCCAAGCTTGGGCCGACCTGGGCGGGATCCTAGCCTGGTGGGGAGCCATTGCCGTGTTGTCCGGGGCTTTGGCAGCCATCGCCCAAAAAGACATCAAGCGCATGGTGGCCTACAGCTCCATTGGCCACATGGGCTACATCTTGCTGGGCATGGCGGCAGCCACCCCCATTAGCCTGACCGGGGCGATGGTGCAGATGGTCTCCCATGGTCTCATCTTGGCGCTGCTGTTCGATTTGGTGGGCTTGGTGGAGCGCAAAGTGGGAACCCGCGATCTGGATGTGCTCAACGGCCTGCTCAACCCCTTGCGGGGCTTGCCCACGGTGAGTGCTCTGCTCATCTTGGGGGGGATGGCCAGCGCCGGGATCCCTGGCCTGGTGGGCTTTGTGGCGGAGTTTTTGATCTTCCAGGGCAGCTACCAAGATTTTCCTCTGCCCACTTTGATCAGCATCTGTGGCACCGGCTTGACGGCGGTGTACTTTGTGATTTTGCTGAACCGCACCTGCTTTGGCAGGTTGGACAACCGCACCGCCTACTACCCGCGCGTGCATGGCTGGGAGCGGATCCCGGGGCTTATTTTGACGGCCTTGATCGTTTGGTTTGGGATCCAGCCCATGAGCCTGGTGAAATGGCCACAACCCTTGGCGTTTACCCTATCCACCCAGGTGGCTCAAGCGCAAACGCTTATCCTGGCATCAGCCGGTGACCTTGCCCCCATCACCCTCTCTGGAGCCGATCCAGGCAAGCGGGAAACTCCCAGGAATTGAGATCCCAGCAGATGCCCCCTATGGAGCCAGGACTTTTGAAGAGTTGGAGACTTCTTCCATGACGACAACCCTTACAACCCGCAAGCTTCCCCCTTCTACCCACCCTTTTGCGGATGTAGTCCACCGCTTGGAGGCTGGGGGATCGATGCTGCCGGATACGCCGGAAAACCTGATGCAAATTATCGGCCTCTACAAAGCCTATGCGGTGCCGATGGACTTTTACTGGCGCGATCTGCTCTACATTGCCGAGCAGGTGTTTGTGGATCCCTTGCCCTTTTTTAAGTTCATCATTCCCGAAGAATATTTGAAGCTGGCCAACCACTACGCGGGGGATAATGCCGATTTGCGCATTTGGCGCGGCCCCGCTACGGCCCACCCGGAACTGCTGGAGTTCATGGAAAAAGGGGAGCTCAAGCGCAAGCTGCCGCGGATTTTGCATCACCTTTGGCATGACCGCATCAACATGGAATTTGCCGAAGAATGTATGCGGGCCATGCTCTGGCACCGGGATATGGGGGGCTTGCTGGATCCCTACATGGATTCCGAAGAATACAAGCAAAATGCCGACCGCGCCATCCGCGCCTATTGCCAGGGCAACCCCTTGTTGATGGGGCTATACAAGCTCTTCCCCGATATGTTTTTGGAGCTGTGCCGCCAGGCCACCATGTACTCGGTGTTGGGCCTGTTTTGGGAGGTGATGGCTCCGGTCTTTTTTGAGATGAGCGATCTCTACGATGAAGGCAAAATTACCAGCGTGCCGGAGGCGATGAACTTTCTGGTCAACGGGATCTTCGCCATTGCCGGACGACCCATCTACCATCGCGTGCGCATTCGGGGAGAATGGTACGATATTGTGCCCAAATCCAAGGGATTTACCTGGCTATATGAGGCCGCTTTCCCCTATGTAGAGGCCGTGTTTTATCGCACCTCTCCTTTCCGCGGCACCAAGTCCTACAACGCTCAGGCCAACGAAGTTCCCACCAACCAGTTGGACTTTCACTACGGGATCCTCTACGCCGATAAGTTTCCGGTGGGCACCGCCGGGATCCCGCCCACGCTCTTGCACCAGGATATGTACCACTTTTTGCCCCAGTATTTGGTGGAGTATTATCGCAAGCATTGCCGCGGCGAAGAGGACATGCTGATTCAATTGGGGGTTAGCTTCCAGCGCTCCATGTACAACGTCACCTCAGCCGTGATTCAGGCGGGAAGGGCCGCTTTCTTGTATCCCCTTGATGATCCAAATCCACGGCACTTGATGATGAACCGCCGTTATTTTGAGGGACAACTCAATCGCTTCACCCGACCGGAATATGGGATCCGGGAAGCAGCCCGCCTCGCCTACATTCAGGATCAGAATTATCGCTAGCCCGTGGCAACTTTAATGATCTCAAAGCCTTTCGAGCAGCAATCCAGTTAGCAACAACTTCACAGCAAAAGGATCCCGGCCATGCCCGATATTGTCGATATTGCGGTCTCTGCTGAGGGTTTTTCCACCTTGGTAACTGCCGTTAAAGCGGCAAACCTGGTAGACACTCTCAAAAGCCCTGGCCCCTTTACCGTTTTTGCCCCCACCGATGGGGCTTTTGCCAAGCTGCCTCCTGGCACCATCACCACCCTGGTGCAAAATATCCCCCAACTGACTCGCATCCTGTGTTACCACGTGGTGCCCGGCCGCTTGAAAAAGGCAGATTTGGCCAAGTACCAAAGTGTGGGCTCGGTAGAGGGATCCCCCATCGACTTGTTGATCGAAGGGGACGTTTTCGAGGTCAATAACGCCACCGTTATCCAAGCGGACATCGAAGCCGATAACGGCATCATCCACGTCATTGACACCGTCATCCTGATGCGGCCCCACTGGTTCTGGCCGATCATGAACTCTGCTTTGGCCGCCTCGGCCAGAGGATAAACGGATCCATCCTGAACGGAGGTTGGGGAAAGTGCCTTGGTGAACACTCTCCCCGGCTATGCCTTCCAATGGGTACGGTCAGAGATTTCTGCTCCGCGTGCAGTCTACACCATCCCCCAACCCCCACAGGGTAGGGGCTTTTGTCTCTTGGTAGCGGGGATTTTGCCATCTTTTAAACCCAGAGATGAATCCGAAGCTTGGCCTGATACGTAACTTATTTGGCCTGTTCTCTGACCGAGGAGCTTTTTCCATGTTGTTGATCGGTTTTGCCCTTCGGCCTCGTTCAATTTTCGAGGCTTTTTGCGGCTTTTGCCTGGTTGCTGTCTTGTTTCTCAGCGGTTAAGGAAGCTTTACAAATCTCACAACCCCACTTCTACCCATTGCTGATTTTGGCCCTGGGCACATTCACATTGCTCAGCCGCAGCCAGGACAATCTTTCGCCCAGGCCACAGGGCCGGTGGTCTTTGTCTTGAACATGTTGCCGAATCCAGGCAATCAGTCGGGGAATTTCCGACTGGAAGCCAACCTCACCCCTGAGCAAGTCTCCAGCTTTTTGGCCGGAGCTTACTACATCAACATTCACACGCAGGCCAACCCGCCGGGCGAGTTGCGAGCCCAGGTGGTTTTCCCTCGCTAAGGTTTGATCCAGTACCCCATCTGGGATCCCCGCAGGTGAGGGGATCCCTAATTTTTGCGGACGGATTGGCTGTTCTGTGAACTCCCCCACGGTCAGTCGGGCCGGCAGGACAGAGTTTCTGTGTAGCTCCTGGCCAGCAGCTTTCGGTAGTCCTGGAGCTGGCCTGCCAGTCCCCTTTACAGAGCGAGCTGTAGGCTTCACCTCTGGGCTAGCTGTGGAGCGCCAAGGGAATAACTACACAGGTTGCTGTCCGCCCACAATGGCCCGACAGCGAATGTAGGGGCCGCCTGCATCCACCTTGGCCGGTTGACCCTTGCCACAATGGCCGGATCCCAAGTCCCACAGGAAGTCCCGCGAGACGGCATCCACCGATTGCAGCACCTCAAAAGCATTGCCGGTGATGGTGACACCGCGCAGCAACTCCGCCAGCTTGCCATCGCGAATGCGGTAGGCCCGCTCTACCCCAAACATAAACTCGCCGGTGGAGTCCGCCTGCCCGTTCCTGGCCCCATCCAGGAAGTAGCCATCGGGAGTGCTGGCGATGATTTCCTCTAGCGTTTGGGATCCGGGCTCGATGAAGGTGTTGCGCATGCGGATCAAAGGCTCATCGGCGTATTCCCAGGCGCGGGCATTGCCGGTGGGCTCCACCCCAAAGTGGGCGGCAGTTTCGCGGTTGTGGAGATAGCTGACCAGAATGCCGTTTTGGATGATGGTGGTGCTTTGGGTAGGAACGCCCTCGTCGTCCACAGGAAGGGTTCCCCCTGCCCCTGGCATAAACTCCGAATGGCCGGAGTCTTTGAGAGTAACCAAGTCGCTGGCCACCCGCTGCCCCAGCTTGCCGGCAGCCACAGAACCCGCCAGGACAAAATCCGCTTCGACAGTGTGGCCAATGGCCTCGTGCACCAATAGCCCCACGATGGAAGGCGACAGAATAACCGTGGCCCATCCCCCTTCCGCGTAGCCTGCGGACAACAAGTCAACAGCGGTAGCAGCCGCCTTTTCCGCCATCTGCAAGGGATCCGAGCGGAACAGGCAATCCCATCCCCCCGTTACCCCAATGGCCTCGGAGCCACTGCTGAGCTGGCCGGCAGCTTCGGCCACCGCCTGAACTCGCAGCTCGGGGCGCACCAGACGAAAGGCCACATCCGCCCCATCGGTGGTGACAATGGCTTTTTCCTCGTAGATCTCGTTGTAGGTGCAACTGGCGGAGCTAATTTGGCGAGAGGCCTGCCGGGCCTGCGCCTCGGTTTCCAAAGCCAACTGGATCTTCGCCTCCAGCGGTTTGTTCAACACCTCCTCCACACCGGGCTCGCAGAACTCCCCTTGGGCCAGCCGCACACTGGGCAGGGATCCCAGCTTTTGCTTGCGGTAGTCGGCGCTGGCTTGGGCGGCACGGCGAGCTTCAGCGATGGCCTCCCGAATGGCAGCCGGCGAGGGATCCCCGGTGGCAGCAAAGCCCCAAGTGCCGGCCTCCAACACCCGCACCCCCACTCCGGAACGGCGACGAACCGCGGTGCGCTCAAGGCGGCCCTTCTCGGCAGTGATGCTGCGAAACACCTTGCCGTGGTAGCGCAGTTCCACAAAGCCAGAGCAGTCCCGAAGGATGTCGCGCAGAAGGTCTCGCATAGCAACAGGGAGATGGGTGTAGTCCTCAGTCCAGCATAGCCCGATCCTGGAAAGTCGATGAGCTGCCACGCCGAGTGAAAGCCCCGATCCCGTTCGTGTCAGCAGTGCGGAACATTTTGGCCAGGCCCGCCGTTAGAGGACAAAGTTAACCAGCTTTTTCGGCACCACCACCACTTTTTTGGGTGTTGCCCCCTCCAGGTATTTCTGCGCTGCTTCTGACCGAAGGGCCAACTGTTCCTGCTCCTCCGGCGTTACCTCGGCAGGGGCCTCAAACGAGCCGCGCAATTTGCCGTTCACCTGAATCACAATGGTCACCGTGTCGGCCACCAGCGCTGCCGGGTCATAGCTGGGCCAAGACTGCCGATGCACCGAGTCTGCGCCCCCCAGCGCCTGCCACAGCTCCTCCGCAATATGGGGGGCAAAAGGCGCCATCAGCAACACCAGCGTGCGGATCCCCTCTGCATAGACCGGCGAATCCGGGATCCCGGCCTCCCCCAGAGCATTGCTCAGCTTCATCAGCTCGGCAATGGCGGTGTTGAATTGATAATCGTTTTCCAGATCTTCGCTGACTTCCTTGATGGCGGTGTGGATGGCCCGGCGCAGATCTTTTTCCGCCTTGGTCAGGGATCCCACCTCGACCTTGGCCGGCAACAGCTCTGAGACCCTGCCCCGCCAGGACTCCGTCCCGCCACCGCGAACGACAAACTCGTACACCTGCCGCCAGACGCGGTTGAGAAAGCGAAATTGCCCCTCCACATCGGCATCGTCCCACTCCAGATCCTTCTCCGGCGGGGCCTTGAAGAGGATAAACATGCGGGCCGTATCCGCCCCGTAGTGGGCCAGCACCTCCTCGGGATCCACGCCGTTGCCCTTGGATTTGGACATGGTGGCATAGATCACTTCCAGGGGTTCGCCGGTCTCCGGATCTGTGGGGTTGTCGGGATCCTTCACCAGAGCTGCCGGGATCCAGCGATCCTTGCCGGACTTGTTGGGGTTGTAGTAAGTGCGCCCTTGCACCATCCCCTGGGTGAGCAGACGCAGGAACGGCTCGTCAAAATCCAGCAGCCCCCGATCCCGCAACACCTTGGTAAAAAAGCGGGAATAGAGCAGGTGCAGGATGGCGTGCTCGATGCCGCCCACGTACTGATCCACCGGCAGCCAGGCGTTCACCCGGTCTTTGCGGAAGATCTCTCGGTCGTTGCGGGCATCGCTAAAGCGCAGGAAGTACCACGACGAGCAGATGAAGGTGTCCATGGTATCGGTTTCCCGGCGAGCCTCCGCGCCACAGGTGGGGCACTTCACCTTCACCCAGTCCTCCAACTGGGCCAACGGGGATCCCCCTCGCCCCGTCAGCTCCACATCCTCCGGCAAGAGCACCGGCAGATCCTTCTCCGGCACCGGCACAATGCCACAGTGGGGACAATGGATCACCGGGATGGGACAACCCCAGTAGCGCTGCCGCGAGATCAGCCAATCCCGCAGGCGGTAGTTGATCTGCTTTTCCCCCAGCCCCTGGGCTTCCAGCCAGGCGATGGCTCTTTCCACGCTTTGCCCTGGGCCTTTGCCCACCGGGATCCCGTCTAGGGGGCCAGAGTTGATCATCACCCCTTCCCCCGTCCAGGCAGCCTGCAGTTCTGAGGACTCCGTCCCGCTGGCGCGATCCGTCGAGGATAAGGAACCCTCCGGCGGCTGCACCACCCGCTTGATGGGCAGGCCGAACTTGCGGGCAAACTCGAAATCCCGCTGGTCGTGGGCAGGCACGGCCATAATGGCCCCCGTACCGTAGCCCATCAGCACATAGTCGGCAATCCAGATGGGGATTCGCTCTTGGTTGACGGGGTTGATGGCGTAGGATCCCGTCCAAACCCCTGTCTTTTCCCGGTCTTCAGCGCTGCGCTCGATCTCGCTGCGGGCAGCGGCCTGGGCTTGATAGGCTCTGACGGCCTGCAGTTGCTCGGCAGTGGTGAGCTTGTCCACCAAGGGGTGCTCCGGCGACATCACCATGAAGGTGGCCCCCCAGAGGGTATCGGGCCGGGTGGTGAACACTGCCAGCTCGTCCCCCGCCTCGGTTTTGAAAATCACCTTAGCCCCCACCGATTGGCCAATCCAATTCTCCTGCATGGTGCGCACCCGCTCCGGCCAGCCGGAGAGCTTTTCCAGATCCGCCAGCAGTTGGTCGGCATAGGCGGTGATTTTGAAAAACCACTGCTTGAGCATGCGCTTTTCCACCAGGGCGCCGGATCTCCAGGAACGCCCCTCCGCATCCACCTGCTCGTTGGCCAACACCGTCTGATCCACCGGATCCCAGTTCACTGGCGCTTCCTTCTGGTAGGCCAGGCCGGCCTTGAAAAATTGCAGGAAGAGCCACTGCGTCCACTTGTAGTAGTCGGGGGCGCAGGTGGTGATCTCCCGCTCCCAGTCGTAGGAGAGCCCCAGCCGCTGCAGTTGCTCCCGCATCTGGGCAATGTTTTGGTAGGTCCACTTGGCCGGTGGGATCCCCCGGTCGATGGCGGCATTCTCCGCCGGCAGGCCAAAGGCATCCCAGCCCATCGGGTGCAACACCGCGTATCCCTGCATTCGTTTGTGGCGGGCAATTACATCGGTGATGGTGTAATTGCGCACATGCCCCATGTGCAGGTTGCCGCTGGGATAGGGGAACATGGACAGAGCATAAAATTTGCGGCTCCCGTCCTTCAGCTCTGGGGTGCGATCCAGCCCGATTTCACGCCAGTGGGCTTGCCACTTGCTCTCGATGGCCTGGGGATTGTAGCGCGCGTCCACGGTTCGATGCTCCTGGGAAAAAAGCGCATACGCTGGGAGATAGAAGCATTTTGACATACTCCCCACGCCAGTGCTCTCAAGCAAGGAACGGGATCCCTATTGGCGCTGACAAACCGACAAGCAGGGATCACAAGCAGGGATCAGTAGGTTTCTTCGTGCCACCTGTCTGCTTTCTTCAGTTCCTTCTGGAACTTGCTCCAATCCTGACCGGCTTGTTCCGCCAAAGGCCCCATGACGTTGTTGATCCCGTCCTCCATCCCCTTGAGGCCGCAGATGTAGGTGTAGGTGTTGGGCTGTTGCAGCATCTCCCACAGCTCGGCGCCGTACTCGGCCATGCGGTTTTGCACGTACATTTTCTTGCCATCGGGGGTTTGTTGCTCGCGGCTGATGGCGTAATCGACGCGGAAGCGATCCCCGTACTGGGCTTTCCAGGCCTCCAGATCCCCGTGGTAGAGCAAGGTGGAGGTGGTGGGCACCCCAAAGAACAGCCAGATCTTGCCCTGATAGTTGGGATCCTCCTCAAACAGGTGCTTGATGAAAGCGCGAAAAGGGGCAATGCCGGTGCCGGTGGCGATCAAGATCAGGTTGGCATTCTCATCTTCGGGCAGTAGGAAGGTTTTCCCCGATGGCCCCGTGATCATCACCTCGTCGCCTGCCTTCAAATCGGTGAGGAAGCCGGAGCAGACCCCCACCCCCGGCTGGCCTGTCTCTCTATCGACATATTCGGCCCGCTTCACGCTCAAAGAGACGGTGCGCCCCTCGCCATCATCGCCAAAGCGGGTGGAAGCAATCGAGTAGAGGCGGGGCTTGTGGGGCTTGCCCTTGGCATCTTCGCCAGGAGGGATAATGCCAACGCTTTGCCCTTCTAGGTAGCGGTAGTTGGGATCCGGCAAGCTGAGCACAATGTGCTTAGTCAGTCCGGGTGCTCCTTCACCGACAATGGAGTAGGTCTCCACGCAGTGGCCGATCAACGGTGCGTTGGGACGATACAGATTGACGACAACCTCTCGCTTTTCTGCGCTGGCAACCATACCTGCGATCTGCTCCTGGCACTGGGAGGAAATGAGTTTACATATAGCAAAATAGCAAACACCACAGCAGCCCGGCTGCTCAAATGGAACTTGTCAGAGGAGAAGCAGACGACCTTCGCCAGCCCCCCAGGCCGTCCTGAGAGCGGCAACCCCGGAAAAATAATCCCGGCCAAGCTCATCGGCCAAAAATATGGATTTTTTGTTAAATTGTTGCTTGTGGTGCCCACAGCTCTGGCCTGCCAGCGGCTTGTGATGTAACGGCTTTATTTGGTATCATGCAAGGCCGTAACAGTTGGTAACTTTCTAGAGCCTTTTTCTCAGTTTTGCCCTGCCCGTCCCCAAGGAGTTCCCATGGCAAGCAGTCCTGATCGTGTTGTGATGATTGGTGTCGCCGGAGATTCTGGCTGTGGCAAGTCCACCTTTTTACGCCGGCTGGGGGATCTATTTGGCCGGGATCTGATTACCACCATCTGTCTGGATGACTATCACTCCTTGGATCGCTACCAGCGCAAAGAGAAGGGCATCACGGCGCTGGATCCCCGCGCCAACAACTTCGACCTGATGTACGAGCAGGCCAAGGCGCTCAAGAACGGCCAAAGCGTGATGAAGCCCATCTACAACCACGAGACGGGGATGATTGACCCGCCGGAGCTGGTGGAGCCCAACCGCATCATCGTCCTAGAGGGGCTGCATCCCATGTATGACGAGCGGGTGCGCGAGCTGCTGGACTTTAAGGTGTACTTGGATCTGGCGCCGGAGATCAAGATTGCTTGGAAGGTGAAGCGGGACATGGCCGAGCGGGGCCACACCTACGAAGATGTGTTGCGCTCAATCGAGGCTCGCCGCCCGGACTTTGAAGCCTATGTCGATGTGCAGAAGCAGTACGCCGATGCCGTCATTGAGGTTTTGCCTACCCAGTTGTTGCCGGAGCTGGATCCAGAGCACAAAGTACTGCGGGTGCGGCTGATCCAGCGGGAAGGGGTGAAGTACTTCGACCATGTCTATCTCTTTGACGAAGGCTCCACCATTGATTGGATCCCCTGCGGCAAAAAGCTGACTTGTTCCTATCCAGGGATCCGCCTCCACTATGGCCCTTCCACCTACTTCGAGCACCCGGTTTCGATTCTGGAGATCGACGGCACCTTCGACAAGCTGGAAGAGGTCATCTACATCGAGAACCACCTGAGCAACTTGTCCACCCGCTACTATGGCGAGCTGACGGAACTGTTGCGCAAGCACCCGGAATACCCGGGATCCCGCAATGGCTCTGGTCTGATTCAGATCATCGTGGGCCTGAAGCTGCGCGCCCTCTACGAGCAAATTCGGGCAGAAGCCAAAGAGCTGGCGGTGGCTTCCTAGTGTTTGCCCCGCTTAGGGGATCCCTTCGGTAAAGTGTTGGTGCAGGTCGGCTGACCCAGCATAGGTCGGCAGTAGGGCTTCGGTGTATGCAGGGATTCCAGTTGGAGATCTTTCCGGAGGGCCCCGTCTTAATCCAACGGGCCATCGAGATTTGGCAAGCTCGGTCAGCCGCTGCCATTCGCGAGCGGGGACGCTTTACGGTGGCCTTGGCGGGAGGGAGCACCCCCAAGAAGCTGTATGCTGCCCTGGCCCAAACCCCAGGGATCCCTTGGCAACAAACCTGGCTGTTCTGGGGGGATGAGCGCTATGTTCCCCCGGATCACCCTGAAAGCAACTACCGCATGGTACGAGAAACCCTGCTGCAGCAGATCGGGATCCCGGCAGCTCAAGTTTTCCCCATGCCTACCCAAGCGGGGGATCCCCTTCGCGATGCTGCCGAATACGAGGCCACCCTACGGCAGATTTTCGGTGCAGAGTGCCCTTCTCTCGACCTGGTATGGCTGGGGGTGGGGGAAGACGGCCACACAGCTTCTCTATTTCCCGACACCGCCGCTCTGCAGGTGCAGCACCGCTGGGTGACGGTGGGGCAAAAAGGGCAGGAGCCGCGTCTAACCTTGACCTATCCTGTTCTGAACCAAGCAGCCCAGGTGGTGTTCCTGGTAACCGGAGCGAACAAAGCCCCCATCGTGAAAGAGGCGCTGACCACCGAGGCCCACCTACCCTGCCAGCGCGTAAACCCCAGAGGACGGCTGCTGTGGTTGCTGGATGCGGCGGCAGCAGCTCAACTGCCCCTGCCCTGTGTCCCGCTGCTCAGCTAAACAACAGGCGGGCTAACTGCCGATGGGATAGGATCCCCAGGCCCACCGCCCCCAAAATCATCCCAGCCCATTCCAGTGGCCACAGGTTTGATAGCCCCAGCGGCCAACGCACCAGGTTTCATGGGTCGAGAACCGGCGGGGCAGGGATCCCTCAGGGGGTACCGGGCAAATTCTTCAGTACTGGAATCACCAGCTCTTGGACGGGCAGCGCTACGGGCTGGGCGGAGTCACTGCTCAGGGAGCTGGATGGCGCAGAAGGGGAAGAGCTGGGGATCTCGCCCATGGGCCGCAGTTGCCAGCGGATGATCTGCTCGCCGCGGTAAAAGGTAACCAACAACTGATCCCCTTGCGATTGGATTTGCCAGGTGCCATCACCGCTGGTTACCGAAATATGGCCGCCGGAAAAGGGTGCATCCAAAGCCGGCCCCGATTGGCTCCAGATACGCCCGCCACCCGTTTCCAAGATCAATTGCACCGTCGCCCCCTGCCCCTGGCCGCTCAAAATTTGGCCGGTTCCGCTCCAAACTCGGGTTTCCGTCTGAGCCACGGCGGGTTGCCCAATCTGCAGAACCACGAGCAACAGCCCTGCCCAGCTCCAGTGACTTCGCAGCCCCCCTCTCCAATCGGGGAGGAAGGAAGAAGAGCGAGAGAAACAAGCCATTGCACTCACGTTGATACCACGCGCCGCGATAGGTCTAAAACAGACGAAGAAAAAGGCGAAAAGGTGTCGCAGGAAGCAATCCCTTACACAGTTTTTTTCACAGCTCGCTGAAAGCCTTTGGGATCCCTCTGCGCTCTCTTGGCTCTGGGTTAAGCCTGCTGCTGGAATCCGCCCTCGGCTTGATCCCAATCTAGCAATCTCCATCCCCCCAGACAGGATGTAACCTGAGACTCTGGCTGCGGGGATCCCCAGCAACTGTTTCGTCAATGCGCAGAGTCAAGACCCAGAGTGCCTCCGCCGCAATCGTAAGCCTCACTACTTGAGAGAAAGGAAACGCTCCAGAGCTGCCACCATTGCCGGTGGCCAACGGCGGACGGTTTTCACCCATTCCAGGTCGGCGTAGCGGGGATCCAGTCCTTGCACAGCCACCCAGTGACTTTCAGCCTCTCCCTGGCGACCCTGCGCCCAAAGAATGGCGCTGAGAGCAGCCCGCATATCTGGAAACTTCGGGTACTTGCGCACCAGAGCCCGCATCAAGCGCAGGGCAGCTTCTGTTTCACCCACCTGGTAGAGGCTCAGAGCATAGTTGGCCTGAGCGAAGGCGTAGTCGGGAGCCAATTCTGTGGCGCGGCGGTAGTCGGCCAAAGCCTGTTGCCATTGGCCCAGCCCTGCTTCCGCATTGCCGCGGTTGTTGTAGGCCGCCGCATCGTTGGGATCCAACTGCAACACTCGTTCGTAGTCTGCAATCGCCTCCTGCCACCGCCCCAGCCCCTCCAGAGCAGTTCCTCGATTTAGATAGGGATCCGGCGCCTCAGGGGCCAAACGAATGGCCTCAGCGTAATCCTCCAGAGCTGCCTGCAGTTGGTGCTGGCTGACACGGGCATTGCCCCGGTTGCTCCACAGGGCTGGATTATCAGGCTGGATCTGCAACAGTTGAGTCCACAGGGCTTCCGCCCGGGCAAAATCTCCCCTCTGAGTAGCCGCAAAGGCCTCCTCAAACAGTCGATCGATCTCGTGATCTACCCTGTTGCTCGCTGCCGTTGCCACCACACCCGATCCAGGCCAGATAGGGATCCCTAGCCAAAACAGCAGCCCCAGCAGCAGCGCAGGGAGTAGGTTGGGTACACTGACGGACTTCATGGCTGCAAAAACCACCTTGGATGGGGTGTCCCCACCTGAAGCCATCGCCGCAGGGGGTCTGATGGTTAGCGCGCCCTGGAGGACTCGAACCCCCGACATCCGGTTTTGGAGACCGACGTTCTACCAACTGAACTAAGGACGCATTGGCCAAAGGTTACACCCGCTTACCCAGTGTAGCAGGTACACCTAATTTTCAGAGGAGCTGTTCCTCAACTATCTGGGCTCTCTGCCTTAGCCTTGATGCGAGTGGCTTTGCCCACCCGATCCCGCAAATAGAACAGCTTGGCCCGACGCACTTTACCCCGCCGCAGCACCTGAATCGACTCGATGCGCGGGGAGTGAATGAGGAAAACCCGCTCCACGCCGATTCCCTGGAAAACCTTGCGCACCGTGATGGTGCGGTTAATGCCGGAGTGGCGCATGGCAATGACCGTGCCCTCAAAGGCTTGTACCCGCTCCTTGCCCCCCTCTTGAATGCGAACTCCCACCCGTACCTGATCCCCAACCCGAATCTCCGGCAGATCCGGCTTCATCTGGGCAGCTTCAATGGAGCGGATGATCTCCTCAGCGTTGATGCGAACGTTCATGGCCTTCCCGCGCTACCGGCAGTTAACCATGGTAACAATCGTCGCTGTTTTTTGTACAGAGCTGGCCGACATAGAGCTCAAGAGGTGGGAGACTGTGTTTACGCTTCCCCCATTTTTCCAATAGGCTAGACAAAGATAAAGCTTTTGTTACAAACGGGAGACTTTTGTGATCCTGCACACCGATGAGCCCAAGACGGGATCCCTGTCTACTCCCAGGCCTGCAGATCAGCCTCTGCCCCAGAGCAAACCCCGCCCCAAGAGATTTCCCTTCGGTTGGATGCTCTTGGGCTTGCTGTTGGCCGGCCTAGGGGGCAGCGGTCTCCTGATCCAGCGTCAGCTGCAGCAGCAGAGGGCAGAACGGCTGGAAAGATTGACGGTACCGGTTCAAGTGGTGGATCTGACCCAACGCCTGCGGGTGAGCGGCCAGGTGCAGCCGCTCCGCCAGGTGAATGTCAGCCCTCGCGAGTCGGGTCGCCTGGCGGAACTGTTGGTGGATCAGGGAGATGAAGTGGTGGCAGGGCAGTTATTGGCCCGGATGGACTACGGCGATCTCGCCAGTGGCATTCGCCAAGCCCAAGCCCGCATTCAAGAGCTGCAAGCCCGTCTAGCGGAGCAACAGGCCGGAGAGCGCCCCCAGGTGATCGCGGCGGCCCAGGCCAGGGTGGATGCTGCCCGGTCGCAGGTGGACTTGGCTCAGAGGGAGTTAGAGCGCATCCAGGCCCTGGTGCAGGCGGGGGTGGTAGCCCGCAGCGAGCTGGATCAACGCTCGGCCCGCCTGGAACAAGCGCAAGCGGATTTGCGAGCTGCTCAACAGGAGTTGGAGCGATTGCAACTGGGGAGCCGCCCGGAAACCCTACAGCAAATTCAAGCCCAAATTGCCCAGGCACAAGCCGAGCTGGCCCAACGGCAATCCCGGTTGGCTGACACCGAAGTCCGCGCCCCCTTTTCCGGTGTGGTGGTGCAGCGCTTTGCCGAGGTGGGATCCTTTGTAGCTCCCACAACAGCAGCTTCCGATGCCACCGCAGCTTCTTCCAGTTCCATTTTGGCGCTGGCTCAGGGAATTGAGGTGCGGGCAGAAGTGCCAGAAGCCCAGATTGCCCAGGTGCGGGTGGGTCAGCCGGTGGAGATCCGCTCCCTGGCCTACCCCGACCGCCTGGTGCAGGGGCGGGTGAAGCGGATTGCACCCGCTACGGTGGTGGTGCGAGAGGTAACCGTCTTTCGGGTCTTCGTTGAACCGGAGCCTGGGGCCGACTTTTTGCGCACCGGCATGACTGTTTCGGTGGATTTCATTGGGGATCCCCAGCCTCAGGCTCTGACGGTGCCCTCAGTGGCTATCCTCCGGGAGGAAAGCCAGGAAGGCGTGCTCCTGCTGGATCCCCAAACCCGGCGACCTGTCTATCGCCGCGTGGAAACGGGCATCACTCAGGGTGGAGTTACCCAGATCCTCTCCGGTCTGCAGGCAGGGGATCGGGTCTTTACTGCCCTGCCTCCTGGGGTGAACCTAGAGACTTTGATTAAAAGAGCGGAGCAACAGCCATGAGCCTGGCAACGGCGGCCAAAATGGCCTGGCAAATGGTGCGACGACATCGCCTGCGCACCGGGCTGAGCATGCTCGGGATCCTCATCGGCAATGCGGCGGTGGTGGCCATTGCCGGATTTGGCTATGCTGCCCAAGAGATGGCGGTGGATCAATTTCGCTCTCTGGGCACCAACTTGCTGATCGTCTTTTCGGCCAACTTGGGCCTGGTCGATGCCGGCAACATCCGCCCCCTCACTTTGGAGGATGTGCGAGCCATTGCTGCGGAAGTGCCTGCCGTGTCAGCAGCCGTCCCCAGCCTGGGCACCAATGTGCGCGCGGTGCGAGGTGGAGTGGATCGCCGCTACGAGGCCACCGGCACTTGGCCGGAGTATTTGTCGGTGTTGAACTTAGAGATCGAGGCAGGCCGCTTCCTCTTGCCCTCGGATATCGAGGAACAGCGCCCGGTGGTGGTGCTGGGCAGCGATGCCGCCAGCCAGTTGTTCGGCCTGGATCCCGCCGCTGCCATTGGGGAGACCGTCCTGCTGAACAACTTGCCCTTCGAGGTAATCGGCACTTTGCGCTCGAAGCCGACGGTGTTTGGCAACAGCGATGCCGGAGTGTTTCTGCCGGTGGATGTGGTGGCCAATCAGTTGGTCGGGCGGCGTTCCCCCTACGGCACAGAGCTGACGGCGATTTTCGTCTCGGCCCGCTCTGAAGCCGATCTGCCTGCTGCCGAGTTCCAAATCCGCAACCTGCTGCGCCAGCGGCACCAATTGGTGGGAGAAGATGACTTCATCATCCGCAACCAGAAAGTGCTCCTGGATGGGTCGGCCAGGATTTTGAGCCTGTTGCGGGTGCTGCTGACGGGCACGGCGGCCCTCTCCCTGCTGGTGGGAGGGGTGGGGATCATGAATGTGATGCTTATCTCAGTTGCGGAACGCACCCATGAAATCGGGCTGCGCAAGGCGATTGGGGCGGATAGCCGGCAGATTTTGCAGCAGTTTGCCGCCGAAGCGATTTTCATTGCCGTGACCGGGGGGGTGCTCGGGATCCTCCTCAGCAGCGGCCTGCTGGTGGCGGTGCAGGTGTTCACCCCCTTGGCCACCCAAGTCGATGGGGTGGCAGTGGGAGTGGCGTTCTCCCTGTCCACTGGGATTGGGCTAGTCTTTGGCATTTTCCCGGCCCGCAAAGCGGCGCAACTGGATCCCATTGAGGCCCTGCGGGCCTAGAGATCGTATCCAAACAGGCGGGGATCCGCCGGCTGCCAATTGAGATCCGCCAGGCCATATTCTGCCCAGCGGCGATCCACCAAGCGGGCCACCTCCGGATCTGGAGCAAGGGGCTCCCGCCAGGGAGCATCGGTTTCTGGGGGAATTTTGGTGGTGGCATCAATGCCCATCTTGCCCCCCAGACCCCGTTTTTCGGTGGCAAAGTCCAAGGTGTCAAAGGGGTTGTCCGCCAGAATAAACACATCCCGCTGCGGATCCACCCGCGAACACAGACACCAGAGCACCTGCCGTGGATCCCGCACATTGATATCCTTGTCCACCACGATCACAAACTTGGTGTAGCTAAATTGGGGCAGGGCGCTCCAAAAAGCCAAAGCCGCCCGCCGCGCCTGGCCAGGGTAGGCCTTGTCGATGGAGAGGATGGCTGCTTTGTAGCCCAGCGCCTCCATCGGCAAAAAGAAATCTACAATCTCCGGCACCTGCTGCCTGAGGATGGGGGTGTAGATGCGGTTCAGGGCCAGCGCCATCATGTCGTTTTCTTTGGGGGGCTTGCCGCTGAAGGTGGTGAGATAGATGGGATCCCGGCGGTGGGTCAGGCAGTGGAAGCGAATCAGAGGAGCCTGCTCGTTGCGGGGGCCGTAGTAGCCGATGTGATCTCCGGCAGGCCCATCGGGGGCCACTTCCCCAGGGGTGATGCTGCCTTCCAGAACGATCTCAGCATGGGCCGGCACCTGCAGATCCACCGTTTTGCACTGGGCCAGGTGCAACCCTTCTCCGGCATAGAGACCGGCAAACAGCCACTCCGACAGATCCACCGGCAGGGGTGTGGCCGCCGCCAGAATCACCACCGGATCCACCCCCACCGCCACCGCCACCTCCAACTTTTGGCCCAGGGCCGCCGCTTTGCGCAGATGCCGAGTCGCCCCCCGCACCGACAGCCATTGCACCGTCATGGTGTTGCGGCTTTGCAACTGCAGGCGGTACACCCCCACGTTGGGGATCCCATTTTCCGGGTCTTTGGTGACCATCAGGCCCAAGGTCAGCACCCGTCCGGCATCGCCGGGATAGACCCGCAACAGGGGCAATTGGGTGAGATCCACTTCCTCTCCCCGCAGCACCACCTGCTGACAGGGAGGAAGCAGATCCCGGCTGGGTTTAGCTTTGAGTACGCTAAACAGAGCTTGTCCCAACTCCACCGCCTGGGCAAAGGTTTTGGGGGGCCGTGGCTGGTAGAGCAAGGCCAATTTTTTCCCCAAGGTCTCCAGCTCCTGCGGCTGCTCCATCCCCATCGCCCAGCAGATGCGCTCCACCGTGCCCAAAACATTGATCAACAGCGGCATACGGGATCCCTTCACCCGCTCAAACAGCAGCGCCGGCCCCCCGCAGGCCAAGAGGCGATCGGCGATCTCGGCAATTTCCAGATCCGGATCCACTTCCGCGGAAATGCGGCGGAGCTGGCCACGGGATTCCAGCAGAGCAACAAAACGACGCAGATCTCTGGGCATGAAAGGGAACCTAAGGGCTTACTTGTCGCGATTGAGGGCTAACCCGCTCATGAAGGGCTTCTGCAGCGCAATAAACACCAGCAGCGGCGGGATACTGGCGATGATCGCTCCCAGCATCATGGGGCCATAGGAGGCCGAGCTATCCAGATTAAGCAGGGATTGCAGCCCCACCTGCACCACTTGTCGCTCTCGGCCTTGCACGATCAAGCGGGGCCACAGGTACATATTCCAAGCGTAAACGAAGTGAATCACCGCCTGCGCCCCGATGGCGTTCCAGCTCAAGGGGATCAGCACCTGGGTGAGAAATTGCAGCGGGTTGGCCCCGTCCAGTTGGGCCGCCTCCGCCAGCTCGCGGGGAATGTTGGAAAAATGCTGGCGAAACAAAAACGTGGCCGTGGCGCTGGCCAGAAAGGGCACGATTAAAGCGTAGTAGGTGGATCCCCAGCCCAAGTTGGTGACCAACCGCAGCAGGGCAATGATCAAGATTTCTGTGGGCATCATCAGCGTGATCAGCACAAAGCCAAAGGCCAGCCCTTTGCCGGGAAAGCGGAAGTACACAAAGGCCAGCCCGGCTAGCAGCGACAAAACCGTCTTGCCCACGGTGATCGCCACCGCCACGATGGTGCTGTTGACCATGTAGTGGCCCAAGTGCCGCGCCACCATCACCTGATGCCAGTTGAAGGCAAAAGAGGAGCCAAAGGTCAATTGATAGCGGAACACCTCGGCATTGTTCTGGGTGCTCACGATCAGGGCATACAACACCGGAAATCCCAGAACCAAGCAGGCCAGCACCAGGCCCAAATGCACATACCAACGCTCCGGGATCCAGCGCCGCCAACGCCAGGGAGAAGGCTCTACCCAAGTTGAATTGGGCTGGGCTACTTGAGATCGGGGATCCTGCAACAGTTGGGCCATGGCACCTCCAGACGGCGAACACCGATGAGCAGATGGGCTTTTGAGTCGATCTTCGGCTTCTCTTGTGAGGATAATCTGCCAGAGTTAAGGGCAACCTAAGGAAGGCCGGTCGCCTTAGCGGTGCGGAGCACCTCTGCCCAGACTTGCGAGTGCTTTCACCGGCGATGGGGAAACGGGTAGAGTAGAACAGCAGTATCTGGATAACCCAAGAGAGGATCCCATGACTCGAGGCTTTGGCCCCTTCGGCAAAATCCAAGAAGCGCTCAAGAAAGCCCAAGAGGTGCGCGATGGCGCTCAAAGGCTGCAAAAAGAGCTGGAAGAGATGGAGATCGTCGGCGAAGCCGGCAATGGGCTGGTGAAAGTGACGGTAAACGGCAACCAAGAACCCCTTAAGGTCTCTCTGGATCCCCAAGTGCTCCAGGAGTCGGTGGATGTGGTAGAAGACTTGCTCCTGACGGCGATGGTGAACGCCTACACCCAATCTGCTGAGACGATGCGCAAACGCATGGAAGAGCTGACCGGAAACATCAGTCTGCCGGGGTTGGGACTGGGTTGAGCCCCACTTGCTTAACCCCGCTTGCTTAACTCTGTATGTACACTCGCCCCTTGGCTCGCCTCATCGAAGAGCTGCAACGGCTGCCCGGCATTGGCTCCAAAACCGCTCAGCGCCTAGCTCTCCACTTGATCAACCGGCCTGCCGGCGAGATCGAGGCCCTGGCCAAAGCCCTGCTGGAAGCCAAGCAAACCGTTCGGCACTGTTCCATCTGCTTCAACTGGTCGGCGGAGGATCCCTGTGAGATTTGCCGTTCGCCGCAGCGGGATCCCTCGCTGTGGTGCGTGGTGGCCGATGTCAAAGATTTGATTGCGATGGAACGCACCCGCGAGTTCAAGGGGCTTTACCACGTTTTGGGTGGCCTCATCTCCCCCATGAACGGGATCGGGGTCGATCAACTGCACATCCGCGAGCTGGTGGCTCGGGTGGCACGGGAAAAACCGCAGGAGCTGATCTTTGCCATCAGCCCCAGCGTAGAGGGGGAAGTAACCATGCACGTGGTCAAGGATTACCTGAAGCCGGTTGCCCCCACCTTGCGCATGACCCGCCTGGCCTTCGGCCTGCCCATGGGATCCGAGCTGGAATATGCCGACGAGGTTACCCTGGCCCGTGCCTTGGAAGCGCGGCAGGAGTTGTGAGCCGCTCAGCCCATCAATCGCAGCCGGTTACCCCCTCCGCGCAGTAGGTGCTCCACCAGGGGTTGAAGTTGGCAGGATCCTCCGGCAGAGTGCTGATGTTCAGAAGTTCCTGGAAGCTGCTGTTGCGGCCTCCGTAGCGCAGGTGCATGTGCACCGGATCCCCGTGGGGTGCCCGCAGAATCACATAGGTGAAGGTCTCGCAACTGGCGTCTGCTCCAGGCCGCAACTGAAACAAATCCCAGATGGAACTTAAGGAGCGCTCAGGGTAGTAGAAGGGATCCGGCGCAGCCCCCCGATAGGCGTAGCGACAATTTTCCGCCAGGGGCTTTTTCCCCTCCAGATCGGCGTAGAAGGAGAAGAACTCCATCTTCTCAAACTTCACCCGCTTTGGATTGCGCGGATCGTTGGCCGATTGTTCCAGGGACGTATCCAGAGTGAAAACACCATCAATTCCCAGGTAGGGCACTTTATAAGCATTGGGGGACACAATCTGCAGCTCTAAGGCTGCCGCAGCCGCTCCAAAACCCAAGAGACTCAAGCTGCCGATCAGCCAGGCTAGGGCCGTTGAAGAACCAATTTGGCGAGAGAGCATAAAACTTTGTTGTGCCTGTGTTGTGCAGTAAACTGCAGAGCAGTTTAGGGGAAGCTTTGAGCTCGTACCATCCCACTGGGGGGCATCTGGCGAGAAATTCGCCGACTGCAGGTGCAGCTTTGAGGAACGGGATCCTAAGACAAGGCGGTAGAATTGAGGTCAGGCTCACCGTAGAGGGGCCAGGTTGGCTGCCCAAGCCTGACTGTCTGGAAACTGTTTTGAAAGCGAGGAAAACCCCGTGGAGCTAGCTGAGATTGAGGAGTTGATGAACAAAGCTGTGCAAGCCACACAGCGCTCCTTTAATACGGTGCGCACCGGGCGGGCCAATTCCAGCCTGCTGGATCGCATTCAGGTGGAGTACTACGGCGTGCCCACTCCCCTCAAGGCCCTGGCCAGCCTCACCACGCCAGACTCCAGCACTCTCTTGATCCAGCCTTTTGATCCCTCGACCTTGGCGGCCATTGAGCGGGCCATTGTTGCCTCTGACCTAGGTCTAACCCCCAGCAACGACGGCAAGGTGGTGCGGCTCACCATTCCCCCCCTGACGGAAGAGCGCCGCAAAGAGCTGAGCAAACAGGTGGCCAAGCTAGCCGAAGAGGGGCGAGTCTCAATCCGCAACATCCGGCGGGATGGCATCGACTCGGTGCGCAAGCGGGAGAAAAACGGCGAGCTGTCTGAAGATGAGTCCAAAAGCTTGCAGGATGACATCCAGAAGCTGACCGACCGCTATATCAAAAAGATCGATGAGCTGCTGGCAGAAAAAGAAAAGGAGCTGACGACGCTGTAAAAGCTCCTTGTGGACATAACTCCCCACGCTACTGGCCTGCTTCTGCATAGCCGTAGGACGGGGTTATGACCCAATTTTTTGATAAAAACCCGGACACCCGTCCTGAAACTTAGCTTCGAGGTTTTCACTTGCCCCTCGGAGTTGAGCAGCCCTTCATTTCTTCTTGTCCGACTCCAACAAGAGGGATCCTGGCTTAGGCCAGGATGGAAGGGGGGAAAACGACAACTCTTGCCGCAATGGATCTGATCCTGTGCCATCAATCGGCGGATTTCGACACCCTAGGGGCGGCGGTGGGAGCGGCGCGCCTGTATCCGGGTGCCCGCATTGCCTTGGCCGGGGGATCCCTGCCGGGGGTGCAGGAGTTTTTGGCCTTGTACCGAGATGAATTTCCCCTCATCGAGCTGCGCTCTGTGGATCCGGGACAGGTGCAGCGGTGGATTGTGGTGGACTGTCACGATCCGGATCGCTTGGGCAAAGCTGCCGCTTGGTTGAGCGTCCCCGGCACCCAAATCGAGATTTTCGACCATCACCTCAGGGATCCGGAAACCCCACCGGATGGCTTTTGGCCGCAGCAGCAGGTGAACTGTCATATCGAGGCCGTGGGGGCCACCTGTACCTTGCTGGTGGAGCGGCTGCAGGCTGCTGGGATCCCTCTCAGCCCTTTTGAGCGGCTGGCGCTGGCTTTGGGCATTCACATGGATACGGGATCCCTGACCTTCCCGGAGACCACCGCCCGCGATGCTGCTGCCCTGAGCTGGCTGTTGGATCAGGGGGTGAACCTGGTCTTGTTGCGGCGCTTTTTGGGGGATGGCCTCACCCCAGAGATGCGCGAACTGCTCAGCCAGGGGCTGGCCCAGATGCAGGTGCAGCAGGTGGGAGAGTATCGCCTGGGAGAGTGGCTGCTGGAGCTGCCGGAGTTTGTGCCCGGCCTAGCCGGCCTGGTGATGCGGCTGATGGATCTGACGGGAGTGGATGTGCTGCTCTTGGTGGCGCGGCAGGGGGAGCGGCTCAGCCTGATCGGGCGGGCGCGGCAGGAGTTTGCCCAGTTGGGCAGGGTGATGGCCCTCTACGGCGGCGGTGGACACGATTGTGCTGCAGCAGCCACGTTAAAAGCCAGCCCAGAGCAGCCTTTGCCCAACCCGGCCCAAGTCATGGCGGCCCTCAGGCAGGCTGTCCAAGAGCGGATCCCGCCCCCGGTGACGGCCAAAGATTTGATGTCGGCTCCGGTGCGCACCATCCGACCGGAGATCACCATCGACGAGGCCCAGCGGGTGCTGCTGCGCTACGGCCATTCCGGCCTGGTGGTGGTGGACGCTCAAGGTCGCCTGGTGGGGGTGATCTCGCGGCGGGATATCGATATCGCCCTGCATCACGGGTTTGGCCATGCCCCCGTCAAGGGCTACATGACCACCGACGTGAAAACCCTCTCCCCCGACACCCCCTTGGCGGAGATTCAGCGGTTGATGGTGCAGTGGGATATTGGCCGCCTGCCGGTTCTCCAGGATGGACAGTTGGTGGGCATTGTAACTCGCACCGATGTGTTGCGGCACCTACACGAGTTGCCGGCCCTCTCACCGCAGTTGGCTTTGCCCACCCTTTCCTGCCCTTTGGATCTCGCCTTCGCGGCCCTGTCGGAGCGGCATCGACAGTTGCTGGAGCAGGCCGCCCACATCGCCGATGAGAAGGGCCTGAGGTTGTATCTGGTGGGGGGAACGGTGCGGGATCTGCTGCTGCACCGGTGGGGACGGCAGCCCTCACCCAACCTGGAGCGGCTGGATCTGGACTTGGTGGTGGATGGGCCCTACTCTCCGGCCCTGGATGGGATCGATCCCCCGGGCTGGGGCTTGATTTTGGGACAAGCGCTCAAACAGCACTTCCCAGAAGCGCGGCTGGAGATCCACGGCAAATTCCAAACGGCGGCCTTGATCTGGCCAGGCGGCTTTTGTGTGGATATCGCCAGCGCCCGCACGGAGTTTTATCCCTACCCGGCCTCTCCCCCCGAAGTGGCCATGGGATCCATTCAGCAAGACCTCTATCGGCGGGATTTTTCCATCAACGCCTTGGCCTTGCGCCTCAACGGCCCCCAGCGAGGACAGGTGCTGGATTTTTTCGGCGGACAAGCGGATCTGCAACAGGGGATCATCCGGGCATTACACCCCAACAGCTTCATCGAGGATCCCACCCGCATTTATCGGGCGGTGCGCTTTGCGGTGCGCTTGGGCTTCGCCCTGGACTCGACCACAGAAAAATGGATCCGCGCTGCTGTGGCCAGTGGTCTGCACGATGCCGTCGGCGGGGATCGCCTCAAGCAGGAGCTGGCCTACATTCTCGGATCCCGCGATTGGCCCCAAGCCTTTGAGCAGCTGGCAGAATGGGGGGCTTTGCGCTGTATTCACCCCGACCTGGAGTGGGATCCCTCCCTGTGCCGGCGGTTGCAACGGGTGGGCCGCTGGGCCTATCACTTTCGCCGCCGCTATCCTGAGCTGGGATCCCAGGAGATCTGGCAACTGCGCCTAGAGGCTCTCCTCCTCACGCTGCCCCAAGCCCCCCAGGTGGCCAGCCAACTCCACCTTACCCAAGCAGGCATCGAACGCCTCAGCCATTCCTCCTATTACCAAACCCTGTTGGCCCAATTGGACCCCGGCACCCTCTCTCCGGCCCAGGTGGTGCAACTGCTGCAGGGGCTGCGGATCCCGGCGGTGATTTTGTTGGCTGGGATCGCCCCCAAGCCGGCCCGGCGGTTGATCTGGCGCTACTTGCAGGAGTGGTACTGGGTGAAGCCGCTCCTCAACGGCCACGATCTGCGTCGTCTGGGTTACAAGCCAGGTCGCCCCTTCCAAGCCATTTTGGAGCAACTGCGTTGCCTCACCCTGAACGGCGAACTCACCACCCCGGCAGAAGCTGAAGCCTGGCTACAAGAACACTTCCCCCTGCCGCAAGCTCAATACCGAGGAAGAAAGTAGAAGGGCAAATCAGTCGAAATAGAAGAGAGTGACCAACTTGTGTTGTTCCTCAGCATGCTTGCAGGCATCCAGCAGCGTGACGCTGTCGTGGAAGACAAAGCAGATCAACTGCTGGCACTTGCTGATGATCTCCAGGTTGCACAGGCGGCTGGCCTCCGCCAAGGGAAGATGGTCGTTTTCCGGATGCTCCACCAGATGCAGCACCTGCTCCAGGCTGGCCCGCGACTCTGCCGGCTGTCGCTCCAAACTCTGCGGCAAGATCACCGTCAAGGACTTCATGTCCGCCCGCATCGCCCCCCGAATGACGGCCAAGTTGGTGCCAATGGCCCCAGAGGTGAGGATCTGATTGCCGGTAAGGGCCAGGGCATAACTGAGGGTCTCGATCAAATACTGATGGGTAATGGGCACATGACGGCTGCCCAGGATGGCCACTCGCTTCGGCCCAACTTGCTGAATGGCGGCCAACTCCTGCAAAAACGTATCAACGCTGGTGGGGACATCAATAGACTGGGTCAACGGGATCCCTCGGCAAATTCTCAAGATCTGGGCTAGGCTATGCTATCTCAAATTTCCGCTTTGGGATCCGGCCAAGTTGAAGCTCTACGGCTTCAGCCCCAAACTTTTGGTGGAGTGCTCAGGCTGTCTGCAGCAAGCTGGGCTTGGCTTTGCGCAGAAGATCCCGCCTGAATGTGGATGGTGTAGCTCATGCTGCTGTGAACGCCCTTGCCCAGCCAATGGCCGTAAATGGGAGCGGCATCTCTGGGGTAAGCGCTGGCCGCCAAAGCCACATGACCATCGGCCACGGCCAACCCCTGGGTGGGATCAAAGCCCCGCCAACCGGCCCCTGGCAAGTACACCTCCGCCCAAGCGTGCAAATGACGGCGCACAGGCTCTGGGGGTTCTCCACCCCTGCTCTCCCCCGAAGGCTGCGAGGGGCTGACCTGGTAGCCACTGACAAAGCGCGCGGCCAAGCCTACCGTACGGCAGACCTCCATGAACACCAGGGCCAAATCGCGGCAGGCTCCGGTTTTGCGATGCCAGGTCAAGCCGGCAGGCCAGGGATCCCCCTTTTCCCGCAAGATGTGGCGGCATTCTGAATAGATGCGCTGGTTCAGCGCCGGCAGAAAAGCCGTCGTTTCCCCCTGCACGTGATCCCATAGCTCCCAGGCCAAGGCCTGGATGCCGGGATCCGCCTGAGCCGTCAGATAAGGCTGTAATTGGGCTGCCAGCGTGCTGGGATAGTCGATGGGGAGATGGGTGGCCCAATCGCAGAGCAGGTAGTCGAAGGGATTCTGCCGCAGGGTGAGCACCGTGGCCTGAGTTTGAATGCGCAAATGCTCGGTGGGATCCCCAAACCAGAGCCGAACCGCCGCGTTGCCCTCCAGGTCCACCAGCGCCGATTGGCCCACCGGCTGCGGATCCACCTGCAACTCAAAAGCCAGGAGAGTCTGGATCCCGTCGCAGCGCGGTCGCAATCGCACCGTGTGGGGCTCCAGTTGGACTGGACGACTGTAGCGATATTCGATGAGATGGCGGATCTGAATTTGCACAGGTTGGCCAAATGACGGGCAAGGAGTTTTATCACAGGCAGCCGAGCCTTGAGATCAGGTAACCCAAACTGCTCTCGAATCAAAGCCAGGAGGTAGCTGTATCCTCTGCCGGGGAGCTTTGAAACTTTATCTGAGTTTGAGATCTCCGAGAGCTCTGCCCTACCTCCCCAATCATCGAAACCTTCAGCTTAGAGCGAATATACTCCCCGGCCCGTACAGGAGCATAGCGAGGGGGGTTTGCTGCATTCTGGCATGTGGGCAGGCATTCAATCCAAGCCCCAGCCTGCTCAAGGAAAGAAACTGGAGACATAGCCGACATAGAGACAGGTGCTCAGAACAGCTCCTACCCTACAAAGAGAACTTGCCCCAAGACTGTGTGGGCGGATACCCCCTCAAAGCCAGCGCCAGCTCAACCCCATATCCAAACTAGGGATATTCTTGCTTGGCCTGTTGCCAGAGGACTTCCAGCTCCTGGAAACTGCGTCCTTTCAGAAGGGAGCTTATGCCATCGCCGGGCAGGGATCCCGCTGGTTCCTGAGCCAGCTCTTCCATGCGCAAAAAACGGCGAGCAAAGCGCAGGTTGGTTTGGGTTAGAGCTTGGGCAGCATCCAAACCATACCAACGGCCCAAGTTGACCAGGGCAAAAAGCAGATCCCCCAGTTCGGCTTCCTGCCGAGTTGGATCGGGGGGATCCCTCTCCAATTCTCGACGCAGCTCGGCTTCTTCCTCGCGGATCTTGGCCCAGATCCCCTCCACCGTTGGCCACTCAAACCCTGCCCCCACCACTTTGCAGGAAATTTTCAGGGCAGCCATCAGGGGGGGCAAACCTTGGGCATAGTGTAGCAGTTTTTGGCCAAGGCTTTGATCCGGTCGCTCCCCTTGCTTGATCTGTTCCCAAGAGCGGTGCAACTCCGGAAGATCTGCCATCACAGCATCCCCAAACACATGGGGGTGACGGCGGATGAGCTTATCGGCAATTCCCGCAGCCACAGCTTCCAGATCAAAGTGGTTCTGCTCGGCAAAGATCTGAGACTGCAACACCACCTGCAACAACAAATCCCCCAGCTCTTCGGCAATTGCTGCCGGATCCCCGGCTCGAATGGCAGCTACCGTCTCATACGCTTCTTCAAGAATGTAGGGGGTAAGAGACTCTGGAGTTTGGGCCCGATCCCAAGGACACCCGTCGGGAGCGCGCAACCGAGCAACAATAGCCGCCAAACGACTCATGTGTGAGCTAGAGGCGGAACGCTCCAGATAAAGGTGGGCAAAATGGCCCGTCGCTTGAGGATCCCAGCTTTGCAGCGTCAATGGGCCGGCCACCACCTCCAAGTCTTCTGTTAGCAACGTAACAGACTGGACAGGAGAACAGATCTGTTGCAAAACACTGCGCAGCTTCGCCAGATCCTGGCCCCCACAGCTTTTCAGCAGCAGGGATCCCTGCTCAGCAGCGAACCACCGAGCCAGAGCCTGTTGCCAGTTGGGCTGAAGACTATCCAGCGTTTGCAGCATGATCAAAAGGGTAGGCGCGGCCCAAATCCAAAAGGCGGCTGAGCTGCTCCAGATCGATGAAACTCAACTCCAAAAGGATCATCAGCAACGGCCCTTGCTGGCGATGCTGCAGCTTCTTGGCCAGGCTCAGTTGAGAACGGTCGATAATGCCCGTTTCCAATAGATATTCCTCAAGGGCTGGGGGGGGAATGGGATCTAGCATGGTCGTTTCGCAGCGCTGAAGTAAGGACGAGTATGAAAACTGAGAAGATAGCAAACCAATGTAACTATTCTTAACACTTCTACAGAATTTCGGCAAAGATCTGGCTGGTGCGTAGGCCGAAGGCGAGCTTGCTAAGCCCTGCGCCCACAGCTCCAGGACAAGAGAACCCCTAAATTGCCTCGGCAAATGAGGTTTCCGTATCCAAGGACACAAAAAATGGGTACCAAGAGTTCATGGTATGGTAGCAAATTGGCGATCAGTTGGCAGCACCCCGAAAGGCCGACTGCTTTTTCTTTGTGGGAAAAACCAACTCACCTTGCAAGATGTTACCTTTTTATCTCGTTGAGTCCTCGTGCTTGATAAAAATCTTACAACAATTCTTCGGGGATCCAATCTGTTCGGCTCCTCTGGGATCTGCCCTAATGCTGTCATCCTGCTCGGGTTCGGTTTTGGGCATACATCGTCCTACGTTCAGCTAAGCTAGAGACACTTGCCACATGGACTCCCGTTATGTCTGAAGCCCAGGGTTTACTGCCAGTGGGGGCAACGGTTCAAGTGGTGGAGATGCCTCCTTACCTAAAAACGGCTGACCCAATGCCGATGTTGCGCCCGGCCCATTTGATCCGCTTGCACGAACAAGGGGTGATCCTGCAGCGGCGGCTGTTGGGCACCTACAGTGTGCAGTTTGCCAATGGCATCTTTCTCATAGACGGAAAATATCTCGCGCCGGTGGGATCCCTGTCCTGACACGCCCATCTCTCCTCCGAGCCAGCTGGATGGGTTTGCCGACCTTTAGAACCTTTGGGAGCTGGCAGCTTTCTGCAGAAGCGAGCCTTCAACTGGCCGGCGGACTTTCGCGATAGCCTGAACCGCGGCTAGCCGCTTCTGACGCTTCAGCGAGCTCAGTTGCTTATTCCCGTCAGCGGTGTCGAAGTAGCTGACAGACCTGCCCAGCTTTTGGTAGCTGGTTTTGCGATCTGCCACCGCCGCGCTGTAGAGGGCTCAGCACATCCGCCCCCAGTGGTGCAAGAGTTTTTCTTGCTGGCGACTGGGATAAAGCTGGGCCGCGGCAGCGTTGCGTAGCCACAAAGTGAGGCAGGGGGTTACCCTGCCATAGGGTGCCAGTCCGCTGCGCTGAGACTGGAGACTGCCGCGCATCAGGTTAACTCATGTTAATTTGGGGGCGTCTTCCTCTTCCATCCTGCGATCTCTATGAGCATTCAACTTCCTCGCTGGCTAGAACTGGCCTTGCCTTTCTTTCATCCTGTGCTGATGATTTTGGCGTTTGCGCTGGCCCTGTATGCCCTTTACCTGGGTCTGCAAGCGCGACGGGTGCGCACTGCCTCGGCAGAAGAACGCAAGGAGCTGATCAAAGGGAAGTTTGGTCAGCGGCATTTCCTCGCCGGATCCCTGTTCTTGGTGTTGATGGTGTTCGGGGCGCTGGGCGGCATGGGGGTTACCTACCTGAACAATGGCAAGCTGTTTGTTGGGCCTCACCTGCTGGCTGGGTTGGGCATTGTGGCCTTGGTGGCCAGCTCTGCGGCTCTAGCACCGCTGATGAAAGACGGGCAAAAGGTCTGGGCGCGTAATGTGCATGTCCTATTAAACGTGGTGATCCTGGCGATCTTGGGTTGGCAGGCGGTGACCGGCTTTCAGATTGTGCAGCGCATCGTCGACCAAATGCTGACCACACCCCAGGTGGCTTAATCTCCCCGAAAGACCCATGCAACCCTGAACAGGGCTGAGCTTTGGGAGGACTTTGTCCCGCTGGTGCGAGCCGAGAAGTCCGTCGACCCAAAGACTTCGGCCTCCCCTTTTCGGAACCCAGAGCTTCATCATGTCAGAATGGCAGAGCAGGCGCTGCATCCTTCGGCTGTAGAGGGGCGCAGTCTTGTTGCCGATACCCAGTTAACGCAACGGTTCTCCCTATGTCGGTTAGCCCTCTTCCCAGTTGGGTCAAGCGTTCCATCGGCAAAGCCAGCGAGACTTCAGCGGTGCAGCAGGTGATCAAGCAGCGGGGCCTGCACACCATTTGCGAAGAGGGGCGCTGCCCAAACCGAGCCGAGTGCTACAGCCAAAAAACCGCTACATTTCTGTTGATGGGAGGGATCTGTACCCGCGCCTGCTCTTTTTGCCAGGTGGCCAGTGGACGGCCCGCACCGTTGGATCCCACAGAGCCGGAGAAAGTGGCCGAGGCGGTTGAGCTGCTGGGGCTCAGCTATGTGGTACTCACCTCGGTGGCCCGCGACGATCTGCCCGACCAGGGATCCGGTCGCTTTGTGGAGGTCATGGAGGCAATTCGGCGGCGCTGCCCCGGCACCCAGATCGAGGTGCTCACCCCCGACTTTCGCGGGGATCGCGAGTGCATTGCCCGTGTGGTGGCTGCCCAGCCTGTCTGCTACAACCACAACATCGAAACGGTGCGACGCCTCTCCCAGGCAGTACGGCGCAGCTCCGGCTATGACCTGTCCTTGCGGGTTTTGCGAACGGTCAAGGAGCTGAATCCTGGATTACCCACCAAGTCTGGGCTGATGCTGGGGCATGGGGAGACCCGCGCAGAAGTGCTGGAAACTTTCCGGGATCTGCTGGCGGTGGGATGCGATCGTCTGACTCTGGGGCAATACCTGCAGCCTTCCTTGGCCCATCGCCCTGTGGAACGCTACTGGACTCCGGAGGAGTTTGCCGAGCTGGGCCAGATAGCCCGCCAGATGGGGTTTCGCCAGGTGCGCTCAGGGCCATTGGTGCGCAGCTCCTACCACGCTGCCGAAATGGTTGAGAACTAGGCCAGGGAGCTTGGCAGAGAGGCTGTGCAGTCTGTCATAGCCAACCTTTCCCGTCCGATCAAGGCACGAAGGCCCGCTTCCAGGCCGAACGCTCGGGCTGCAAACCGGCTGAGCACCTGTGGCGCCAGGGATCCCAGGCGATACAGGCTGACCCCCGCCACCAGACCCGGCAAGAGGCCGTTGCCCCAGCCTCCCCACAGCCAGGAACTTACTCCTTCTGCTAGCAGCAGCAAAGCCCCATTGAGCAGCAGCGGTCGCCACAGCCCCTTCCACAAGACCCTCCGGGGCAGGTGCAGCCGGATCTCCAAGCCCAGCAGCCAAAGACCATCCAGCAGCGGGGCCAACAGCAAATCCAACCCCAGCGGAGCTAAGCCCACCCCCATCCCCTTGCCAAGGGCGAAAATCCTGCCCCATTGCTCCACAAAGGGGGCATGGTGCTGCCACTGTTTTTCCAGAATCTGGGCCTGAACCCGGTCCAGCCGCTTCAACACATTCAAAGCCAGGAGGGATCCCGCCTCGGTTTGCAAAATCTGCAGAATTCGCCCCCGCAAGGCTTCAATTTGGGGTGCAGGCCGTTCCCATTCCAAAGTAATGCGGCCATCCGGCCAGTGGGTGCGGACTTTCAGAGGTTTTGGGCAAGCGGCCACGGTCAAAATCTCTTGCGGCGATACCCAGCCTAGGTGGCGGCTGATCTGGGCACAAATGGCCTGCAACTCCGCTTCGGAGTAGAGATCGCATTTGTTCAACACCAGCAGGATGGGTTTGTGCAGGGTGCGCAGCTCCGAGAGAGCTTGGTATTCCAACTGGGTCAGGTCGGTGGCGATGACAAACACGATCAAATCCGCCGAGCGGGCCACATCCCAGGCCAACTGTTCGCGGGCTTCTCCTTCCACTTCGTTCAAACCCGGAGTATCCACCAGCCTCACCCGCCAAGGGATCCCCGGCCCCGGCTGCCACAGCAGGGATTGGGGCTGCTGAGTGACCCCATTGAGGGGGCCCACCTTCAATCGCTCCTCGCCGGTTAGGGCGTTCAGGACGGCCGACTTGCCACGGTTGACCAGCCCAAACACCGCAATGGAAAACAGCCGCGCGGTGAGGCGCTTGCGCAAAGTGGATAGAGCCCTGAACTCCGGTTGTAAATCCCGACGGCTGGCCAGAGATTGCCAATGATCCCAGCACCTTTGCAAAACGGTTTCGGCTTGGGTCAAGGGAGTGGTCATAGACAGGGGCAATGGACTAACCCTCACTCTAGAGGGAATTGCCCCTCAGGGCTAGCCGTTTCTCCCCCCCAGCGTGGGGAATCCAAACCCCACAAAATAGGGCATGATCACCCTAGGGTTCCGCCGAATCTCCTATGCTGTACCGCCTTCCCCAATCTCTGAAATGGCTTCGTGTGGGTGGATCCCATCGTTCTAAGCAAGAGCGCCAGATCGTGCGCAGCCTGCTGGCCTTTGCTGGGGCGCTGCTGGTTATGGATGTTGTGCTTCTGAGCGCCCTTCGCTAGTCCAACTTGGCAAGCCCATCGTTAGGTGATTCCGAACAAGTCTAAGTCTGAGGCATTCCTCTAGCACTGCTACAGGCAAGCACTCCCAGCCCCTTGCCCATTATGAGGAGAGGGGATCCCAGAATTGGCAAACAGTTGCACTGCAACTCGAAATAACCCCAACCCGATCAGAGGGTGGGAAGGGTTTTCCAAGTTACCAAGTTGCCTGTCAGGCAACTGTTAATTGACCAGCAAAAGGCTAGCTGGGATCCCTTGTGCTGCGAGGGCAAGCCGCCGGGGATGGGGGCCGGATCGGGAATAATGGAAGCGGCCCAAGCCGGGGGAGTTGGGTTTTCTCCGAGCTGAGGTCGTTGTCTTCCTTCTCTTGAGGCCGGCTATGGTTTTGCAGGAGGCGGCGGGCGTGCCCCGCATCAACGCGCGCGAGTCGGATGTTTTCGACATTTTCAACCTGAAGCATTATCTCGGCCCTAACCCCTATCTCAGTACAGCCGCTTTCACCTTCGACTTTGCCCTTACCCAGTGCCCACAGCCACTGCCCATCGATGTCTACCTGTCCAAGGTCTGCTTCTACTTTCCCCAGTTGCAGGAGGGATCTTATCCTTCCTACGCCCACTTGTTTGCCCGGCTGGTGACGGAGGTGAACCGGTTGCAGATGGATCTCCACTTGCAGCGGTGGAGCTGTCATCCGTTTTCAGAGTATGTGCGCATCGCGGTGCAGACCTTACATGGCCGTACCACTCGTGCTGCGGTCTATTTTGCTTGGGATTGGCTGGAAGCCATCACCCAAGGACAGCCCTTCGATTTTGAAGGGGAGATGCGCCGCCTGCAGCAATTGTTTCGCGACTCGGTGTACGGCGGGCCGACGGTCTATGCCCTCTTGCGGGCTGCTCACGAACGCGGGATCCCTACCTACTACCTATGGGATGAAGGGGTGATGCAGTATGGCTATGGTCGCAACCAGGTGCGAGGGGTGGCCACCACCTTTCACTGCGACAGCCATCTCGACTCTGACTTCACCACCCGCAAAGACGATTGCAAAGCCTTTCTGGCGGCGCAAGGGTTCCCCGTGCCCCAGGGAGAGGTGGTCGCCTCTTTGGCAGAAGCTTTGCAGCAAGCGCAAGAAATCGGCTATCCGGTGGTGCTCAAGCCGGTGGCCGGCCACAAGGGGATAGGGGTAACAGCAGGCATTCAAACCCCAGAAGAACTGGCCTTTGCCTACGAGGTAGCCGTGGCAGCCCTTCCCCCTGAGGAGCCCATCCGACTGATCCTGGAAAAGCATCTGCAGGGCACCGATTTTCGCCTGTTGTGTGTGGGAGGCCGCTTTGTGGCGGCCACGGAACGACGCCCCGCCTCGGTGACGGGAGATGGCCGAAGCACCATCGGGCAGCTCATCGAGCAGGCCAACCGGGATCCCGCCCGTTGGGATACCCCCACTTCTCCCCTAGGGCCGATCCAATGGGATGAGACAATGGAGCGCTTTCTGGCGGAGCAGGGCTTGACAGTGGACAGTGTGCTGGAACCGGGGCGGACGGTCTATCTGCGCAAGGTATCCAATCTCTCGGCGGGAGGAGTGAGCCGCGATGTCACGGCCACCGTCCATCCCGACAACGTGGTTTTGGCCCAAACCATTGCCCAGCAGTTCTCGCTGGTGTGCTTGGGCATCGATGTCATTGCCCCCAGCCTGGAGCGCTCCTGGAAGGAGGGATCCCTGGGGATCATCGAGATCAATGCTGCGCCAGGTGTGCTCATGCACCAAAAACCTGCCATTGGCGCGGGAGTGGATGTGCCGGGGGCAATCCTCGACCATCTGTTTCCCAAGACGGCCCGCATCCCGATTTTGACCTTCAACCGCCTTACCCTGGCGGAGGCGCACACCTTGGTGGAGCATATTTTGTCCCACCGCCCCAACGCATGTGTGGGATCCGTCTGTCGGGAGGGCGTGCTGCTGAACCACAGCTCTAGACCCCTGCAGGGCAGCCTCTTTCGCCAGGTGAAAACCCTGCTGCGCCATCCCCAACTGGATCTGCTTTTGGCGGAAGCCGACGAAGAGACCCTGGAGCGGGAGGGCTTGGCCTACGAAGGCAGCGATCTGGTGGTGCTGCGGGATCCCTCCGATCAAGAGCTGCAAACCCTGAAACGGGATCTCAACCCCGGCGGCGCCCTCTTCCTGCAGCGGGGATCCACCCTAACTTTGACGGTGGCGGGCCAGGCGGAGCGATTTGAATTGCCGGGGACAGACCTTCAGATGGGGATCCTGCTGCGCTCCATGACCCTGCGGATCATCTGCAGAACCATTAGCCAGATGCTGAAGAACTGGTCTGGCTGAGGGGTTTTGGATTTTCTTCAGATTCTTGTAAAAGGGTAGGCAAAACAAGGGATCCCTGCTGGGGAAAAAGGCCGGCCAGCCAGTCAGCTAGAAATCGCAGGAGCCCCGCACTGTACCCGTAGGGTCAGTGCCGGGAGGAATGCGCTTTGATGAAGTACAATGAACTTATGAGCCAAGTCCTGACCGTCTCCTGTAAGCTCAAGGCGTCCCCGTCGCAAGCCGCCAAATTGGACGCGACGATGGATGCCTTTGTACAGGCATTGAACTGGGTCAACCAAAACACACCAGAAAAAGTAGTCAACGCAGTCAAACTCCAATCCCTTTGCTACTACGAGATTCGAGCCCGGTTTGGCTTGTCCAGTAACTTGGCAAGGACTACGTCCCGCTTACGCGACCAACAGGTGTGCAGACGGGTAGCGGGTTCCCGCAAAGTGGCTAAGCAGAAAAAGCGTCCCGTCAAGGAGTTTAAGAGCGGCTTTGTTACCTACGACGCTCGCATCTTTTCGTTCCGTCAAAAAGACTGGACGGTGTCGCTCACCACGGTTGAAGGGAGAGAACGCTTTGAGCTAGCCATTGGCAACTACCAGCGTGGGATGCTGGCTGGTTCCAACCCCAAATCGGCCACCCTAGTCCAGCGGAAGGACGGCTCCTACTACATCCAGATTTGCGTAGAGAAAAAACCACCCAAGCAACAAGATACCGACAAGGTGATCGGGGTGGATTTGGGAAGGATAGATATCGCTCATACCTCAGAGGGGAAGAACTGGAATGGACAGCAGTTGAACAGAGTCCGAGACCACTACTCCCGGTTGAGGGCGGTACTCCAACGCAAAGCCAGTAAGGGCACACGCAGTTCGCGGCGCAGATGCAGAGAACTGTTGCAACGGCTGTCTGGCAAGGAGAGACGCTTTCAAGTGTGGGTCAATCATCGCATCTCCAAAGCTATTGTCTCTAGGGCAAAAGCTACCAACAGCGCTATCGCTCTGGAAGACCTGACAGGGATCCGGGAAAGGGTCAATCAACAGCCACGCAGCAAAACCGAAAGGCGCAGAACCAACAGTTGGGCGTTCTACCAACTACGTCAATTTCTGGAGTACAAGGCGAGGGTTGCAGGGGTTTCTCTGATTCTTGTGCCGCCCGCCTACACGTCGCAGACCTGCCACCGGTGTTTGCACATTCATCCCGACCCTGCGCAATCCTACCGCAGTGGTAAGTCGTTCAAGTGTGGGCACTGTGGATGGGAAGGGGATGCGGACTTGAATGGTGCAAACGTAATTGCGCTCTTGGGGGCTGCCGTAAACCAGCCTGGAGGTCCGGGCTTGTTTTGTTCTCTGGTAGAGCAGAGCAGGCTCAGGGCTACTGAAAGCCCGCTCCGTACCGCTTAGCGGTCGGAGCCGGGTAGTTTACCTCTACACCCCTCGGAAAGAAGCGCTATCATAGAAGTCCGTCGAATAAACTCCCTTCGTAAAACCTCGCGAGGCAGATCGGATGGATTGGGTAGAAAAGGTGCTGGAAAAGATCCGGGAATGGGTGGAACGTGTGATCGACACCCTGCTGGGGAACCCCCAGCCTCAACCTGCTCCCATTCCGGTAGAAGATGGATCCCATCGTCGTCGTTAATCCGACTGCCATTGCCCCCGGCGGCGAGCCTCTCAGCCTCTTGGTACTGCATGGCCCCAACCTCAACCTGCTGGGGGTGCGAGAGGTGGGCATCTACGGCTCAGTATCCCTAGAGCAGATCGATCAGGCTCTGCATCGGCAGGCAGAAATGCTAGGGGCGAAGCTGGAGATTCTCCAGTCCAACCATGAGGGGGTGCTCATCGATGCCATTCACCGTGCCCGCCAGCAGCATGTCGGCATTCTGATCAACCCTGGGGCCTATACCCACACCAGCATTGCTCTCCGAGATGCCATTGCAGCCGTAGGATTGCCCACTGTGGAAGTCCACCTAAGCAACATCCATCGCCGCGAGCCCTTCCGCCAGCACTCCTACATCGCCGCCGTAGCGGTTGGGCAAATCAGTGGTTTTGGGGCGCAAAGCTACCTGTTGGGGCTACAGGCTCTGGTGCAACACCTGCGCCTGCAATCTGTGTAGGTGCCCTCAGCTCTCCAGGAACTCCTGCACGGCTGTGCGAATAAAAGCTTCATCCTCGGGGTTTTGATGAGGATTACCGGCCCGGTGCCCCCAAATGGAGGGGATGATCTTGTAAACCGCGTTCGGGATCCATTCTGCCTCAGCCCGACAATCTTCTGGGGTGAAATACAAATCCGTCTGGGCGGGCATCACCAATGTTTGGGCCTGAATTGCCCTCAAAGCAGCCCGATAATCTCCCCGGTGAATGGGGTTGTCGCTGATATCGCAGCGGATCCAAGTTTCGATCATCGATAGCAGATTCTGGGGATCCCGGCGGCGGTAATTGGCCTCCCAGCCTCGCTCTAGATAATCTTCGAGAGAGGCATACCCCAAGGATTCATAGCATTTTTGGTTGAAAAAAGGTTGGGAAACAGCCCAACTGGCGTAGATGTGGGCAAAAGCTCGCAGACCCCGCTCTGGGACACCCGTAAATCGACGACCGTTCCAGGCGGGATCGGCAGTTAGGGCTGAGCGCAAACTCTCCAGAAAAACCCGATTGTGAACTGTGGTCTTGGCGGTGCCACAGAGGGCTACGATCCGTTCCACCCGCTCAGGAAACAGGGATCCCCAGTGATAGGCTTGCTGAGCCCCCATCGACCAGCCGTAGATCAGGCGGATGCGTTCGATCCCAAAGTGTTGGCGAATCAGGCTCTCCTGCAGGCGCACATTGTCCCAGTGGCTAAACCAGAAGCCATCTTCCCGCAAGCCACAGGCTGGATCGTTGCTGGGGGAAGTGGAAAGGCCATTGCCCAGCATATTGGGAATGAGGATAAACCACCGCTGCGGGTTGAGGATGCCGTCGGGACGGATCAGCCACTCCAGGTCGGGATGCTGAGCCCCATAGGAGGTGGGGTAGAGGATCAGGTTGTCTTTTCGGGGGGAAAGAGTCCCGTAGGTGGCGTAGGCGAGCGTGATTTGGGGCAGTTGGATCCCGCACTGTAGCTGAAAATCGTTCAGGCTCCAGGTGTAGTGAGTCATGCCTGAAATTGTTCAATCACCTGACGATGAACCCGCACATACCCCTGCCCTAGATGAGCCAGATGGGGCTTGAGGTATTGATGGGCATCGGCCAAAGCATGAAATGGAATGGAGGGGTAAAGGTGATGCTCAGCATGGTAAGGCATATTCCACATCAAAAAGCGGATTGGCCAAAGGGTAAGGGTGGTACGGGTATTGGAGAAGGGATCCTCGGTTTGGCTACAGCCTGTGTGCTCTGCCAGCAAAATGAAGCGCAAGATCGGCTGCCCTACCGCCAAAGGCAACAGCCACAGCCACACTATCCAGGGATCCCCCAGCAGAAGGGAGAGCAAGCTCCCAAGGCCGTAGATCCCTAGCTGCAACCGCACCGAACGAATGACCTCTTGGCGGGCCGATTCAGGAATGTAGGGATAGCCTTGCAACTGGCCGCTGGCTATGCGGATGTAGGTCTTCACCTTGCCGATCCACCAAGTCAAGCCGCTCAGCTCGAGCAAATACTCCGGCCAGCTCTGGGGTTTGGGATCCTCCAGCTCCGGATCCTTGCCCGGAATCTGGGTATAGCGGTGGTGCCATTTGTGGTATCGGCGATAAAAAGTGCTGTTGTAAAATGAGAGCAAGCCCGCCACCCAGGCCACCCCGTCATTCAGTTTTGGGCTGGCAAAAGCGGTGCGGTGTACACATTCGTGCAAAGCAGCAAACATCGTCGCCAAACTGGCCCCGTAAACCACCAGCGCCGGCAGGGCAATCCAGCCATTGACACCTTTCTGGGTCACCCACAGGCTGCCACTCACCGCCATCACCGCCAAATGTCCCAAAAGCTGCCGGAGCCCGGCTGAATTGGAGCGGACATTCAGTTGTCTGAGGCGCTCGCTCGGGATCAACCGTTGCGGATCCGGCAAAATCGGTGTTGTCTCGACAGCCATGGCCTGTTCTTGTGAGCTACGAGAATGGATAGAAGTTATCCAATATCAAACCGAGGCCAGACCTTTCCGCCTGTGTCCAAGACAACAAAACCCTGGACCAAACTCCTAACCATGACTGCGGGGATCCGGCTGACTGGGGAGGGCGCGCCTGCCCCGCTCCAGCTCAGACACCGGCCCGATGTTGGTCAACTGCAGGGGCTGTCCAGTTGCCAGAGCCAACACATTGGCCCGCAGAATCGACGGCGGCTGTTCGCCAATCGCCGATCCCAGCACTTCTCCCTGCCGATCCAAAAACAGAAAATGAGGGATGCCGTTCACCCGGTAGCGGCTCAGCTCCGGCAGCCACTTGGGATTATCCACATTGAGCATGACAAAGTTGACTTGATCGGCAAATTCCTGTTTCAGGCTGGCCAGGAGGGGTGCCATGGCACGACAGGTGCTGCACCAATCGGCATAAAACTCCACCAAAGAAGGTTTGCCATTGGCCTGAGCTTGCTCCCAAGGTATGGCCTCTTGGGCTAGAGCCTCTAGGTTGCTGCCCGCCTGACGACCCTGGCTGGCCAAAAACAAACCCACCGCTAAGAGCACAGCTGCCGCGGCAACCAGCCCGTTGCGCAACCGTTTTGCCCAGTCTTCCTTCATCTTTCCTCACCTTGCCATCCGCTGGATCTGACCTTAGCCGTCGCCTTCACCGTTTTAGCATCCCACCCTGTCCCACCGGTTCCGGCCAGAACTGGGTCTATGCCATCCCACGATCTTGGGCCGGGATCCCGGCTGGAGAAGAGGGCCAGGTGAGCGATAATGGGTGCGGCGTTTGCACCGATGGCTCAGCGATGCGCATCTCCTTGAAGTGGCTGCGAGAACTGGTGGATTTCCAACTTTCACCCGAAGAACTGGGGGAGGCCCTCACCCTGGCGGGGTTTGAAGTGGAAGAGATCGAAGACCGCCGCACCTGGGCAGATGGGGTGGTTTTGGGCAGGATCCTGGCTGCCGAGCCTCACCCCAACGCCGACAAGCTGCAGGTTTGCCAGGTGGATTTGGGATCCGATCGGCCTGCCACCATTGTCTGTGGAGCTGCCAACGCCCGCCCTGGGATCCTGGTAGCAGTGGCTACACCCGGCACCCATTTGCCCGCCCTCTCCCTCACCATTGCCAAAGCCGACAAGCGGGGGGTGATCTCGGAGGGCATGATCTGCTCTCTGGCCGAGCTGGGGCTGGAGAAATCTTCCGAAGGGATCCACGAATTCCCGCCCGACTTGGATCTGGAGGCCCATCCGCTTGGCTCTGATGTGCGTCCTCTTTTGGGCTTGGACGATGTGGTGCTGGATCTCACTTCCACCGCCAACCGGGCCGATGCCCTGAGCATGGTGGGGATCGCCCGCGAAGTGGCTGCCCTCACCCGCAACCCGCTGCGCCTGCCCCCCGTCCAGCCTCTTCAGGCCAAGCCCATCCCCAACTTTCAGTTGCGCATTGCCGACGCCAAAGCCTGCCCCGCCTACAGTGGCGTGTTGATCGAAGGGGTGAAAGTCGGCCCTTCCCCCGACTGGCTAAAACACCGACTGGCCGCCGCCGGCATGCGCTCCATCAACAACGTAGTGGATATTACCAATCTGATCCTGCTGGAATGGGGCCAGCCTTTGCACGCCTTCGACTGGGATCGCCTGCTCCAGGTCATGGGCAAGAAAAAACCCACCATCGAGGTGCGCTTGGCCCAGCCGGGAGAAACCTTAAAGACCTTGGACGGCCAAACCCGCACCTTGCAAGCCGACAGTCATCTCATTGTGGCCGGCAGCCAACCGGTAGCTCTGGCCGGGGTCATGGGAGGGGAAGAAACCGAGGTCGGCTCGACCACCACCCGCATTTTCTTGGAAGCAGCCCTATTCGATCCAGCGGTGACGCGGCGCTCGGCCCGGTCTCAAGGTCTGCGCACCGAGGCTTCCACCCGCTATGAGCGAGGGGTTAACTTTGCCACCCTCGATCAGGCCCGGGATCGGGCGGTGCAGTTGATCCTGGAACTGGCAGGGGGAGCAGTGGCCGGCCTCACCACCTTTGACCAGCGGCCCCCCCTGGAACGCACCCTGAAATTGCGGCTGTCGCGGCTGATCGATGTGTTGGGGGACGAGGTGCAGGCGGCGGATGTGGAGGAGATCCTATCTGCCTTGGGCTTTCAGCTCTCCCGTTGCGAAGGGGCCAATTCCCAGAGTGCCCTCTCCCCCGCTACCGAGACGGCAACCGTGGCCAGCTGCGTTTGGCAGGTCGTCGTTCCCCCCTATCGCCTGCGGGACATTGAGCGGGAGATCGACCTCATCGAGGAGTTTGCCCGTCTCTACGGCTATGACCGCTTCTCGGAAACCCTACCCACCGAGCCGCAGGTGGGATCCCTTTCGGCGCGGGAAACGTTCACCCGCCAGATCCGAGAAGTGCTGCGCGGCATTGGCCTGACAGAGGTATATCACATCTCCCTCTGCCCAGCGGAGGAGGATGGATCCCTGGTGAGGATTGCCAATCCACTTTCGCCTGAATATTCAGCCGTGCGCAATGCGCTACTTCCCGGCCTGGTGGAGGCCTTCCGCTTCAACTGGGATCAAGGCAACGGCCCGCTCCAAGCCTTTGAAATTGGCCGTGTTTTTGCCCATGCCCTTCCCCCCAACCCCCACCCTTACCGGGAAGCTGAGCATATCGGCGGTATCTTGGGCGGGGATCCCAATCCCCACGATTGGCAGCACCGCAACCGACCCATGGACTGGTTCGAGGCCAAGGGGCTGCTGGTCTCCGCTCTGGAGCGGCTGGGATTTGGCCCGGAGTTTCGTCTGGATCCCCCTGAAGAGCAATCGTCCCTGCTTCACCCCGGTCGCCAGGCCAGTTTGTGGATTGAGGGATCCCGCATCGGTTTGTTCGGGCAACTGCACCCCCGCCTCTGTCAGGAAAAGGGGCTGCCAGATCAGGTCTATGGGTTTGAGCTGCAGTTGGATCCCTTGCTGGAAAGCCTGGAGAGACGGGGCATTGTGCAATTTGTCCCCTTTTCGCCCTTTCCTGCTGCCGATCGGGATATCGCCTTCTTTGCGCCACTCGACCTTGCCGTTGGTGAGATCGAGAAGGTTATCCGTCGAGCGGGCGGAGAACTTCTCCAATCGGTGCAGCTTTTCGACGAGTACCGGGGCCAAGGAGTACCTGCAGGGCAGCGCAGCCTTGCCTTCCGCCTAGTGTACCGCGCTCCCGATCGCACCCTCACGGATGCGGAGGTAGAAGCTCTGCAAAACCAGGTGAGGGCGCAGTTGGCAACACAATTTCCGGTGACCTTGCGCAGCTAGCCGACCCCTCTGTAGCTACTATAACATCCTCCCGGCGCTCGTCCTGTGGACAGGGCGCGGGCTACCCTTCCCGTCAGCAGGACGGAGTCCTTACCTCGCAGTTGGGCATTCCTGCCCCACGCCACTTGCCTGGGTCTACAACCCCCGACAAAACGACTGGACAGGTGGTTCCCCTTCCCCAGCCTCCCTGGCTACTGCCAGCTTGCAAAACAAGTCTAATCCACAGGGAACGGTGCATCGGCAGGCAGGATGGACTCCTGCACCCAGGAACCCCTGTCCACCGGACAAGAGCAAGAGGCATCTGGATCAATCCGGTACTTGTAGGTTACCGCCAGCATAAGTAGGTTTTACTACAGATTTCGCTCAACAGATTTCGCTCAGAGGTATGGCGGGGATCCCTGTATCCCGGTGCTTACCCTGCGGGTAGAGTGCAGGACTGATTGCCCCTGCACCCCGTTAGCTACACCGCCGGGAAGCCCCGCCCTCTATTAGGGGCTAGTGACTAGTGACTAGTGGCTAGCCACTATCCAGGGTGAGAGTCGGGATGAAAGGCGGGGACATGATGTTTTGTCCTTGACTGGTGCCATAAACATAAAAAGTAGCGGGGTTTTATACACTGCCGCTATAAACATCAAGTACAGGGTGGTGGGGCATCCCGTCCTTTTCGCGCTAGCAGCGCGGAGCGCTAACCGGAGTCACTGTTCGCGTCAGCGGGACGGAGTCCTTGAAGCCCGCACTCTCTCGCTTTAGCGGCGCGGAGCGCTTTGCATCAGTATGAGTGCGGGAGTATGTCACTTAAACCAGAAGCAGATCTCAGCTTTTGCCCAGCTTCAGCATCTGATCCACCACCCCTAGGGTTTCTTCGTAGAGGTAGTCGGGGCCAAGCCGCTGCAACTCGGCAGCCAGCAGGGTGTCGAGGGAATCCTGCTCCAGGGGAGCCACCTGGCGAACCACACATCTCTGAGCACCCCCCATGGCTTCCATGCGCATACACCCTGTGATTTCGGAGCACAGCACAGTACAGGCGTCGGCTTCTTGGTTGCTGGAGGTGAGGCGCAGCCCGATGAGATCCCCCGGCTGGCTGATTTCCGAGGCCAAGGGCACAGCCGCCAGTTCTGCCATCACCTCGCCGCCCCTTTGGGTTTGCAAGCGGATACGGTCGATCTGGTAATCGTGCTCCTGAGCCTGAACCCGCTCTGTGGGAGTCCATCCCAGGCGACCGGCCAGCCAGCCCAGGAAAAGGAACGCCTGGCAGGGATTGCCGGCTTTGTAGTCGAGGTTCACGCGATCTACGAGGTAGAGGGACTCCCGCCGGTCGGGAGGGTCAAAGGCTTGGGCGGTGAGTTCCTGCCAAGGCAGCAGCCGCCGCCAGTTGAGATCCCCACAGTGGCGCCCCTCACCCACCAAGAGGTGGATTTCCTGCAGATCTTCTTCTGGATTGACAAAGCCCCGTGAATCGACGATGACCCGGTTGCTCAGAGCCACCAATTTTTGAAACAGCAAGCTGTTCAAATCCAGATCCCCTTGCCACCACAAAAAGGTGGGCAAGTTGGGGATCAGCAGCGAGGCAACGGTGCTGCAGGCCCGCACAAAGGCCGATTCGGGCGCTTTCAGGGTGATGTATTCGCAACAGACCAACGAGCTGCGCTGCTCGCGGGTCACCGGACAGTAGGCGGCCACCTGGGCCTCGATGGCATCGTCTGGGGATCCCTCTCGTTTGGCGCGCAGGTCAATGACGCGACAGGGGTTTTGGGTGGCGATGGCCTCGACGGTGGGAGAAGGTAGCAACAGCGCATCGTCCAGAGATTCGTACACCACCAGGGTAAAGGTGGCAGCGCGGGCGGCAACGCTCTCTCCTTTGGAAGACCAGATCTTGTTCAGCTCCTGCTCAATATCTTCGATGGAGACATCTTTCGGGGTTTGTAGGGGCAGGACGGCAGCAGATTGATCCATAGTCTCCTCCTGGAGTGGACTCTTGCTCGATTCTAGGCAGGCGGGCCGGCTGGCTGGGAAGGGCTTAAGGCCAGGTACAGATTGGCCAACTCAAGCCTGCGCTCCACACCCAATCCAGGAAATCAGAGGATCAAGCGGGCTGGGGCTGGATGCTCAGCTCCAGGGGGCGGGCGGGATCCCCTGTCAACAGGACTCCGCGGCCATTGGCGTGTAGGTGCCGCACAATCCAGTACAGGGTTTCTATGCGCTCCGGGCAGCCCAGTTTCTCTGCCAGTTGGGGCAAAGTCAGGGATCCCTGCTGCTCCTGCACCGTCTCTAGCAATCGCCGTTGCAGCTCCAAGACAGCGCTGGCGGCTTTCTTGCCTGCTTCCACCCCCGGTTGATGGTAAGCGTTGATCTGGATTAGGGAGGCGTAGAGGCCCACGGCTCGTTCGTAGAGGGCAATCAAGGCCCCCACCGAGCGGGCATCTACCCGTGGCAGCGTCACGGTAATGGAGTCGCGACCGTTTTCGTAGAGAGCCTGGCGGGTGCCCTGCAGCAGGCCGTTCAGGTAGTCGCCACTGGTCACCTGCGGCTCCACGAAGGGGGAAGGGATCCCAGGCTCCCGATCCTGAAGCACCTCGATGAAGGTGACAAAGAAGTTGTTCAAGCCATCCCGCAACTGCTGGACGTAGGCATGTTGGTCGGTGGTGCCCTTGTTGCCGTAAACGGCGATGCCCTGCTCCACACGGTTGCCGTTTAGATCATGGGATTTGCCCAGGGATTCCATCACCAACTGTTGTAAGTAACGGCTAAACAGCAGCAGGCGATCCTTGTAGGGCAAAACCACCATGTCCTTGCGCCCTTGCCCTTGACCGACGATGTACCAGGCCATGGCCAGCAGAGCGGCGGGATTGCGCTCCAGGTGGGGCAGGCGGGTGGCCTCATCCATGGTGGCTGCCCCGGCCAGCAAAGCCCGGATATCAATGCCCTGCAACGCTGCCGGCAACAGGCCCACCGGGGACGTTTCGGAGGTGCGCCCCCCCACCCAGTCGAAGATGGGGAAGACCTCCAACCACCCCTCCTGCCGCGCCTGCTGCTCCAATTGGCTGCCGGGGCCGGTGATGGCCACCGCATGGGCAGAAAAAGGGATCCCGGCTTTTTGGTAGGCCAGCTTCACCTCCACCAAGCCATTGCGGGGCTCTGGGGTGCCGCCGGATTTGGAGGTGGTGATCACCAGGGTTTGCCCCAGTTGGTCTGCCAGCCGCCCCAGCACCCGGTCAAACCCGTCGGGATCCGTGTTGTCGATGAAGTGGATGTTCAGGGGGGGGTGCAGCGGAGCCAGGGCCTCCGCCACAAATTGCGGCCCCAGAGCTGAGCCGCCAATGCCGATGCAGAGCAGCTCGGTGAACCGTCCCCCCCCGCTGGCCGGGATGGTTCCGCGATGGATCTTTTCGGCAAAGGTTTCCACTCGCTCAATGGAATCCTGAATGGCCTGCCGGATTTCAGGGGTGGGAGCCAGCTCGGGCGCCCGCAGCCAATAGTGGCCCACCTGGCGGCCTTCGTCGGGGTTGGCAATGGCTCCTGCCTCCAAAGCCTGCATATCGGCAAAAGCCTGGGCAAAGCGAGGCCGTAGCGCTTCCACCTGAGGGGGAGTGAAACGGATGCGGCTGATATCGACGAAAATCTCCAGGCCGGGATGGTAGTAAAGCCAATCGCAGTAGCGCTGCCAGAGTTGGAGGCTGTCCATGGGATCCCTTTTGCCGAAATCCCTAACCAGCTTACCAAACTCTTTCTTACTCCCAGCCGAGGGTTGTGCGCTCCAGCCAGGACTGATCCAAACTGATGAGTGCCTCTTTGACCCCCACACCGGTCTCAGGGTGACGCCAGTCGGGAGCGATCTCCCCCAAGGGAGCTAAGACAAAAGCACGTTCCATCATGCGGGGGTGGGGCAACGTCAGCTCAGGGCTGTTCAGGATGCGGCTGCCCATGGCCAGCAGATCCAAATCCAGGGTTCTGGCCTCCCAGCGGATGCGCCGCACCCGTCCTGCCTCCTGCTCGATGGCCAGCAGCGCCCCGAGCAACTCCAGGGGAGACCGGTAGGGGGGAAAGGGATCCAACGCCACCACTGCGTTAAGGTAGTCAGGCTGTCCGGGTGGCCCCCCTTGGGCTGGGCTGCGGTAGAGACTGGAACGGGCCGCCACCTCTCCCAACCGGCGCAACTTCTGCACAGCCAAGCGCAACTGCTGCAGCGGATCCCCCAGGTTGCTTCCCAGGGCAACATAGGCCAGGTCACGATTCATGAGGCTTCCGCCCTGCTTACGGCTCGCCGGCGGTCGACCTCGACGTAAACATCCTCGAACAGCCCCGGCAGGGGAGCATGGGGCTTGTGAACCCGCACGGTCAGGGCCTCCAGTTGGGGATAGCTCTGCCACAGCCGCTCTGCGATCTGATCCGCCAAGGTCTCGATCAAGCGGCGGCGTTGGCCGGTCACCTCCTGCCGCACCCTCTCGTACACCTGGGCGTAGTCCACCGTGCGCGAGAGGTCATCTTGGATCTCGGCTAGGGAAAGCCGCATCTCCACGTCCACCACAAAACGCCCACCCAAAACCGCTTCCTCCGGGCAGTGGCCGTGATAGGCATGAAAGACGAGGCCCTGCAGCACCAGCCTACCCTGCGTCATGGTGCAGAGCTTCCCAAGTGGCAAGGGCGGAAACATGAGCCGGCACGTTGTGAACCCGTACCAGGGCAGCCCCCCGGCTGGCTGCAAACAGGTGCACGGCCACGCTGGCGCTGTCTCGCTCGCTGGGCACGGCAATGCCGGAAAGCTTGCCCACAAAACTTTTGCGGGATGCCCCCACCAAAACTGGGTAGCCGTAGGCCACCAGCCGCGGTAGGGCTTTGAGCAGGGTTACATTCTGCTCAGCAGTTTTGGCAAAGCCCAAGCCCGGATCCAAAACAACGCTGGGCACGCCCGCTGCCAGGGCCCGCTCCGCCTGTTCCCTGAGAAAACCGAAAACCTCCCCCTCCAGGTCAGCATAGTCGGTCTGCTGCTGCATGGTGCGCGGTTCTCCCCGCATGTGCATGATCACCGCCGGCACCCCCTTTTCGGCACAGACCTGTATCATTTGGGGATCCCGCAGCCCGCTGACATCGTTGATGATGTGCGCCCCGGCAGCCAAAGCCGCAGCCGCCACCTCCGTTCTGCGCGTATCGACGCTGATGGGGATCCCGGATCCTTCCAGGGCCCGGATCACGGGCAAGACTCGGTCGCATTCCACCTCCACCGATACCGGCTCCGCTCCCGGACGGGTGGACTCGCCGCCAATATCCACGATCAAGGCCCCTGCCGCTGCCATGGCTTTGGCTGCCTGCACGGCTGCTTCTGGGGATCCCCACAGGCCGCCATCGCTAAAGCTGTCGGGTGTTACGTTGAGCACCCCCATCACCGCAACCCCGCGCCACGAGAGGCGATAGCCTTCCGCCGCCTTTTCGGCCCTGGGCAGGGGACGCCGAGAGGTCAAGCTGGTAACACTTCTAACCTTCAGAAGATGATCCTGCGCAAAGAGCATGCTGGTTTGTGCTGCTGGGGCAAGGAAAGAGTCTCCCGCAGCTCAGGATACTATGGCCCAAGCCCCACGCATGGCTGAAATCCAGTGAAATGCTTCGGCGTCTCCGGCTTGCAGAATGCAACCTGGGGAAGAGCCTCCGCCAACTCAGACGCTGGGGTTGACCTGAGTCGGCAGAGGAACTCATCCCACTCTAGAACATGATGTCGTCTTCGGAACGACCCCAGATGCACCAAATGATAGAGGCAAAGATCGCCATGTAAACCCAGGCCATCGGGCCGTATTGCAGCAGATCCATCAATACATCCCTAAAACATTTGTTTATCTAGTCCAATTATTGTGATGTTTCGTTACAGCGTCAACCGTTTTCTTAGGAAAAGGCCCCCTCTCAGACCCAGCCGGAGCTGCGCTGGGATCCCTTGTCCAGGGCGGGTTAAGTCTTTTTGCCTAAAGACAGGGAGCAAGTCTTCAGTTTCTGAGAAAACCCAGCTTGCCTGAGAGATGCAGGAGGATAGGGAACTAGACATTGAAGCGGAAGTGCATCACGTCCCCTTCCTGGACGACGTAGTCTTTGCCTTCGCTGCGCAGCAGGCCCTTTTCTTTGGCGGCATTCAGGGATCCCGCCGCCACCAGATCGGCATAGGCCACCGTCTCGGCCCGGATGAAGCCCCGCTCAAAATCGGAGTGGATCACCCCGGCTGCCTGAGGGGCTGTGGCGCCGACTGGAATCGTCCAAGCGCGGGTTTCTTTGGGGCCAGAGGTAAAGTAGGTGCGCAAGCCCAACAGCTCGTAGGTGGCTCGGATGAGAGATTTCAGCCCGCCCTCTTTTACCCCTAACGAATCCAGATAGGCCTGTCGCTCGTCGGGGGGCAGCTCCACCAGTTCCGCCTCCACCTGGGCTGAGACCACCACCACACCTGCCCCTTCCGCCTCGGCAAATTGCCGCACCTGCTCCACCCAGGCATTGCCGCTGGCCAGATCCGTTTCCGCCACATTGGCGGCGTAGATGACTTTTTTGCGGGTGAGCAGCCCCAACCCTTTGATCAACTGCTCTTCTTCTGGGCTGAGGGGTACCAGGCGAGCCGGCTTGCCCTCGTCCAAGGCAGCCTGTAATTGTTCCAGAGCCTGCAACTCCAGTTGGGCGGTTTTGTCGGACTTTGCCTGCTTGCGCACCCGCTCTATGCGCCGCTCGATCTGGGCCAAATCCGCCAAGGCTAGCTCCAAGTTGATCACCCCGATATCCCGCAAGGGATCCACCGAACCCGCCACATGCACAATGTTCTCGTCTTGGAAGCAGCGCACCACGTGCACCACGGCGTCCACCTGGCGAATGTGGGAGAGAAACTGGTTGCCCAGACCCTCCCCCTTGCTGGCTCCAGCCACCAGCCCGGCAATATCCACAAACTCGATTTGGCTGGGGATGATCTCGGCAGAACCGCTGATCTTGGCCAGCACCTGCAAGCGCTCGTCGGGCACCGCCACCCGCCCCACATTCGGCTCAATGGTGCAGAAGGGAAAGTTGGCCGCCTCGGCTTTGGCATTTTCACAGAGGGCGTTGAACAAGGTAGATTTGCCTACGTTGGGCAGGCCGACAATTCCAGCTCTCAACATCCAGATCTTGGGGAAAAAGCCAAAAACCAGGGTAACGGGATCCCTTGCCCAGCGGAAAGATCCCTACTCTGACGTTAGCATTTGCCGCCCCTTTCCCAACCGGTGGATCCGCTCCCAAGCGCTCCGCGCCGCCAACGCCACCACCTTCGGCTCCTCTCCCAAGAGAACTGTATTTTTTGTCAGCTGCACAGTGTTGGGCAGCTGAGGTCTTTTGACATCCTCCCCGGCCTGAAGGCTGGAGATTCCTACCACGCTACGCATGGATGGCTCCTTGCGCAGTCGTCTCGGCGGGTTCCTGCTTCCGACCGCCCGTGCAGTTCGATCCACAGGCCATCCGGGCTGACACGGGTGGTTCACCCACCCGCATCCCGACCGCAGCGTCGGCCGTGTCCTGCCCTTCGTCTCGCAACAGCTGTATCCCGCGAGCAAGGATGTTGATGGCACCGACCAGAAAGGCCTCCGGCCCGCTGCCGCGAAAGGCCTCCGGCCCGCTGCCGCGATCGGCGTTATTCTCATAGCCGCACGCCACGCACTCGAACCAGGCTTGGGTCTGGCGGTTGTCTGATGAAACATGGCCGCAACATGGACAGGTGCGGCTCGGGTTCTGCGGCGGCACGACAATGAGCCTGCCACCTTTCCAGGCCAGCTTGTACTCCAGCATGCAGCGGAACTCATACCACCCCTGGTCGAGAATGGCTTTGTTTAACGCTGACTTGGCGCGGACGTTCTTCCCAGGAGCATCTGCTGTCCCTGCCGCCAACTTGGACATATTCCGCACCCGCAAGTCCTCGATGCACACGATTGCCTGGCTTTTGCAAATCGCGGTCGAGACCTTGTGCAGGAAGTCGCGGCGGGCGTTGGCCATCTGAGAATGAATACGCTGGAGGCGGGCTTTTGCCTTCTTCCAGTTGTTGCTGAACTTGACTTTGCGGGAGAGCGCTTGCTGGGCCTTGCGCAAGCGCGCCTCGTGCCGCTTGAAGCTGTTGAGGGGCGCGTAGAACGTGCCGTCCGAGAGGGTAGCCAAGCGGGCAATGCCCATGTCCATGCCCACTGCGCCCCCCTGCGGAATAGGCCAATTAACCTCCCGCTCGGTCTGAATCGACACGAACCACTTGCCAGCGTGCTTGGATACGGTGACGCTCTTGACCTTGCCCACCACGTCGCGGCTGTTGCGATAACGCAGCCAGCCAAGTTTGGGCAGAAAGATGCGGCTGTTGGCCTGGTCCAGCTGGATTTGCTTGGGGTCGGGATAACGGAAACTGTCCGACCGGCCTTTTTTCTTGAACTTCGGGAAGCCGGCGCGCTGGGCGAAGAAGTGGCTGTAGGCTCGCTCCAAATCCTGGAGCGCCTGTTGCAGCGGATGCACCGGCGCATCCGCCAGCCACGCCGTATCTGCGCTGTGGCGCCACGCGGTGAGCAGCTGGCACAGGCCCGCATAGCCTAGCTTTTTCTGACCTTGCTCGTGACGCTCCTTCTGCAACGCCAGTGCTTTGTTGTAGACGAACCGGCAGGAGCCAGCAAAGCGGCGCATCTGCCGTTCCTGCTGGCCGTTGGGCAGCAATTCGTACTTGAAGGCTTGAAGTCGTTGCACCGCTCAATCGTATTCTTGACCTATGCGTGATGACAACGATATTCACATGGCCGGCACTGCGTTTTTAAAGGGCGTCGGCTACGGTCGGCGCTATCCTTCCCTGCCCTGAAGGACGGGGCTTGCCGCGCCTTTTGGTCAGGGGATCGCCTCAAAGCAGCTTGCAATAGCCATAACTCACCTCTAACCAAAGCTGATCCGGAGCAGGGAGAAATCATCCTCAAAGTCCGTCCGCCCCTGAAAGGATTGGGCCTGATGGATCACCTGATCCAAACTATTGCCAGCGCCCTTGCTCAGCAGGGCTATCAAATTGTCCAGCCCCCAGATTTCTCTCTGGGGGTTTATGACTTCGTAAACTCCATCACTGAACAGGTAGAGATGGCTGTTCTCGGGGATCCGCACCTGATCCCTTTGAAAAGTGAGGTCGGGCAAAATGCCAATGGGCAAGTTGGCAGTCTTCAGCAGGAGCGAATCCTGACCCTGGATGAGCAGGGCAGGTGGGTGGCCGGCACTGGCAAAAGAGAGCAGACGGGATCCCGGCTGGTAAACCCCGTACCAAAGGGTGAAGTACATCTCATGGTGGGATCCCATTTGAAAAGAGTGGTTGAGGGCGCGCAAGACCGCGTCCGGCTGGCGGGGATCGGCATCGGCCAAGCCTTGAGTGCGCAACTGGTTCATCACCGACACCGACAACAGAGCGGATCCCACCCCATGCCCCGACACATCCAGCAGATAGATGGCCAGGTGTTCCTCATCCAGCCAATGATAGTTAAACGAATCTCCCCCCAATTCCTGGGAGGGCAAAAAGCGCCACTCGAGGGTCACTTTGCAGTCGGGAAAATAGGCCGGCTCCGGCAGGAGAGAACGCACATAGCTGGCCGCCTCGGCCAATTCTGCCCGTAACCTGGCCGTTTGCTGCTGCAGGTCATAGCTGAGCTGGTGCAAGCGTAATCCGGCTCGCACACGTGCCCGCAACTCATTGGGGTCGATGGGCTTGCTTAGAAACTCATCTGCTCCGGCATCCAGGCCCTGGATGCGGTCTTCCACCTCAGTGCGGGCGGTGAGCAAAATAAAAAACGTCGTGGAAAACTTGGGATCGGCTTTGATGCGTCGGCAAACCTCCAGCCCATCCATGTCCGGCATCATCCAGTCACAGATGATCAGCCCCGGCACCAGCAGGTGGGCTTGCTCCAGCCCCTCGGAACCGTTGCTGGCCATCTCCACGGTGTAGCCCTGTCGTTCCAGGGATCGCTTCAACACCAGCCGAATCGTCGGATCGTCGTCGACAATCAAAATGGTCGTCATGACCGCTGCACCCCAATCCTGAAGTCAAAACGCATTCAAACCCAACTCCAGCCCGATATCCCATACCGATAGGCAGATCTTTCATCCTAGCTTAGGGGTTGCAGCAGGAAAACCGGCTCGGCAAGCAGTCCACGACAAAGGGGTGAAGCCTCAGCAGCCTCATCCATCGGAGCTGAAGGTACGTATCGATTTGTGGATCCTCAAAACCGTGGTTGCACGCTACCCAAAAGCTAACCGTTTCCAGATACTGGTGGCGGGAGACAATTCGAGGCAGATTCTGGGCAGATTCTTCTTGAGAGACTTTCATTGGATACAGAGATACAGATCACACTCATCCATCCTTCGCCGACTTAGAGTGAACGTTAAGATTCAATAGCCTTTACCGCATGAGCACATCTCCCCCATCCTTATCCCCTTCCGCCGTTCAGGATTCGCGGGCGAGCTTGCCTCCGGGACCTAGCGAAGCTCACAGGGGAGAAATCCGGCTGGAGGACTTGGATGAGAAGCAATTGTTGGCCTCCCTATCGTCGGTGGTGTTAAACCCGGCAGCTTGGAGTTGCTTCAGCGTCAGTGAAACCAGCCGCCTGCTACGCCCCCTGCAAATCTGCCCTGACTTGACGGGAACTCTTGTTCTCTCCCCAGGGGCCACTGCCGAAGTGGTCTATAAGTTCCTGCTGAGCGATGGTCGGATCGGAACCATGAAGGGGCTGATCTCCATCGAAGACTTCCGCAGCGAGCGGCTGCGCTCTGTTTACGATCAGCTTCACATCGAAAAGATTATACCGGCCTTCACCGAGTCGGTTGTGGTGCAGATTATCGATCATTTAAAACCGATTTTTGCCCGTGACTTGGATGAGCTGCTTTGGCAAGAAAGTTTTTACTTTACCCCTCAAGATCTGCGCCAGCAGGAGTTCTTGTTGCGCGGCCTACGGCCCGAGGCGATCCCACGCAGCTTTCGGCCTCACCTGCAAAGGGTCTACACCCAGATTATGAAGGTGTGTCGCAGCTTGCCCAACATCGCCTTCCAACTGTGTCTGCGAGCCTACCTGGAGTACAACGAGGTCAAGAACAGGCATCTGCTGGCGCTTCTGCTCAGCAAGTATTTTTACACGCTCTACCGCATCGGTGGGTTGGACGGTTGGGAAAGTGGGGATCCGGTGGAGCTGGGATCCCTGCGCTCCTCCAATCGGCAGGCTCGACTCCAGGCTCTTGCTCGCCTTCTAACCCTGGACAACGACAGCGACGCTCCCCTGGTGGGCATTGGGGGCAGCGGGCTGGGGGGCAGCTATTTCAGCGGGGAACGGGAGCCTACTGGTGTTGAGATGGTGAGCTCGGAGGAGATTGAAAAGCTGCGGCAAGATGTGGAGGTGGCCCGCGGCCAGATCGCCGAGGCCCAGCAATTGGTGGCCCAATATCAGGAGGAGAAAAAACAGGAACTGCTCAACCGCCTTCAGGATCCGGGAAAGTTTCTTCTCTTCAGCATTCATCAGTTTTTTGACACCCTCTTCGGATCCCTGCCCGGAGAGGTGAAAAGCGAGTACGGGGCAGTTTGGGTGCCGCGCACCTCCTACTTGGATGAGAAGGAGCGAGACAAGCTGACAGAGCATTTGCGCCACATCACCAGCGAAGCTTATTTGGTCAGCGTTCCCTTTGCCGAGGCCACCCTCATCGGCTATTGGCGAGTTTTGGCGGATTCCTTCTACAACCAATGGGTTTTGAATCAGTATAAGCAATTGCAGAGCTATGGGGTGGATTTGGAGCAACAGGGCATCCAGATTCTGGAACGAGAACGATTTCTGGATGAGGTTCAGTTGCGCTTTGCCGCCCGCCACCGAGAAATCGTCACCCAAAATGTGGAGAAGATCACCCAAATTGTGGTGGATAGCCTGGCCAAGCGGGTGGCCCTCAACACCGGCCAGCAAAGTTTTCAGGCTATGCGGGCCAAGTTGACCACCGTTTTGGATATGGACATTTCCCGCAAAGACGTGGGGGAAGTCAAGCGGCTGATCGACTACTTTACGGATGTGTTTTTGGGCAAGCGGGAGGAGCTGCGCTCCCCCTATCCGGTGGGCACGATTTTGCAAGTCAAGGCGGCCATTGAGGCTCGCCCCCCCGATAGCCGCACCCGCATTGGTCTGGAAATTTTGGGTCAGCTCTACCGCGAGTACGTTCCCCTGCTGGGATCCGCACCGAAATAGGAACGGGGGCATAGCGGGGGATCCCGTAGGCCGACAGGTTTTGGGCACAATGGGGACTGGCGCGCTGTCTAGGGTTGGAGACGGAGATTCCCCATGCGCTACCGCCAGCTTGGCCACAGCCCTTTGCAAGTTTCCGAGATCTGCCTGGGCACCATGACCTTTGGGCAGCAGAATACTTTGTCTGAGGCTTTCGAACAGCTCGACTACGCGGTGGAGCACGGGATCAACTTCATCGATACCGCCGAGATGTACCCGGTGCCGGCGCGGGCGGAAACCCAGGGATCCACCGAGCGCTACATCGGCGAGTGGCTACAACACCAACCGCGGCATCGCCTGATCCTGGCCACCAAGATCACCGGCCCTGGTCGGCCCTGGCATTGGATTCGCGGCGGATCCCTGTCCATCACCCGCGACAACCTCAAGCAGGCGGTGGCCGATAGCCTCAAACGCCTGAAGACCGACTACATCGACCTCTACCAGATCCACTGGCCGGATCGCTACGTGCCCCTGTTTGGGGGCGTTGCCTACGATCCCAGCCAGGAGCGGCCCACCGTTCCCATTGCCGAGCAGTTGCAGGCTCTGGCGGAATTGGTGCAAGAGGGTCTCATTCGCTACATCGGCCTGAGCAACGAAACCCCTTGGGGGGTGAGCAAGTTCTGCCAGGTGGCCGAGCAACTGGGGTTGCCCAAGGTGGTCTCGATTCAGAATGCCTACAGCCTCATCAACCGCACGTTTGAAATGGGCCTGGCGGAAGTCTGCCGCCACGAGCAGGTGGGCTTGCTGGCCTACAGCCCGCTCGGATTTGGGCTGCTGACGGGCAAATATCTGGGGGGGGTGAAGCCGCCGGGATCCCGTTTGGCCTTGTTTGAAGGCTTTGGCCAGCGGTACCGCAAGCCCAATGTGGAAGAAGCGGTGGCTGCCTATGTGCAAATTGCCCGCCGGCACGGTCTGACACCGGCCCAGTTGGCTTTGGCCTTTGTGCGCAGCCGCTGGTTTGTCACCAGCACCATCATTGGGGCCACCAGCCTGACCCAACTCAAAGAGAACCTCAGTTGCCTGGATGTGGAGCTGTCCCCGCAGATCCTGGCGGAGATCGAAGCGGTTCACCAGCGCTACCCCAATCCTGCCCCCTGAAAGGTTGGCGAAACCGGTGGCCAGACAGAACTTTTCAGAAGGTTTCCTCGTCTGGGTGTGCGGTTTGGATCATCCTCTCCTACACTTCTGTCCGGCCAACTTCCAGGGCCCCTCCCAACCGAGAGTGGGGATCCAAGACTGTAAATCCCGTACCCAGAACCTGAGGTGTGAACGATGCGTGAGCTTTCCCTTTGGCAGGGCTGGAAAACTGCGGCTTTGGTGATCAGTTGCAGCAGCTTGGCCTGGCTTGGGGATCCCGCTTGGGCCCAACTTTCTGATATCAGCACCTATTGGGGTGCCCAGTACATTGCCGGGTTGAATGAACGGCAGATCATCGGCGGCTTCCCGGATGGCACCTTTCGTCCCAATGAATCCATCACCCGTGCCCAATTTGCCGTTATTGTCACCAAGGCTTTTGGCCTAGATACCAACGTTCCTGTGCGCTCCTTTGCCGATCCCATTCCCAGTTGGGCGGCTCCCTCCATCGGCGCGGCGGCAGCGGCAGGGTTTGTTTCCGGCTTTCCGGACGGCACCTTTCGCCCCAACGATGTGCTCACCCGTGCGCAGGCCATCACTGTCCTGACCCGTGCCGCCACCAACGGTAGGCTCATCGAAGATGCCGGCCAAATTGACGCGATCCTATCCGCGTTCGGCGATGCCAATTTGGTTCCCAACTTTGCCCGCGCCCCCATCGCGACAGCGGTTCAGAAAGGGCTGTTGGTGCTCTACCCCAACCCCACTCAATTGAATGCCCAGGCGGTGGCCACGCGGGGGGAAGTGGCTGCTCTTACCTACCAAGCGCTGGCCAAGGTGGGTCGAGTACCCAATTTGGATCCGCCGGTGGGGGCTGCCATTCCCGGCCCTGGGATCCGCACCGAGCTCCTTGCCCAGGTCACCCCTACGCCCGAACCCCTGACCACGCCAGACATTCCCATTGAGCCTCTGGTAGAAACGCTGCCCGCCGCCCCAGAAGTGAGAACCTTCTTTGCCCGCGAAGAGCTGGGATCCGTAAACCCAGGGGATACCGTTACCGTGTTTTTGCTGGGATCCCCAGGGGCGCAGGGATCGTTTTCCATCCCCGGCATTGCCTACAACCTGCCACTGCAGGAAACCCGCCCAGGGCAATACGAGGGCAGCTACACCTTCCGCAGCCAAGACCGGGCCTCAGAAGCGCCTGTTTTTGCCCGCTTGGAGCGGGATGGACTGGTAACCCTGGTGCAGCTGCCGGATAAGACCATCACCATCGGGCGGGTTACCGACACCACCTTCCCCACCATCAGCGAACTGGCCCCTCCCAACGGATCCCTAACCGACAACTCTCGCCCCTCCATCTCAGCCCGTTTCCAAGATGACCAAGGAATTGACCTGAATAGCTTTACCTTGCTGGTGAACAACGCGGATGTCACCGCCCAAGCCCAGCTCACCCGCACCGGCTTCGCCTACACCCCAGCCGAGCCGCTGCCCACCGATCGACCGACCTTGATCGCCGTCCAAATTGCCGATACCAGCGGCAACACCACCATCCAGCAGTGGTCTTTCCAGGTGCAGGCCGCCCAGCCCACTCCCACACCAACTCCAACACCCGCACCAACCCCAACCCCAACACCGACAGCAACACCCACTCCCACGCTGACTTCAACACCAACCCCGACACCTACGCCCGCCCCAACACTCACCCCCACGCCACCCACACCGACCCCCACGCCGGAAGCTACACCCACTCCCACTCCCCAGCCTAGCGGGGAGCCTTCACCTTCACCTTCTCCAGAAGGACGGTCTCCTGCAGAACCCAAGCCGGAGTCCAGCCCCGAGGCTCAGGAGAGTGAGGCTACAGAGTCTCCTAAGCCAGAATCCCCAGCCCCCCAGCCAGGGGATCCCGGCGGACCGACTCCTTCTCCTTCCCCCAGCCCCTAGGGAAAACTCGATCCAGACCCCGAACAGGCTCAATAGTGTTTTAAGAGCTTCCGATCCCTTAATACCTACTAAATCTAGTGGGCACAAGCGGGGCAGGATGTTAAGCTACTGCCAGTTGTGACCGGATGGGATCCATGAGCTCAACCTTGCAGCCGTTCCTGCATTTGTTGCAGAGGAGTTCCTTTTGGGGGGTGTTGATAGCCGGTGCCGTTACCCCGGTTGCCGCTCAGCAGTTCGAGTTCACCCCTCAGTCGGTACCCCCCAGGGGGGATCCCGTCCCTACCCTGCCCTTGCTGAGCCCTCCGCCCTCCCCCAGCTCTGCCGCCCCACCGGCCCTACCGCCTGTACCTCAGGTGCCGCAAATGCCGCTGGATCCCACAGCTCCGGCCTTGGACCCGATCCCGGTGGTGCCCGTTCAAGCGGCCCCAGGTGGACAACTCCCCCAAGGCGAGGCCTATTCCTATCAACGTCGGCCCGACCTCAGCCCAGGTGGGGATCTCCCTGGAGCCACGCGGGGCGAGCTGCCTGCCGGCACCCGTATTCTCCTCACGGTCTACCGCCCCATCACTTTCCAGCCCTACCAGGCCATTAACGGCCACCTGGAAGTCTCCGAGCCGGTGGTGGATCGCTTTGGCCAGGTGGTGATCCCGGCAGGGAGTGTAGTGTGGGGCACTTTTGAGCCGGTTTACCGAGAACTGAAGTTGTCTGGCCGGGAGGCGGAGAGCGCCGATCCCCAAGAGCGGGTCGTCGGCAGCCGCTTTGTGGCCAACCGCCTCACCATTGGGTCTTCCACCTACTTGGTGAGAGGCCAATCTGCGCCGCTACCAGTCGGGTTGGATCGCAACGCCGACGTCGGCACAACTGTAGCCCGCGGGGCAGGCTATGGGGCAGCAGGTGGGTTGGCCTTGGGGATCCTCACGGGGGGATGGGGCTTTTTGCCGATCTTGGCCGGCAGCTTGGCCGGCGCTGCGGCAGGCAGTACCAATATTGACCGGGTGGTGACGCTGCAGCCCAATACGCTGGTGGAGCTGGAGCTGACCGATAGCCTGATCATCCAATGAACTGGCCAACCCTCTTTTGCCCTGTGGCTGGCTGAAGTGACTCGGGGCAGCTCGGTAGAGTAGAAGAGAGCCCCCTCCATTGCTTCCATGGCCTTCTGGATCTACGTTGTGCCCCCGCTGGCCGGGCTGGTGATCGGCTATTTCACCAACGACATTGCCATCAAAATGCTGTTCCGGCCCTACCGCCCCTATCGGGTTTTCGGCTGGCGCATCCCCTTTACCCCCGGTTTGATCCCGCAGAACCAACCCCGTCTGGCCAAGCAGATCGCCAAGACCATCATGGGATCCCTGCTCACGCCGGAGGAACTGCACAATCTGGCCCGTAAGCTGCTGCAAACCGAGCGCATGCAAGCTGGGATCCGCTGGCTGCTGGGGGTAGCTCTGGATCGGCTGCAAAACCCTGAGCAGCAGCAGCAAACCGCCCAGGTGTTGGCGCGCATTTTGGCCGATCTGTTTAACGAGTCGTTGCCCCGCCTGGTGAAGGTGCTGGCCCGTCAAGAAACCTTTTTGGAAGGGCCCATTAACCAACTGTTCGACCAAGTGTTGCTGGAGCTGCGCCTCAGCAGCGAGCAGGCTAAGCAGCTCTCGGAGTGGATCCTGAAGCAGGCGCTGCCCCCAAAGGTATTGCGGCAGAACTTGGTGGACTTTCTCACCGATCGCAACATCGAATCCCTTGACGAGGAGTTTCGTGAACGAGCGACCGGCTCCTACTGGGTGGTGGCCAACTTGTTCGGCCTGAAAAATGCCCTGTTGCGCCTGCGCACCTATTGTCTAGAAGAGCCGGAAGGGGCAGAAGCCATCTTGGAAGATCTGCTCAAAGACATCAACGCCTCCCGCCGCCTGACCGAGATCCTGCAGAACCTCTCGCTGCAAAACCTGCCGGTTTCCGCCGTGCGTCAGTTGCGCCGTGCCCTCCGCGACGGGATCCAAGATTACCTGCGCAGCCAAGGGCCAGAGGTTATCAAAGGGCTGGGGGAGACCATCGATTGGGAAAAAGTGGCCAGCCTGGTGTTGGGACGCCTGCGCAACTCCAAGGCGTTGATCACCTCCATCGATCAGATCAGCGCCGACCTGGCTTTGGTCTTGGAGCGCTACCTAGAACGGGATCTCGAATCCCTGATGATGCAGGTGATCCCGGTGTTGAACCTGGATCAGGTCATTGCCGATAAAGTCAACGCCACCTCCCCTGCCGACCTGGAGCAGGCCATCCAGCAGATCGTGCGCCAAGAACTCCAGGCCATCGTCAACTTAGGCGGCCTCCTCGGCTTTTTGGTGGGCTGTGTACAGGTGCTGTTCTTGCTGGGCTGACGAGTTTGGGTTGGGCTTTGACTTTGGCTATGATATGAGAATGCGATTAACAATTCTCCACACTTCGGATCTCCATGCCAATCTACATCCCTGGAACTACTTCACCGGGATCCCTGCGGAGCACGGTCTAGCCAAGCTGGCCACCCTTATTAAGCGCGTGCGAGCTGCCAGTGAGGATCCCGTCTTACTCATCGACAGCGGCGATACCATTCAGGGATCCCCCTTGGGCACCTACTATGCGCAAGTGGAGCGCGTCTCCCCTCACCCCTTGGCTCATGCTCTCAACGCCTTGGGCTACGACGCCTTTACCCCTGGCAACCACGACTTTAACTTTGGGCTGCAAGTTCTCCAGGATTTTATCGGCGATCTCCGCTGTCCGGTGCTCTGCGCCAACATCCTCCGCCAGAATGGGGATCCCCTCTTCCAGCCCTACCTGATCCGGGAATTGGCCGGGGTTCGCGTTGGCTTGCTAGGGCTGACCACCCCCCGCATCGACACCTGGGAGCGACCCGACTACATTGCGGGGCTGCGCTTTGCCCCCTTGTTGGAGACCGCCCGACACTACCTATCGCTGCTGCGACCTCAGGTGGATGTTTTGATCTTGATCCTGCACAGCGGCCCCAACCAATTGCCCCCCCTGCGCACCCCTGAGCATTGGCACAACCCGGATCGCTCCGGCTGGTGCAGCAACAAAAGCCTGGCAGGGGAAAACGAACTGTTGGCCCTGGCCGAACTGGACGGCATTGACGTCATCCTCTCCGGCCATACCCACCAGACCATCGCCGGTCTGGGGGGATCCCAAGCTCTGGTAGTTCAGCCCGGCTATTGGGGCAGCCACCTCTCCCAGGTATCCCTGGAGCTGGAGCGCCAGGGCAGCCGCTGGCAAATTCTCGGGAAAAGCGCACAGCTCCTCTCCGCCGAAGGGATCCCTCCCGATCCCGAACTCTTGGCCTTGACAGAGCCCTATCATCAAGCCACCCTGCGCTACATCCGTCAGCCCATTGGCCAAGCCCGTTCTGCCTATAGCGGCGGTCTGGCAGCCCGTCTGGGGGCCAACCCTCTGGCAGAGCTGCTCCATCAGGCCCAATTGCAAGCAGTGCGGGAGGCAGGATTCCCCGCAGAGCTCTCCCTGGTCAACATCTGCAGCAGCGCCGGCCTGTCAGCAGGCCCCATCTCCCTGCAAGATGCCTACAGCCTCACCGTCTACGACAACACCCTCTGCGTTTTGGAGATCACTGGAGATATTCTGCGGCGCGCCCTAGAACAGACTGCCGGCTATTTTCGCCAGTTGGATCCCAATCACCTTCCCGCCGATCCTGCTGCCGTCGTGGCCCCCGAAGCCCGCGGCTACACCTTCGACCTCTACCACGGCATCGACTACTGCTTCGATCTCACCCGCCCCGTAGGAAAGCGCCTGGTGACCTTACAATTCCGCGGACAGCCGGTGGAACCAGCACAGACCTTTCGCCTGGCCATTAACCACTACCGAGCCGGCGGCGGCGGCGGTTACAGCATGTTCCAAGAAGCCCAAACCCTGTGGATCTCAGCCGATAGCATCCGCGACTTTCTGGTCTACTATATTCACACCCACTCCCCCATTCAACCCATCTACAGCCCCAACTGGCGCCTAATCCCCGACTTGGCCAAGATCTACTTCCCCGATTGCCTGGGCCGGCCACGGGAACATCTGCTGGTCGGCTAGGAAAGAAAAGATATTGACTTCAACTGGCTGAAAGAGAACCCGGTAGAATACGATCAACACAGAGCCTGGTTTGGCTGAGTGCAGCGGCGGTTTTGAAACTGCCAAACTGGGGATATCCGAGTCACTGCTCATTGCTAACACTTGCCGACATCGCCCATGACTGCCGAAGAGAAGCAACCGATGGCCCCAGAAGATACCTATCCTGAACTACAGGAAGAAGAGATCGACGTAGAGGCAGAGCTGGAGAAGCTGATTTTGGAAGATAGCGAAGCAGAAGCCGGTACCTCCTCCGGAGAAACCGCAGCTGAGCCTTCTCCAGATCCCGGTGAAGCTCTCAAGCAGCTCCAGCACGAGTTGGAAGTTGTCCGCCAGCAACTCAAAGAGAAAGAAGACGCCTACCTGCGCCTCTACGCCGATTTTGAAAACTACCGGCGGCGTACCCAGCGGGAAAAAGAAGAGTTCAGCCAAAAAGAACGGCAGAAATTTGTGCTGGAGATCTTGCCTGTTGTGGACAGCTTTGAGCGGGCTCAGCAGCAGCTGAAGCTGGAAACCGACCGCGAGCGGGAGTTGCACAACAGCTACCAGAGCGTCTACCGCCTGCTGGTGGAATGCCTGAAGAAGATGGGCGTCTCCCGCATGAAATCGGTGGGCCAGCCCTTCGACCCCAACCTGCACGAAGCCATAGCCCGTCAGCCCAGCCCAGACTATCCTGAAGATGTGGTAGCCGTCGAATATCAGCCGGGTTACAAGTTGGGGGACTTGGTGATCCGTCATGCCATGGTAGCCGTCTCGGCGGGCAGCCCCAGCTCTGAACCATCCCCCCCAGCCCAAGCCACCATCGAAGCTGGTCCGGAAAACACGCCCGCCTCTCCCCAAAACCCCCAACCTTCCTAGCCGAACTTGCTCACTTGAACCTTGACAAACAGAGCCAGAGCAGTCTCAGAAACGCTACAGTAAAGCTACGGAGACGAAAGCAACGTCTGAAGGTTTCTGCGGGATTCTGGGCAGAATGCTTTTAAGATCCGTGGAATCGCGTTCTTGGGTTGAGACTTGGCGCACGGGAAGAGGGGGCTATGGGTAAAGTCATCGGGATTGACCTGGGAACCACCAACAGTTGCGTGGCGGTTTTGGAAGGTGGTCAGCCCGTTGTGATCACCAACGCCGAGGGAGGGCGCACCACCCCCAGCATTGTCGGCTTCGCCAAGAACAACACCCGCTTGGTGGGCCAACTGGCCAAGCGCCAGGCGGTTACCAATGCTGAAAACACCATCTTCAGCATCAAACGCTTCATTGGCCGCACCTTTGCCGAGACCGAAGATGAGCGGAGGCGGGTTCCCTACAAGGTCATCCCCGGTCGAGACAACATGGTGGAAGTGGTGGTGCAAGATCGCGCCTACACTCCGCAGGAGATCTCCGCCATGATCCTGCAAAAGCTGAAGGCCGATGCGGAGGCCTATCTGGGGGAGCCGGTGACCCAAGCCGTGATCACCGTTCCCGCCTATTTTACCGATGCCCAGCGGCAGGCCACCAAAGATGCGGGCACCATTGCCGGCCTGGAGGTGCTGCGCATCATCAACGAGCCGACAGCAGCCGCCCTGGCCTATGGCCTAGACAAACAAGATCAAGACCTACGCATTCTGGTTTTCGATTTGGGTGGCGGCACCTTCGATGTCTCGGTGCTGCAACTGGGCAGCGGCGTGTTTGAGGTGCAAGCGACTGCCGGCAACAACCACCTGGGGGGGGATGATTTCGACCAAAGAATTGTCGATTGGCTCATCCGTCAGTTTTTGGAGACGGAAGGGATCGACCTCTCGCGGGATCGCATGGCCCTGCAGCGGATGCGGGAGGCTGCTGAGAAGGCCAAAATTGAGCTGTCCAGCACCCAGGTTACACTCATTAACCTGCCTTTTATCACCGCCGACGATTCGGGGCCCAAGCACCTGGAAGTGGAGCTGACCCGCGGCAAGTTTGAGGAGTTGGTGCGGGATCTGGTGGAGGCCACCGTGGAGCCTACAGAACAGGCGCTGCGGGATGCTGACCTCTCCCCTGCAGACATCGACCGCGTGCTGCTGGTGGGCGGCTCTACTCGTATTCCCGCTGTCCAGGAGAAAATTCGGCAAATCTTCAAAAAAAACCCAGATCGCTCCGTCAACCCGGACGAGGCGGTGGCCCTTGGCGCTGCCATCCAGGCAGGCGTGGTGGGTGGAGAAGTGAAAGATCTACTGCTGCTGGACGTGATCCCTCTCTCGATTGGGGTGGAAACGCTGGGGGGAGTCTTCACCCGCATCATCGAGCGCAACACCACCATTCCCACCAGTAAAACCCAGATTTTCTCCACTGCCACCGATGGCCAGAGTGTGGTGGAGATTCACGTCCTGCAGGGAGAGCGGGCCATGGCCAAAGACAACAAAACCTTGGGCCGCTTTCAGCTGACCGGGATCCCGCCGGCTCCCCGTGGGGTGCCCCAGATCGAGGTTTCTTTTGACATCGATGCCAACGGGATCTTGAAAGTCTCGGCTCGGGAAAAGGGGACAGGAATCGAGCAGAGCGTCAAGATCACCAACAACGGTGGCTTGAGCAGCAGCGAGATCGAGCGAATGCGTCGGGAAGCGGAGGCCTATGCCGAAGAAGATCAGCGCCGGCGGCAGTTGGTGGAAGCCCGCAACCAGTCAGATAGCCTGCTCTACAACTACGACAAAACCCTGCAGGAGCATGGCAATCGCCTCAGCGAAGCTCGAATCCAGCGGGGGGCTCAAGTGGCGGGCACATTGAGGGCATTGCTGGCAAATGATAACGTAGACTTAGCAACTTTACGGAACGCAATGGAAGAGCTGCGGGCTGTCCTGCTGGAGATGGGTAGCGAGATCTATGGAGCTCGCTGAGGATTCTAGGCAACTGCTTGCTCTCCCCCAGCTCCGGTGCCTTGTAGGTCTGCTTCGGTTGTGCTGCCTGACAAGTTGCATCTCAAGTGTGTCTGATGTTTTGATCTTTAACCTCTTCTGAAGCGCTTCTATGGCTCGCGACTACTATGAAATCTTGGGGGTTAGCCGCGATAGCTCCAAAGAGGAGATCAAGCGCGCCTATCGACGGTTGGCTCGTAAGTACCACCCGGATGTCAACAAGGAGCCAGGCGCCGAGGAGCGCTTCAAGGAGATCAACCGTGCCTATGAGGTGCTCTCTGATAATGAGCTGAAAGCCCGCTACGATCGCTTTGGAGAAGCGGGTTTGAGTGGAGCTGCTGCGGCAGCAAGTGGATTCCAGGATTTTGCGGGGATGGGTGGCTTTGCCGACATTTTCGAGAGCTTTTTCACCAACTTTGCAGGGGCAGGAGCCAGCTATGCCCGCAGTCGCCAGGGGCCGGTACGGGGCGATGATCTGCGCTTTGACCTAAAACTGGAGTTTCTGGAAGCCATCTTCGGCGGCGAAAAGCAAATTCGCATCAGCCACCTGGAGGTCTGCAATGTCTGTGGGGGCAGCGGGGCCAAGCCCGGTACGGAGGTGAAAACTTGCCCCACCTGCGGAGGCAGCGGTCAGGTGCGACGGGCAACCCGCACGCCGTTTGGCAACTTCACTCAGGTCTCGGTTTGTCCCACCTGTGGTGGCAGCGGTCAGGTGTTGGAGGAGCCCTGCTACAACTGCAACGGCGAGGGCTTGGCCCAAACCACGAAGAAACTGCGCATTAACATCCCAGCCGGCGTGGATAGTGGCACCCGTTTGCGGGTTTCCGGGGAAGGCGATGCCGGTCGACGCGGTGGCCCGCCCGGGGATCTCTACGTCTACCTATTCGTGGAACCGGATCCCGACTTCCAGCGAGATGGCCTGACCATTCTCTCGGAGGTGCGGGTGAGCTATTTGCAGGCCATCTTGGGGGCCAAGGTCTCTGTGCCCACCGTGGACTCGAAAGCCGGCCTGGAGGAGGAGGTGGAGCTGACCATCCCAGCCGGATCCCAGCCGGGTACAGTGCTGACCCTGGAGGGCAAGGGGGTACCTCGCATTGGCAACCCGATGTCTCGGGGCGACCACCAAATCACCTTGGTGGTGGAGATCCCCACCCGCATCAGCTCAGAAGAGCGGGAATTGCTCATGCGCCTGGCTGAGCTGCACGGAGAACGCATCAACAAGCGGGATGGTTTCTTGGGCGGGTTGTTGCGGGGGCTGGCCCAGATGCCTGGCAACCGGGAGCGTGAGGAAGAATGACTGCAGAGGCTGTTTCGTCGGAAGAGGTCAAGTTTATCCTTGACCAGCGCGGGATCCCTTGCCCACTTAACTACGTGCGGGCGAAGCTGCGCCTGGAGCGCATGGCTCCTGGAGAACTGCTGGAGCTATGGCTGGATGCGGGAGAACCCCTGGAGCAGGTGCCCAACAGTCTAGCCATGGCCGGGCATCGGATTGAGGGACAGGCGGCTGCCCCCGAAGGCCATCACATTCTCTGGGTGCGTCGCGGCACGCCTGAGTCGGCATGAGCCCGGTGAAACCGGAAGGAAAAGATTGTACCGGCTGGGTGCGCGCAGCGCAGGCCAACTTTTATCGCGTGCGGATCGATCCGAGTTTGGCCGCCCTTTTTCCCGAGATCCCGGCTCAGTTTCCGGCTCAAAAGCCCACCCCGGCGGAGATTCTCTGTACCAGCCGGGCCAAGCTGAAAAAAACGGGCCAGCAGGTGATGGTGGGGGACTGGGTGGAGGTGCGCTTGCCGCCTGCTGCCGCCGACCTCTGGCCGGAGCGGGGGGTGATCGAGGCGATCCTGCCGCGGCGCACTCAGCTGCCTCGACCCGCTATTGCCAACGCAACCCAAGTTCTGGTGGTGGTGGCCCTGGCCGAGCCCGACCCTGAGCCCAACGCCCTCAGTCGTCTGCTGGTGCAAGCCGAGGCCAGCCAACTGCGGGTTCAGGTGGTGTTGAACAAATGCGACTGCGTGGATCCAGAAGTGGCGACAACTTGGGTGGAGCGTCTGCAGAGGTGGGGATATGAGCCTCTGTTGGTCAGTGCCCACACCCAAGCTGGGATCCCCCAGTTGCAACAGTGCTGTCGAGATCAGATCTCGGTGGTGATGGGCCCTTCCGGGGTGGGCAAATCCAGCTTGCTCAATCGGCTGCTGCCGGACGTTCGGCTGGCCACTCAGGCCGTCTCCAGACGTTTGGGCCATGGTCGGCACACCACCCGCCATGTGGAGCTGTTTCCTTTGCCGGAAGGCGGTTGGATCGCCGATTCGCCGGGATTCAATGCTGGCGAAGGGATCCCGCCGGTGCATCCTTTGCAGTTGATACGGTGCTTCCCCGAAGTAAGGGATCGCTTGGGCGCCTGTCAGTTTCGCGATTGCCTGCACCATCGAGAGCCGGGCTGTGGGCTCCGAGATCTGGATTGGGAACGACGGACTTTTTACTTGCAGCTTTTGCAAGAAGTCCAGCAGGTGCAAAAGGCATCGGTGGGCCTTATCCAGCCTGGCCAAGATCCCAGTCTCGCCAGAATTGCGCGAAAGACCCCAATCTGAGGACTATAGTCATTCCAAACTAGATTGAGACACTCCTCAAGCATTCCGTGCAGCTTCTGCGACCACTCCCAGCCCCTCTTCCTTTGGGAGAGGGGAGTTAGGAACCAATACACAAATGTTTCATTCCTGTCTAAAATGACTATAAAACGACCGTAGAATGTCAGGTGGACCAGATCTTGCGGATGGGCAAGGTGAAGCCCGGCAGCACGTCCTCTCCCGATAAGGTTTCCGGATCTTCGACCAATTCCGGCGCTTGCCCTTGTCGGTAGATCATCACCCGCTTGGCCTTGGGATCCAGCAGCCACCCCAGCCGGCAGCCGTTGTCCATGTATTCTTGCATCTTGGCCTGAGTTTGAATCCAAGAGTCGGTGGGCGAGAGGATCTCCACCACAAAATCGGGGCACAGGGGCAAAAATCCTTGGCGGGTTTCCGGATCCAAAGCTTCCCACTTTTCAATCGGGATCCAGGCCAAATCAGGGGAGCGGTCGCTGCCTGAAGGCAAGGAAAATCCGGTGGAAGAATCAAAGCTTTTCCCTCGGCCCGATTGCCGATTCCAAACATAAACTTCCCCGGCAATTTCAAAGTTAAGATTGCCCGTTTCCCCACCGGTTGGAGACATGATGACCAATTCTCCTTGGGCAGTACGCTCCAGCTTCAGCTCAGGATTGGCGGCACAAAGCCGGATAAAATCTGCTCGGCTGAGGGTTATCAGGGGAGATAGATTCAGAGTCAGAGCAGCCATGGTAGTGTGACTCCGCCTGTTTTTGGCCTATCGCTCAACATTTTTACTGCAGCTGTTTCCAAGGTTGGGAGAGTTCTGCAATTCCGATCCCTGTCATGCAAGAGATCCATCTGAGTTAGCTGGGTTAAGGGTGTGGAAAAAATCTGTATCAGGGATCGTAAATCCGTGAAAGCTACTCATATCAAGCCGACCAGATCTTGCGAATGGGCAAGGTGAAGCCCGGCAGCACGTCCTCTCCTGATAGGGTTTCCGGATCTTCGACCAATTCCGGCGCTTGCCCTTGTCGGTAGATCATCACCCGCTTAGCCTTGGGATCCAGCAGCCACCCCAGCCGGCAGCCGTTGTCCATGTATTCTTGCATCTTGGCCTGAGTTTGGATCCAAGAATCGGTGGGCGAGAGGATCTCCACCACAAAATCGGGGCACAAGGGCAAAAATCCTTGACGGACTGAGGGATCCAAAGCTTCCCACTTTTCAATCGGGATCCAGGCCAAATCAGGGGAGCGGTCGCTGCCTGAAGGCAAGGAAAATCCGGTGGAAGAATCAAAGCTTTTCCCTCGGCCCGATTGCCGATTCCAAAGGGTTAAGTCTGTGGTGATTTCGGCATTCCAGTGGCCGGTTTCCCCGCCGGTTGGAGACATGATAACCAATTCTCCTTGAGCGGTACGCTCCAGCTTCAAGTCAGGATTGGCGGCACAAAGCCGAATAAAATCTGCTCGGCTCAGGGTTGTCAGGGGGGATAGATTCAGAGTCAGAGCAACCATGGCAGGCGTTTGGACACTCCTAAACCATTCTTAGAATGAGCCTAATGGGACCTCAGGATTTGCCCTCTGCTCTTAACCAAGCCACATCTTAACTGGGGTGAGGGGCGGGTTTGGTCAGGCCGATCACCTGAGTGTATGCACCGCGGGCCTGGGTTACACCAATGGTGTGCTCAGCTTTTTCGATCATGGGGCGGCGTAAACTGACCACCAAAAACTGCGCCTGACGAGATTGCTGCCAGATCATATTGGCCAATTTTTCCACATTGGCCCCGTCCAAAAACATATCTACTTCATCAAAGGCGTAAAAGCTGGAAGGGCGGAATCGCTGCAGAGCAAAAATAAAGCTGAGGGCTGTCAAGGATTTTTCTCCTCCCGACATGGCGCTGAGACGGCGCACCGGCTTGCCTTTGGGGTGGGCCACCAAGGTTAGACCGCCTGCGAAGGGATCCTCTGGGTTTTCCAATTCCAAATGGCCATCCCCATCGGAAAGTTGGGCAAAGATGGTCTGAAAATGGCCGTTGACGGCATGAAAGGCATCCAAGAAGGCTTGCCGACGCAGGGTGGAAAAGTTCTCGATGCGCAGCAACAACTCGGTGCGCTCTTGGTGCAGGGTTTCCAGTTTGGCGCTGAGATCCCGCAGGCGAGCTTGGGTCTGTTCGTATTCGGCAATGGCCAGCATGTTTACCGGCTCCAGGGATCGCAATTGCTCTTCGATTTTGCGTTTTTGCCGTTGCAGCTCGTCTAGGGTCAGGGTGGCGGGCAAGTTGGGCAGCGGATCCGGCAGCTCTTGGGCCACCGCTTGCAGTTGGGTTTGCAGTTGGGCCAGCAGGGCCTCTTTTTCCTGTTGTTGGGTGAGGGCGTTGTAGCGTTCCCACTCCAGGCGTTGGATTTGCTGTTGTTGGGCCCGCAGTTGAAATTCCTGCCGATCTCGCTCTTGGCGCAGGTGGGAAAGTCGGGCCTCGATCTGGCTCATCTGTTGCCGTTGCTCGGCAAGGTGTTGCTGGATTTGGCCAAGGGTGGCTTGGGCTTGGACGATTTGCTCCTGCAGATAGGCTTGGCGCTGTTTGCTCTCCTGCAGGCGCTCCTGGTGGTGCTGGATTTGGGCCTGTTTCAGGTGTTGTTGGCCGGAGTTCTCCTGCTGTTGCCGCTCCAGTTGGGTCAGTTGCTGCTGCAGCTCTGCCAAGCGACTTTCCTGCTGCTGCACCGTCTGCTGCAGTTGCTGCCAATGTTGGTTCACCGGGGATCCCTCCAGTTGGCTGAGCTTGAGGGTGAGATCGGCCAGGCGCTGTTGCAAGGGATCCCAACGCAGTTGAATCTGCTGGAGCCGCTGCTGGATCTGGTGGCTTTCGCTTTGCCTTTGCGCCAGGGATCCCTGCAGGTGTTGCAGGCGGGCCTGTTGCTTTTGGCAGTCGGCTTGGTGCCGCTCCAGATATTGCTGGGCTTGCAGGGCGTCTTGGCGAGCCAGGAGCAGGGCTTGGGCCAGTTGTTTTTCGCGGGCTTGGGCTGCTTGTAGGCGCAGGGTGAGGGCGGCCAGCAGTTCCTCCAGCTCGGCCAAGCGGGAGCGCAAGGCGGCCTCCTCGGAAGGTTCGCCGACAGAAAAATGGATCCCAGCTCGCTGGGGGGCGCTGCCGCCGGTCATGGCGCCCGAAGTTTCCAACAGCTCCCCTTCCAGAGTAACCATGCGGTGCTTGCCGATGTGGGGCTGGGCCAGCTCTAGGCTTTGGAAAACCAGGGTGGAGCCGAACACAAAGCCGAAAACATCCCGGTAGCGCTCTTCAAAACGCACCAAACGAATGGCGTAGTCGATCAGGCCGTCCAATTTCAGGGGGCTGGGGGGGCGGGTGGGCTGGAGCTTATTCAAGGGCAAAAAGGTGGCGCGTCCGGCTTTTTCCCGTTTCAAAAAGTTGACAGCGCTCACGGCCACGGTGTCATCCTCCACCACCACAAAGTGCAGCCGGTTGCCTGCTGCAACCTCCAGGGCCAGTTGATACTGGGGATCCACCTGCCCCAACTGGGCCACCAACCCCAAAACCCCCGGCAGACGGGCACTCAGGATGGCTTGGGTCGCCCGGGATCCCTGGGATTCTTGCAACACTTGGCGGCGGGTTTCCCATTTGTCCAGTTGCCGCTGCTTGGCGTGCAGCTCGACGGTGAGGCGTTCGTGGGTGGCGCGATCCAACTCCAGGCTGGCCTGCAGTTGCGCCAGCTCTTGGGCCAAAGTTTGAACCTGAGCTTCCGACTGTCGGCAAGTGTGTTCCAGCTCGGCGGTGAGGGCCAGGTGGGATCCCAGCCACGCCTCGATCTGGGCAATCTCCGCCTGGATCTCTTGGCTTTGCCGTTCCAGTTGCCGTTGTCGCTCTTGCAGGCGAATTTGCTCCTGTTGGAGAGGCTCCTGTTCGGCGCGAAGTTCCTCAATGTGGCGGGTGAGGTAGCGCTGCTGTTTCACCCAGGCATCAGCGGATTGGGCTAGGGCGCGCAGCTGTTCGCGGCTCTGTTCCAAGCTAATTTGGGCTTTCTGAACCTGGGCCTGCAGGGATCCCTGGGCTTGGGCCAGTTGCTCTTGTTGGCTGTGCAGGTGTTCCAGCTCCGCCTGCAGATGCTGCTGTTGGGCTTGGCACTCCTGATGTAGGCGCTGCGCTTGCTGGATCTCCTCCTGCCAGGCTGCGATCTGTCGGCTGACCTGTTGCCGCTGTGCTTCGGCGGCGGCGATTTGGGCTTGCAGGTGCAGGTATTCCTCCTCTCCAAGAGCATGGATGCGGCTTTGCAACTCGCCCAGGGCGGCTTCGGCCTGTTGCAAATGATCGTTCAAGGTCTGCACCTGAGCAGTGGCCTGCTCCTGAGTTTCCAGAAACCGCTGAATGGCCGCCTGGGTTTCTTCCACTTGGACTTGCAAATGCCGCCAAAGCAACACCTGTTGCTGCTGCCCCAGCGTTTGCAGCTGCAGCCGCAGTTGCTGATGGTGTTGAGCCTTTTCGCTCTCTTTGAGCAGCCGTTCTCCCTGGGCTTGCCATTCCTGTTCGATGAGCCGAAAACGCTCAATTTGTTCCCGCACCGCCTCCAGCTTGCTGTTGGCCTGGGCGATCTTGCGGTCGAAGGTGGCCACCCCCGCCAATTCGTCGATGATCTGCCGCCGTTCCTTGGGGTGCATGGAAATGATACTGGTGACATCCCCTTGTAAAACAACGTTGTAGCCGTTGGGGTAGATGTGCATCGCCTCCAGTTGTTCGTGCAGCTCGCTCAGGGTACAGGGCACATCGTTGATATAAAAGGTGCTGGTGTAGGGGAGAGAAAAGGACTCCGTCCCACTATCGCGGGCGAGCTCCTCAGCCTTTCCGGGCCTGACCCGCAGCCGGCGACTGACTTTCCATTCCCTGGGCTGGCCATCTTCTCCTGGCCCCAGCTCAAAGGTGACGGAAACGTGGGTTTCCACCTGCCGATTGCCGTTGAGGCTGCCGGAATGCACCAGATCCAAAAGCCTCTCTGCCCGCATCCCCCGCGAGGACGATAAACCCAGCGCGAACAGGATCCCATCCAGGATGTTAGACTTACCGGAGCCATTGGGGCCGGAAATGACCGTAAAGCCCGGCAGCAGGGGCAACGAGGTGGTGCTGCCAAACGACTTAAATCGGGTCAGCTCAATCCGCTTGATGTACATCACACCCCACATCTAGCGTGGCCACCAGCATATGATGGCAACAGGCTAGCATGGGTAGCAAAAACCTGTGCAGCTCAAGTTTCTTAGGACGGCTTGGCATCTGAGTCTGCACCTGTTGAGTCTACATCTGTGCTGACGAGCAGGTCGGCCTTTTGGAGAAGACGATGCACCTCCGCCCTCAGCTCCGGCCAGCGGTAGGTCAGTAAGTTTGCCTTGGAGATAAACAGCAGCCGGTATCCGGGTTTCAGGTTTGGGCACAGGGGGCGCAAGATTTCTCGCAACTGGCGGCGCAGCCGATTCCGCTTTACGGCAGATTTGCTCACCTTTCTGCCGATCACCAGCCCCACTTGGCTAGGGATCCCTTCGCACCCTGCGGGCATCGGCTGAAACAGCAGGGTCAAGCCTGCACCGGAACGACGTTGGCCCCCCTGGTAGAGCGCCTGAAAAGCTCGTCGATCCCGCAATCGATGAGGAGCCGGCAACATTGGGCACCGAGGAGAGTCTGCCCCAGAAGTCAGCGAGTTTTGGGCTGCAACGCTCCAAAAAACCAAGACAAATCAAATCTCTGACCAAAGGGCTTAGGAAACCGCCAGGCGATAACGCCCCTTGGCCCGCCGTCGCCGCAAGACCTGACGCCCAGTTGCCGTTCGCATTCTGGCCCGAAACCCAGAAACCCGAATGCGTCTGCGATTGGTGCCACGAAGGGTACGCTGAGTCATGGTGAGAAGCCAACTTATGAATCCAAGATCATTTGCCAGAGCTGACCAGACCGAAATTAGCCCGCTTGAAACTGATCGCAGACGCTCAATCTTAGCAGACTCAATGGAAAATTGCTAGATTGGCCACCCCGCGCCGAGCAGTTAAATTGGGAATCCCGAAGC